>NZ_JBVJHR010000013.1:260991-291005 GCF_055586705.1 Sphaerisporangium sp. NPDC049457 | reverse complement strand
CGGCTCGTGGGGTCGCCCTTGAGCATGGCGTCGAGGATGGCGTCGCTGATCTGGTCGGCGATCTTGTCCGGGTGACCCTCGGTGACCGACTCGGAGGTGAACAGGCGGCGGGACATCTTCACTCCTCGGGAATCATGGCGCGAGATCCGATTCTCGCGTCTGGGCTCAAGCTGCGGCCGGAAGACGGCTACCGGCGGCCGGGCCGCGTGATCGCGGGTGCTGTGGCGGGCCGCCGTCGTGGCGACGGTGCGCCGATGGTGATATTCGCCTGAGAAAAGCAAGGGCCATCGTGCGAATGGCGCTCGCGCGATGGCCCTTGCCCGCGTGGGGACTTACCGCGAAGGAAATCAGCGACCAGAGACATCACCTCTTCATGCGGTTAAAAATCCTTGCAAGCTCGATTGATTCGATGCTAGACCGGCGCCGAACCCCGCTGAAACCCCAGTGCGACCCCTACCGTCCGGGCCGGGGAATAGCCACGTTATCGACCGCGTCCTTCTGATCATTCCACGGACGCGTGGCACGCCCGGACCGATAGCGGTGCGCACGTATTCTCCGCCGCCGGCCGTATTGCCGCCACCGGCGTGCCGGCACGGCGCGGGCCCACGGGCGCCCGGGGGAACGCGGCGCGAACCACCCGTCACCCGCCTCTGCCCGGCGACGGAGTGGGCACCCCTGGACCGGATATTCTCCGGCGACGACCGCCTTCACGGACGGCCTTTTCGCGCAGGTAATATGCCCTAGTTGTCATGCCGGACGAGTTGTACCATGCGAAGACAAGCGGTCAAGGCAGAGAGAAGGGCGAGCCGGCGCCGCAAGGCTCCGTCGCGTGTCCGGGCATGCGATCCGCTCAAGGCCGAAAAGGCCGTCCCGCCCGAGCGGCGCGCGCATACTGGTCTCGGGGACTGAGAACGCGAAGACCTCCGGGTGGCCCGCGGGTTTTCCGGCAAGGAGTCAGCAGGTGGAGTTTCGGATCCTGGGGCCGCTCGAAGTGGTCGCGGGCACTGAACAACTGGACGTCGGAGGGACGCGGCAGCGCATCGCTCTGGCCACCCTGCTGCTCGACGCCAACCGCACCGTGACGGTCGACCGGCTCGCCGAGGCGATCTACGGCTTCGACCTGCCCCCCACGGCGCGCGCCCAGGTGCAGATCTGCATCTCCTCCCTGCGGCGGCTGTTCTCCGCGCACGGCAGCGCCGACATCATCTCCACCCGTTCGCACGGCTACATGATCCGCGTCCAGGAGGGGAGCCTCGACGCCCAGCGTTTCGAGGCCCTCTCGCTGCGCGCCCGGCGCGCCAGGGACGCCGGCGACCTGGACCAGGCGGTGCGGGCCTACCGCGACGCGCTCGCCCTGTGGCGCGGCGAGGAGGCCCTGGACGGCATCGACAGCAGGCCGGTGCAGTCGGCGGCCGGCAGGCTCACCGAAGAGCGGATGACCACCAACGAGGACTGCGTCCAACTCGAACTCGAACTCGGCCGGCACGAACAGCTGATCAGCGAGCTGACCCGGCTCGTCGAGCGCTATCCCCTGCGCGAGCGGCTGCGCGGGCAGCTCATGCTGGCGCTGTACCGCGCCGACCGCAGGGCCGAGGCGCTGCAGGTGTACCGCCTGGCCAGGGAGACCATGATCGAGGAGCTGGGCATCGAGCCCAACGAGCAGCTCCAGCGCCTCGAACACGCCGTGCTGACCGCCGATCCGAGCCTCGACCCGCCGGGCAAGACCGCCAAGATCGCGGACGAGCCGCCGCCGGCGGTCGCGCCCGCGGCGCCGCCGGTGCCCTTCCTGCTGCCCAGCGCGATCGCCGACTTCACCGGGCGTGGCAAGCAGATCGACGCGATCGAGCGCGAGCTGGCGCTCGCCGAGGAGGACCCCGGCCGCTTCGCCGTGCCGATCATCATCGTCGCCGGCAAGGGCGGCATCGGCAAGACCACCGTCGCGGTGCACGCCGCGCACACGGTGGCCGGCCGCCATCCCGACGGCCGGCTGTTCGCCGACCTGCACGGCGGCGCGTCACGGCAGGCCAGCCCGACACACGTGCTCGAACGGTTCCTGCGCGCCCTCGGCGTCCCCGGCAGCGCGATGCCCGAGAGCCTGGAAGAGCGCGCCGAGATGTACCGCGCGATGCTCGCCGACCGCAAGGTGCTGATCGTGCTGGACGACGCGGCCGGCGAGGGCCAGGTCCAGCCGCTCCTCCCCGGCACCCGCACGTCCGCGGTGATCATCACGAGCCGCAGCCGGCTGGGCGGGCTGGCCGGCGCGATCCACGTCGACATCGGCATCTTCGACATCGACCAGTCGATCGAGCTGCTCGGGCGCATCGCCGGCGTCGAGCGGGTGCGTTCGGAGATCGAGTCCGCCAGGGCGCTGGCCGAGCTCTGCGGGCACCTGCCGCTCGCGCTGCGCATCGCGGGCGCCCGCCTGGCGGCCCGTCCCCACTGGCGCATCGAGCAGCTCGTGAGCCGCCTCGCCGACGAGACACGCCGGCTCGACGAGCTCAACCACGGCGACATGGGCATCCGGGCGAGCCTGTCCCTGACCTACGAGAGCGTCGGCGAGCGGGCCAGGCGGCTGTTCCGCCGGCTGGCCATCCTCGACAGCGGGGTCTTCTCCGTCTGGACCGGCGCCGCGCTGATGGACGCGCCGTTCTTCGAGGCCGAGGACCTGTTCGACGAACTGGCCGACGCCCAGCTGATCGAGGCGGCCGCCGGGCAGGGCTCGCACGGCGCGTACCGTTTCCACGACCTGGTCCGCGTGTTCGCCCGCGAGCGCCTGGTGGCCGAGGAGTCCCCCGCCGAGCGCAAGGCCGCGCTCGGGCGGGTGCTCGGCGGGCTGCTGTTCCTCTCCCAGGCCGCCCACCGCCGCGCCTACGGCGGCGACTACGTGCAGATCCACAGCGGCGCCGAGCGGTGGACCCTGCCTGACAGGCTGACCGCCGAGCTGGTGGGCGATCCCTTCGCCTGGTACGAGCGTGAGCGGCCCCTGCTGGTCTCCGGCATCCGCCAGGCGGCGCACGCGGGCTTCACCGACCTGTCGTGGGACCTGGCCATCAGCGCCGTCACCCTGTTCGAGGCGCGGGTGTACCTGGACGACTGGCGCGAGACGCACGAGGTCGCGCTGGCGGCCACCCGGCAGGCCGGCGACGTCCGCGGCCAGGCCGCGATGCTGTACTCGCGCGGCTCGCTGAAGCTCACCGAGAGGCGTCTTCCCGAGGCCCGGCAGGACTACGAGCGGGCGCTGGGCCTGTTCGCCGAGGTCGGCGACGACCAGGGCACCGCCCTGGTGCTGCAGAACATGGGACTGCTGGACCGCATGAGCGGCCGGTTCGAGGAGGCGACGGAGCGCTTCCGGCGGGCGCTGAAGATCTTCACCCGCACCGGCGACCAGGTGGCGGCCGCGTACGTGCTGCACAACCTGGCCCAGCTGCGGCTGGAGACCGGCGACCTCGAAGGCGCCGACACCCTGCTGTCCGAGGCCCTGGCCCTCAGCCGCCAGGGCGGCAGCAAGAGGGTGGAGGCTCAGGTGCTGTACCGGATGGGCCATACCTATCTGGCATGGCAGCAGCCCGACCTGGCCGTCGAGACCTTCGAGACGGCGCTGACCATGGTGCGCGAGATCGGCGACCCGTCCGGTGAGACGTACATCCTCCACGGGCTCGGCGTCACCCGGCTGCGGCAGGGCGAGACCGCCCGCGCGGAGGAGGCGTTGCGCGAGGCGGTGCGGCTGGCCAGGGGCACGGGCGACCTGCTGATCGAGGGCCGTTCGCTGCTCGGGCTCGGCGAGCTGGCGATCGCCCGCGAGAACGCCGGGCACGCCGTCGCGCACTCCGAGCAGGCGTTGGCGATCTTCAAGTCGATCCAGACCCCGACCTACGAGGAGCGCGCCCTGACGCTGCTGGCCGAGGCGCGCGCCATGCTCGCGCCTGCGGACCGCCTTGGGGAAACGGGCGAACTGGTAGGCTGACCCGCCCGGACTCCGGGGGGGCGCATCCGCCGGACGCGCACACGCGGAGAACGCCTCGCGAGTACGCGCGCGCATGCTCGCGAAGGCCCGCGAGTAAGGCGCGCGAGTGCGGGCGAGCACGCTCGGAGAAGGCCGGGTTAGGCCCGCGTGGAAGAAGCCGGGACGGCATTGACGGCCGCGTGTTTCCCGCCGCGTCCTTTCACCGCATTGGACGCCGCAATGCGGGCCGCCGCATCTCGCAAAGAGCTATTCTCGGGGGCGGTGTCCGAATAACGGTACGCCGCGTGCCCGCGAGCCGCGAATGCGCGGTGAAACCGCCACCGGTGCGGCGCTGAGCGGCCACGACTTCCGGGCCGCAGCCGAGTCCATTTTCAATCCCGGTCTCCCCCCGTGAACCCCTTAGTGCCCCGTGCCCTGCCCTAGCCCGGCGCCGGGCCGTCCCGAGAAAGATTTGCGTTGACGCCTCGTGGAACGGCCGCGTCGATACCCTTGGAACGTGATCGCCACGCGAGTGAGGTACGAAAGGCGCCCAGTGGGCGGCGTTTTCGTTATCGCCGTTTCTGGTAGGCGTCCGAACACCGCCCGCCCGCCGTCTCCGCCGTGGAGGGGCGGACGCTCGCGCGACGAAGAGTGCCCAAGACCGGTCTCGCCCATGCCGACCAGCGCGAGGCCGCTCGCCCGCGACCCCCTGCCGCACCACGAGGGATCATGATCAAGTCTATTCTGCCCGACTTCGTCGTGGCCGCCGACGTGTTCACCGATCCACCCGACCCGATGCTCTTCCCCGAAGAGGAGCAGGTCATCGTGCACGCCGACGACCGCAGACGACAGGAGTTCAGCACCGCGCGCGTGTGCGCCCACGACGCGCTGCGCAAGCTCGGCGTGCGTCCGAGCCCGGTGCTGCCGGGGCTGCGCGGCGAGCCGCAGTGGCCGACCGGCGTGGTGGGCAGCATCACCCACTGTGCCGGCTATCGCGGAGCGGTCGTCGCCGCCGCCTCCAAGGTGACGGCCATCGGCATCGACGCCGAGCCCAACGAGCCGCTGGTGCCGGGCGTCCTCGACGCCATCTCCCTGCCCGAGGAGCGCGAGAGCCTCGCCAAGCTCACCGCCCGCCACACCCGCGTGCAGTGGGACCGGATGCTCTTCAGCGCCAAGGAGTCGGTGTTCAAGGCGTGGTTCCCGCTGGCCAAGCGGTGGCTCGACTTCCAGGACATCCTGATCAACGTCGATCCGGCCAGCGGCGACTTCACCGCGTGGCTGCGGGTCGGCGGGCCTCGGGTGCGCGGCCAGCGCGTCACCGCCTTCTCCGGCCGGTGGGTCGCCGACGCGGGGCTCGTGCTGACCGCCGTCGTGCTTCCCGCCCCCGGCCGCACCGGCGGCACGCCCCGGCCGGGCGGCGCACGGCGCCCCGCCGTGTACGGGCGTCCGCCGCACGGCATGTGAGCCGCGTGCGGCGTGAGATGATCTTTTATCGAATGCGTGTTCCAAAAGGTCGCATACACTGCGACTATGGGCACCTTGTTCCAGGCTTCACTGCTCGACATGTCCGAAGAGGCGGGCCCCGGCCCGCTCGGCTCGACGGTGAAGCGCACGCGTCTCGCCCACGGCGCGTGGATCGACGTCCGGCCGGCCTGGATCTCCGGCGCGGACGCGCTGTTCGAGCGGCTGGCCCGGGTCGTGCCCTGGCACGCCGAGCGGCGCCACATGTACGACCGGGTGGTCGACGTCCCCCGGCTGCTGAAGTTCTACGAGGAGGACGAGCCGCTGCCCGACCCCCTGCTGGATGACGCGAGGCGCACGCTCAACGCCCACTACGCCGCGGAGCTCGGCGAGCCGTTCCGCACGGCGGGCCTGTGCTTCTACCGGGACGGCCGCGACAGCGTCGCCTGGCACGGCGACCGCGTCGGACGCGGCGGCACCGAGGACACGATGGTCGCGATCATCTCGGTCGGCACGCCGCGCGGCCTGCTGCTGCGCCCGCACGGCGGCGGCGGGCCGACGCTGCGCCACGATCTCGGCCACGGCGACCTCATCGTGATGGGCGGCAGCTGCCAGCGCACCTGGGAGCACGCCATCCCCAAGACCAGCCGCCCCACCGGCCCGCGCATCAGCATCCAGTTCCGCCCCCGCGGCGTCCGCTGACCGCGCTTTCGCGGCGTCCGCGAGGCACCTCCTTCGTCAGCGGGTGGCCGTCATCCGCGGGGGATGAGCAGACCACCCATGCCGATGAACAGTGCTCCGGTGAGGACGTCGAGCTTCCTGCGCGCTCGCCGATAGCCCTTGGCGATCAGCGGGGTGGCGGCGAGCAGGGCCACGACGCCGAACCACAGGAAGGCGATGGCGAGCATGGTGGCCAGCGTCACGGCCCGCGCCGTCAGATCGGCGCCGTGCGGCAGCAGGCCGGCGAACAGCGCGCCGAAGAACGCGAGCGCCTTGGGGTTGGCCAGGTTCGTCAGCAACCCGACCCGCCACTCGCCCAGCCTCGCCCGCGCCGGACTCGCGGGGACGGCCGAGACCGGCGGGGCGGCCGGGCCGCCCGCCTCCTCCCGGACGGCCGCCTCCCCGGATCCCACGGCGTCAGCGCGATCGGCGTCGGCGGCCTGAACAGGCGAACGGCGGGCGGAGCGAATGGTCATCACTCCGAGCACGATGAGGAACAGCGCGCCGGCGACGCGGGTGACCGTGTACAGCTGATCGAAGCGCTGGATGACGACCGTCAGACCGAAGAGGGCCGCGAGCGCCCACACGGCGATGCCGGTGACGACGCCGGCCGCCACGCGCAGGCCGCTCCCCCGCGACCGGCCGGCCGAGTACCGCAGGGTGATCAGGAAGTCGGGCCCGGGACTGATGACCGCGAGGGTCCAGACGCCGAGCAGGGGAAGCAACGCGAGCCATGACATGGTGCGGATCCTCCGGATCAGGGTCGGCCGACCGCTCCTCGCACACGCCGTACGACCGGGGAGAAGCGTCCATGGTGACCTGACATCGATATGCCGAACTATTAGTTCAATATATCGAACGCAACGTCGGCCCGCCATTTCGCGGAGGGGAACGGGCTTGCAGCGGCGGAGCGGCCGCGGCGAGCGCTGGGAGGGGACGGCCTCGACCGCCGAGTTCCGCACCGCGCGTTCTCGGCCGCCGCCGAACCGACCTCTACGAGCGAGACGGCTTGGGGCCGGTGGACCAGCCCGCATGGCGGGCGGTGGCCATGGCCTCCTTCAGGGCGGCGCGGTCGACGTCCTCGCGCAGACCGGCGAGCCGCAGCACGTGGCCGTCCTCGACGACGGCGTACTCGTGGTGATCACCGCTGGTGCGGTACCACCCGACCTCGTCGCGCTCGCAGGACACCCGCACCTCGGCAAGGTCCGCACCGGGTGGTCCCGCCCCCGGCGAGGCGGCCTCGGACGGGTCGGCGCCCGGGGGGTCGTCGTCGTGTACCGGCCAGTGGCGGCAGATCTCGTCGCTGAAGTAACCGCGGTCGACGCCGAACCACACCTGCCTGCCCTCGGCGGAGATGTAGTACGTCTGGAAGCCCTCGTCGTTGTAGACGCTCACCGTCTGCCTGGCCGGCTCGTATCCGGGCAGGTCGACCACGTAGACCAGATCAGCGGCCACCCCCTGCGCCCTGAGGTCGTCGTACTGGACCCCGGCCAGCGTCACCCCGGTGCCGCAGCCCGACACCAGGGCGAGCCCGGGCACGAGCAGTAGGCCGGCGCGTCGCATCACGCTGCCACCTTCTCCTACGGCGCTCCCACCGGCCCGGTCATTGCGCCACCTGTTGCCCGAACAGGGTGGACCTTTACCTTCGGCCACCCTCGACGGCCGTTCAGCGCCTCCGTAGGACCGCCTCCGGCAGACCGCCTCCGCCCGCTCCCCGATGCGCCCGGCACCCCGCGCGTTCGCCCCGCAACGGCGGCGCGGCCGGGTCAGGTTCGCATCCAGGCGCGGGTGCCGAAGGAGCGGCACGCCCGCGAGGCGACCTCGATGGCGAAGTCGAGCGCCACGGCGAAGGCGTCGTCGGTCAACCGCCCGGCGGGGGCGGCCGGGGTCTGGCCGTCCTCGCCGAGCGCCCGGCACAGGGCGAAGGTCAGCGCTCCGTGCAGGACGTCGCCGGCGCCCAGGGTGTCCACGACGTCGACCGGCGGAACGGGACGGGATCGCACCTCCTCCAGCCGCGTCCCTTCCGGGCCGTGCCACAGCACCGGAGCCGGGCCGCGGGTGACCGCCGTCCAGGGAACGCCGGCGGCGCGGAGATGGGCGAGGGCCTCCTCGGGCGTCCGGGCGCCGGGCGGGCGGAAGTCGGCGGAGGCCACGGCGACGTCGATGTAGGGCAGCAGCTCGGCCGTGCCCGGCTTCCAGCTTCCGCCGTCCAGGACGGTGAGGCGGCCCTGCTCGCGCGCCGACCGCGCCGCGGCCAGGGCGAGGTGCGGATGGTGGCCGTCCAGGTGCACCGCCTGGCTCTTCGACACCAGCCGGGCCAGCCCGGCCGGCGGCCGGAGGCGCTGGTGGGCGGCGTTCACCGACACCACGGCGCGGTCGCCGCTGCCGCGGGTCACCATGATCGTGGAGATGGCCGGCGGCTCGGACGCCTCAGGCGTCACGTCGACCAGCCGCACGCCGTGCTCGGACAGGTCGGCCTCGATCCCGGTGGCCAGCGGGTGCAGGCCGACGCCGCTGAGCAGCATGGCGTCACCGCCGAGGAAGGAGAACGCGACGGCCGCGTTGGTCGCGGGCCCGCCCGCGGCGAGGGCCTGCGCCAGCGCCGTGACCTTCTCGTTCGCCGCCGGCATCCGCTCGACCGACTGCACCAGGTCGAGCGTGCACAACCCGGCGAACAGCGCGCGCGACATCGTCATGCCCCACCGTACCCAGGGACCCAGAACCCGTGACCCTTCCAACTCCCGAACCCTTAGACCCCCCAGACCTGTGGGCATGTTCGCAGACGCCGAGCCGTCGCCATCGCGATCGCTGAGACGTGGAGGACGTGCCCTGTCGCGGGAACCCGCGGTAAGCGCCGAGCGCCGCTGATTGCCTCCGCGGTGGTGGAGTGGAGCGCGGGAGATCGCGCGGATCGCATTCCAGCGCCGCACACAGCCGGGCGATGCTGAAAGTTGCACCAGGTCCAGCCTCTGACGTCGGTCGATATCCGGCCGGTGGGCATCGAACTTGGGTCGCACCTCCTCAGGGCCCACAATTGCCGCGGACCCGCCCAATGGGGCACCTACCCGCAGCATGACGAAGGCAGTGGCGCGAATGAGATTCCGGACACTCGGACGCTGGGCAGCCCTTTTGGTCGCGCTGGCCACCGGCGGTGTGGCCGCCCCCGCCCACGCGCTTCTGGCCTCCCCTGCCGGGCATCGGACACAGACCGCCGAAACGGCTCAAGCGGCCGGAGCCGCTCACGCAGCCGGAACGACTCAGGCAGCCGGATCCGTGCGGGTCGCCGGCGCGGCCGCCGCCTCCCCCTCGCCCAGCGGCGATCCGGGCGCCGACACCACGCCGCCGTCCAAGCCCGGAACGCTGCGCTACTGCCCGCCCCCCGCCCCTGCGGGCGGGCCCGCCATGGTCGGCATCTGCTGGACCGCCTCCACCGACGACGTCGCTGTGACCGGCTACGACATCTACCTCCTCACCCCCACGGGTTTCGTCAGGTCGGGCGGCTCGACCGGCACCTTCTACATGGCGACCGGTCTGGTGTACGGCGTCGACTACACCTTCTACATCGTCGCCAGGGACGCCGCCGGGAACATCAGTCAGCCGTCGGCCCCGTTCACCGGCACCGCCGTCACCGGTTACCACCCCACGCCCACGCCCACGCCGACTCCCGCACCCGACACCACGCGGCCGAGCAGCCCGGCCGACCCGCGGGTCTGCGGCTACGACTTCGTGAACGCGGTACCGATGTGCTGGACGGCCTCCACCGACAATGTGGCGGTCACCCGCTACGACGTCTACCGCCAGACCTCGACCGGGTACGTCAGGGCGGGCTCGACGACCTCGACGCTCTTCATCGACACCGGACTGGTGAGCGGCCGGCAGTACACCTACTTCGTGGTCGCCCTGGACGCGGCGGACAACATCAGCCACCCCTCGACGCTGCTCACCGCTACGGCCCAACAGGGTTGGCCGACCCCGACGCCGACCCCGACATTCACGCCGACTCCCACTCCGACCCCCTGCAGGGTGGCCTACGCGGCCACCACGTGGAGCGGCGGCTTCACCGCCACCAGCACGATCACCAACACGGGCACCGCCCCGATCAACGGGTGGAACCTCCGGTTCACCTTCCCCGGCGGCGGCCAGAAGGTCACCACGGGCTGGTCGGCCGTGTGGAGCCAGGACGGCGCGAACGTCTCGGCTACCAACCTCGCGTGGAACGGCGTCATCCAGCCCGGCCAGTCGATCCAGATCGGGTTCAACGGCTCCCTCACCGGCACGAACCCCGAGCCGGCGGCCTTCACCCTTAACGGCGCCGCCTGCGCGCTCGCTTGACCCTTACGAGCGCGGGAGGTCGCCCGGCCGGCGGTCCAGCACCTCGCACACCCTGGCGAGGCGGACAAGAGGCAGGGCGTGTCGTGGCGCTCGGAAGCAGGGGACGCACGATCCGTTCGCCGTGGCCGGGGCCGAAGGTCCGGCGGGGTCAGATGGGGTTCTTGGCCTGGTCGTACCGGTCGTGGGCCTCCATGATCCGCGGCATCTCGGCTTCCAGCCATTCGATCAGGCCGAGCAGGCGGCGGGCCGCCTCTCGGCCGAGGGGCGTGAGGCTGTATTCGACGCGCGGCGGGATGGTGTGCTGCGCGGCACGGTGGATCATGCCGTCACGTTCGAGGGCCTGCAGTGTCTGGGCGAGCATCTTCTCGCTCACGCCGTCGACTCTGCGCCGCAGGGCGTTGAAGCGGTAGGTGCCCTCGACGAGCGCGATCAACGCCAGCACGCCCCAGCGACCGGTGAGGTGCTCCAGCGTCTCCCTTGAGGGGCAGCCGCGGGCCAAGACGTCGAAGATGAGCCGCCCGTGCTCCTCGTTCCGGATGGTGGCCTCCTCGTCCATGGCCGCAGCTTACGCCGTCACCGCACTGCGCGCGTCACAGTGCGGCACAGAGGGTGGTACTTTCCAAAAGTTAGTACTAACCTACAGCGACAAGCAGTGAACCGAGGAGCACAAACATGATCGTCGTAACCGCCGCCACCGGACAGCTCGGACGTCTCGTCGTGGAAGGTCTGCTGGAACACGTTCCAGCCGACCAGATCGTGGCGGCCGTGCGCAACCCCGCCAATGCCGCCGACCTCGCCGCGCGCGGCGTGCTGGTGCGGGAGGCCGACTACGACCGGCCCGAGACGCTGAAGGACGCCTTCGGGGCGGGCGACGTCGTGTTGCTCATCTCCTCGAACGTGGTGGGGAGCCGCCTGCCGCAGCACACCGCCGTCGTGGACGCCGCCGCCGCGGCCGGGGTCGCGCGCATCGCCTACACCAGCGTGCTGCACGCCGACACCGCGACCGTCTCGGTCGCGCCCGAGCACAAGGCCACCGAGGAGCACATCGCCGCCTCCGGCCTGCCGTACACCTTCCTGCGCAACGGGTGGTACATCGAGAACTACGCGACGGCCATCGCGCAGGGCGCCGAGCACGGCGCGATCTTCGGCAGCACCGGGGAGGGCCGCATCGCGAGCGCCACCCGGGACGACTACGCCGCCGCCGCGGTCGCCGCGCTGACCGGGGACGGGCACGAGAACAAGATCTACGAGCTGTCCGGGGACGTCGCGTGGAGCATGCCCGAGCTCGCGGCGGAGGTCTCCGCGGTCGCCGGCAAGCCCGTGACCTACCAGGACCTGCCGGCCGAGGCCTACGAGCGGCTCCTTGCCGACGCCGGCCTGCCCGCGGAGGTCGCCGCCGTGCTCGCCGGGTTCGACGTCTCCATCGCCCAGGGCGAGCTCGAGGACACCCCGGGCCACCTGAGCAAGCTCATCGGGCGTCCCACCACTTCTCTGCGCGACTCGGTGACCGCCATCCTGAACGGGAGGTGACGCGGGCACCGGGCACCGCCGAGCCCGGGGCGTCGCCGCGCGGCGCCGGCACCTGACGAAGTCCGGCCGACCGGAGGAGATCCGCACTCCGACCGGCCGGATTTCGACGCATCGGCAGCGCCTTCCGCGCGGCACGTGATTACCTTGTACCGGTCTTTTCTCGATTTCGTCGCGCCGTCGACGCGCGATGTCATGGTGATCGGCGTAAGGATCGCGAGTGACGGACAAGGCGGCCACCGGAGGGGCATTCTCCCCGGCCACGGTCGAGATCCTGCGGGACGCGGCACGCAAGATCCGCACCCGCGGCGACCTGGGGCATCACGAGCTCTTCGCCTACTGGCGGACGACCATGGCGAAGATCTGCCAGGTCGATGCCTTCTATGTCGGGATTTACAAATTCGGGCGAACCATCATTTATCCGTACAATTACGATCAACAGGAGTATGTGCATCCCGAGTTGCACACATACGGGGATGAATCACCGCCGGCGTGGATGCGAACGCACCGCCGCACCTACACCTACTCCAGCGATGGAGGCGCGCTGCTCAACCGGGGCGTCTCCTTCGGCCAGACCTCCCGCCTGTCCGCGGACGCCGTCACGGTGCCGCTGATGGCGTCCGCGGACGCGGCCCTGCTGGGCATCGCCTCCATGCAGTCCTACCGGCCCCGGTCCTACACCTCCGAGCACGTCCGGGCGTTCGAGTGGACCTCGCGGTGGGTGTCCAGGGCTCTCGCGCACGAGAGCGAGGACGCCGGCCTGTTCGCCGAACTGGAGCCGGCCCTGGAGTCGGAGGACGATTTCGCCGTACGGCTCGTCGAAGAGGTCTGCGAGAAACTGCGGCGGCTCAGGACCGCGATGGAACTGATGGAGAAGGCTCCCCCCGGAGAACCCGCCGAATGGGGCGGGCGCATCCGGGAACTCCGCGACGTCTGCGAGCGCGTCGAGACCGAGACGATGGCATTGCTCATCCGCCCAGGAAACGACGCCCTGCTGTTCCCCGCGTCGCTCACCTCGCGCGAACGGGAGGTGGCCAGGATGCTCATCGACGGTTTGCGCAACGACGAGATGGCGGCCCGGATGTCCATTTCCCGGGCGACGGTCAAGACCCACGTCCACAACGTGATGAAGAAGTTCGGCGTCGGACGCCGCGCGGACATACTCGGGCGGCTCCGCCGGCCGCCCGAGCGGTTGTAGGCGAACTCGACCCGCATTTCAACCTCGCGGACGACAGACGTCCGTCATGACCGCTCTGTACCTTCGGGATCGATCGGCGAAGCATTCCGATATCACTCCCGAAGGGGCATCGTTGAGCGGCCTGTTGTGGTTCCTTCTCGCTTTGGTGGCTTTCTACGCCGCGTTCTTCGCCTGGATGAAGTATCGCGCGGGCGTCGCGGCGTCCCCCCGATGGATGGAGGCCGCGCTCCCGCCGCGGGAGACCGCCGCCATCGCCGCGAGCTCCTGCGGCAACTGGCTGCAGCGGCGGGCGGGCCCGCCCCCCATCTCGGTCATGCCCGACGGTTCGCTGGTCTGGTACATGACCTCGTCCGCCGGTCGCATGGTCTTCCGCGTCGACGGCCTGGCGGGCGGCCGCGCCAGCCGGATCGGCTCCTGGGCCGACGAGATCGCGATCGCGCAGGTGTCCGCTCTGGGGATGATGCCGGTGGCCGTCGCCCTCACCAACGCCTTCTACCGGGCCACCGGCATGCCGAAGAATCCCACCACCCTGCTGCGCCAGCGGCGCAGGGCCCTACGGGCGGTCGCGCGGGCGGCCGGGCCGGCGGGGCGCGATCCCGTTCTCCCGGACCGCGCGCACGACGGCCAGACATACCCACATCAGTAGGTGGACGGTGCCGCCGAGCAGGAGCGCCACCGTGAGGACGGACTGCCAGCCCGCGGGCAGCGAAGGGCCGGCCACCACCCCGATCGCCATGCCGGCCAGCCCTTCGGCGTGTTTTTCTGCGCTGTTTCTCATGCCATCAGGAAACATCCACGATATTTTTCCGCGCAAACGCGAATCCGGAGGGAGTCGCATGATGAAGAACCGGCGGAAACGCCCGGCGGGACGCCCCCGGGCGCGGCTGGACCCGCCCCGGCACCCGATGCAGGAACTCGGGCACGAAATGCGAATGCAGCGGCTGGCCGCCGGGGTGGCGGAACTGCGGGAGGCGGCGAGAATCCTCGGCGGCACGGCGCCGCATCGGACGTCCGGCGCCCGTCCGGGCGAATCCCCGCTGACCGCCAAGAGACTCTCCGACTACGAACGCGGCAATACCGCCCGATCGGACAGCGTCAAATGGGAGGCGCCTTGGGGGCGGCGCGAGAACGTGCATCCGAATAGAATTCCGTTCTGGCTTGTCGAGGCGTACGACACCGCTTTCGGGTCGGACGGATATCTCGTGGATCTGTACCACTGGGCGAACTGGCTGGCCACCGCGCACGCGCGCATTCCCCCCGCCACGGCCGGCCCGCTGCCCTTCCCCGGCGACCGCGACGACGTGGCGCGCTCGCTCCGCGAGGGGTTCGACGACGCCACGGGGCAGGCCGCGGCCGTCCTCGACGGGCACGAGCGGCGGCTGAGGGCGCTGGCCCCCGGCTGGACCGCGCCCCGTGCCGAGTGGTCCCCCCTCGAAGGCGTGCGCGACCGCTCCTCGTTCGTCAACGAGGTGAACGCCTTCGTCGACGGCTCTCTCGCCGGCCCCGGAGAGGTCCTCGTCGCCAGCTGGCCCCTGCGCAACACCGGCGAGGTGCCCTGGGAGGACCGGCTGCTGTACCGCGTCGGGCCTGGCGGACCGGCAGGGCTGCACGCTCCCGCGTTCGTGCCGGTGCCCGCCACCGCTCCGGGTGAGCTCACGACGATCCGCGTCCCGATCCGGGCGCCCCGGCGGCCCGGCACCTACCGCGTCTGCTTCAAGACCGGCTGGCCGACCGGCGTCTTCTGCCATCCGACGACTCTCGTGGGGCTCGTCGCCACGATCGTGGTGCCGCCCACGGACCTTCGCGCGTGGTGGCCCGGCGACGCCGGCGCGGACGTGCGCGACGGCGCCGCCCCCGGGACTCCGATGGGCGGCCCGCCGCTCGGCGCCCTGCTGCGGGAGGCGCGCCTGGCCGCGAGCCTGACGCAGCAGGACCTGGCCGGCGTCCTCGCGGCGCGGAAGACGGCGGCCGTCGCCGCCCAGGACATCAGCCACGCCGAGCGGGGGACGAGGAGACCCGCCCTGGCCGACTGGCACCTGCTCGCCGTCGAGCTCGCCGCCCGCGCGCCCGAGCACGCCGCACGGCTGGCGGCCGCGCTGCCGGCCATCGGCGACACGGTCGCCCCCTCCACCCGGCGCGACGCCGGGCAACGCGCCCGGTACTTCCACGACATGGTGCGCCAGATGACCGCCGACCCGCCGGAGCGCTGGTACGAGCCGCTCGGCGGCGAACCGCGCTTCGACCTGTACCCCGGCCTGCCCGAGCTCGCCCGGCGCCTCGCCGCAGGCGTCGAGGCGCCGGCGCCCTCCAAGGCGCGGGAGGACGACGACTGGGCATGGGGCCGGGGCGGCGAGCCCGCGGACGTGCGGCTGCAGGGACGGCGGATCACCATGGTCGAGGTGCGGCTGGTCAACACCGGCCGCGTTCCGTGGCGGGGGCGCCTGCTGTGGCGGCTCGGAGCGGGGGTCACCTCGGTGCTGCCGCTGACCCCGGCGGTGCTCACCGTGCCCGACACCGAACCGGGCGCCGGCTGCTCGGTGTTCGTCCCGGTGCGTGGGGCGACGCTGCCCGGGGTCGCCGACGTCAACTTCGTCATGGTGTACGGCGACATGGTGCCCTGCTTCCCCGACGACCGCAGGACGATCCGGATCCGCGTGCGCACGGACACGGGTCCTGACCTGCACCGGACACGCCCGGTGCCGGACCGGTTGATCCGCATGCTGCGGCACCGCCGCTGAGCGGGCGACGGCGCCGGGCCCGTGCGGGCGCCACCCGCCCGGAGGCTCGGCCCGCCCGCCCATGCGCGCCTCAGTCGAGGGCGCCGAGGGTGATGCCCTCGATGATGTGGCGCTGAGCCGCGACGGCGACCAGCAGGACGGGGACGATGGTGATGAGCGAGGCCGCCATGATCAGGTTGTACTGGGTGGTGAACTGGCTCTGGAACACCGACAGGCCCTGCGACAGGACGGCCATCTCGGTGGTGTTCACCACGATCAGCGGGAACAGGAAGTTGTTCCAGTTCTGCAGGAACAGGATGATGGCCAGGGCCGCGACGACCGGCCTGGCCAGCGGGGCGTACACGCTGAGGAACACGCGCAGCTCGGAGGCGCCGTCGATGCGGGCGGCCTCCCCGAGCTCGCGCGGCGTGCCGAGGAAGAACTGGCGGAACAGGAAGGCGCCCAGCGCCGAGGCGATGTTCGGCACGATGAGCCCCTGATAGGTGTTCAGCCAGCCGAGGTCGCCGAGGAGCTGCGACAGAGGGACGATGATCGCGCTGAACGGCACCATCAGCCCGCTCAGCGCGACCAGGAACAGCGTCCGCCTGCCCGGGAAGTCGAGCATGGCGAAGGCGTAGCCGGCGAGCAGCCCGCTGGCGAGCTGTCCCGCGGTGGCGGCCACGCCGAAGATCGCGGTGTTGAGGTACCACCAGCCGAAGGGGGCCTGCGTCAGAGCGCGGGCGATGTTGGACCACTGCGGGTCGGCCGGCCACAGCGGCGCGGCCGGGTTGACGATCTCGGCGTCGGTCTTCAGCGCGCTCACGGCCATCCAGACCAGCGGGAACGCCACGACGAGCACCGCCAGGCCGAGCAGCGCGTAGACCACCGCGCGGCGCGCGATCAGGCTAGCGGGCACGGTCCACCCGCCCGAGCAGCCAGATCTGCACGACCGTGACCAGCAGGGAGATCAGGAACAGCGCGACGCCCATCGCGTTCGCGCGTCCGGTGTCGAACTGCACGAACCCCTCGTTGTAGACGTAGTACAGCGCCGTCTGGGTGGCGCCGTCCGGGCCGCCCTGGGTGAGCACGTAGATCTGGGTGAAGGTCTGCAGGCCGGTGAGCGTGGTGACCACCCAGATCAGCAGGGTGTGCCTGCGCATGATCGGCCACTGGACGTGCGCGAAGCGGCGCCAGGCCCCCGCGCCGTCCACACTGGCCGCGTCCAGCACGTCCCGGGGCACCGACTTCAGGGCCGCCACGTAGAGGATGACGTTCTGGCCGAAGAACTGCCACGCGCCGAACGTCAGCACGGCGGCCAGCGCGAGCCCGGGGGACGACAGGAAGTCCGCCTGCGGCAGGCGGAGCGCGCTGAGCAGCCGGTTGATCAGCCCGAACTGCGGCGCGAACATGTTCGCCCAGATCAGGGCGGTGGCGACGACGGGGACCACGAGCGGGATGACGAACGGCGCCCGCAGCCGCGCCACCCCCGGCGCCCGGGAGTTGAGCAGCAGCGCCAGCACCAGGCCGGCGCCCATCGTCAGCACGACGAAGCCGGCGGTGTACACGCCGGTGACGCCGAGCGCGTGGGCGCCGCCCTCGCCGAGCATCTGGGCGTAGTTGTCCAGGCCGGCGAAGCGGGGTTCGAAGTCGAAGACCCCGCCGGTGTACAGGCTGCGCCACAGCAGCATGGCGAGGGGCACCAGGGAGAACAGCACGGTCAGCAGCACGGTGGGCGCCACGAACGCGTACGCCAGCACCCAGGTGCGGCGGCGGCGCCGCATCAGGTCGCCTCACCCGGCGCCGTGCCGGGCGCGGCCCCGTGCCGCATCAGCCGAGTTTCCTCAGGGCCGCGTCTCCGTCCCGCGCCGCCTTGGCCAGCGCCTCCGCCGGGGTCTTCCGGCCTTTCAGCGCCGCGTTGATCTCGGTCCAGAGGCTCTGGGAGATCGCGTTGTAGGCGGGGGTGATCGGGCGCACCTTGCCGGTCTTCTCCGCCTCGGCGAACACCGGGTAGGTGGGGTTCCCTGCGATGTGCCTCTTCAGCGCCGGCTGCTCCAGCTGGGCGGGGTCGGAGGGCAGGCCGCCGCTCTTGACCGCCAGGTAGGCGCCCTGCTCGGGCGTGGCGAGGAACTTCAGGAACTCAAGGCCGGCCTTCTCGGCGGCCGCGTCGGTCTTCAGCAGCGCCGCCACGCCGATGCCGAGGCTGGTGGCGGTGCCGGCCGCGCCGGCGGGCATCGGCGCGACGCCGAAGTCGATGCCCGCCTTCTCGAACGTCGGCACCGCCCACTGCCCGTTCACGATCATGGCGACGGTGCCGCTGGCGAACGCCGGGGCGCCGTCGAAGCTGCCGGCCTGCGCGTAGCCGGTGCTCGGCGCCGACCCGCTCTTGACGAGGTCGACCCAGGTCGTCAGGGCCTTGACGCCGGCGGGGCTGTTGAAGGCGGTGGCGGTGCCGCCGGCGTCGAGGAAGGACCCGCCTTCGGCGTACAGCATCGGCGCCCAGGCGAAGGTGATCCACTCGGCCTCGCCGAGCGGCACGTAGAAGCCGTACTTGTTCTTGGCCGGGTCCGACAGCTTCTTGGCGTCGGCGGCCAGCTCGGCCCACGTCGCGGGCGGCTTGTCGATGCCGGCGGCGGCGAAGGCCTTCTTGTTGTAGAACAGCACGATGTCGCCCACGCCGGCGATCGCCATGCCGAGCTGGTGGCCCTTGTGGAACAGCGACTCCCTGATCCCCGGGTACAGCGCGCCGGTCTCGGCGGCCAGCTTGCCGTCCAGCGGGATGAGCTTGCCGCTCTGGTTGACGATCGGCAGGTCGGAGGGGTTCTGCGTGAGCAGCACCGTGGGGTGGGTGCCGTTCTTGAGCGCGGCGATGACCTTGGGGAGGTACTGGTCGGAGCTGGCGATGTACTGCCCCTTGGCGTGCATGCCAGGGTGGGCCTTGTCGAACGCCGCGTCGACCTCGGCGATCTGGTCGGGCTGCCAGCCGCTCGTCCAGTAGGTGAACGTGCCGCCCGCGGCACTCGAACCGCCTGGACCACCCGATGCGCCCGATCCGCCCGGCGCGCCGGCGCCGCCGCAGGCCGCGGCGGCGAGCATGAGACCTGACGCGATGGCGCCTGCGGCGACTCTCTTCCTGATCATCGTGTTCCGTCCTGTCGCTCTCGGACGCTCCCTGGGGAGTGCGGCGTGCGGCCGGCCGGCGCGCCGGGCGGTTCCGGCCGGAGATCATGACGACCTACTTCATAGGTAGGTAAACCCTGATTGTAGAGACCCTCACGATCATCCCTGTACCCCGGAGATCGCCGCCTATCACGCCGCTCACCCCGCGCCCGGGCGCCGCCGCGCGGGAGACGCCGCGAGGGAGACGCCGGCCGGTCAGTGGCCGAAGGCGTCGGAGTCGGCCGCGGCGGCCTCGCCCTTGTCCAGGGCGCTGATCGACGCCACCTCCTCGGCCGTGAGGGCGAAGTCGAACACATCGATGTTGGCCCTGACCCGCTCGGGGGTGGCGGACTTCGGCACGGTGATCAGGCCGAGTTCCAGGTGCCAGCGCAGCACGATCTGGGCGGGCGTCTTGCCGTACCGCTCGGCGAGGCCGGTGACGACCTGCTCGCGCAGCACCCCGGCGCCCTGGCCGCCGAGCGGGCTCCACGACTGCGTGACGATGCCGTGGGCCGCGTGGTACGCGCGGGCGGCTTCGCGGGTCACGCCCGGGTTGAGCTGGATCTGGTTGACGTCGGGCACCACCCCGGTCTCGGCCAGGATCCGGTCGATGTGGGCGGGCTTGAAGTTCGAGACGCCGATGGCGCGGACCCGCCCGTCCCGCAGGAGCTTCACCAGCCCCTTCCACGCGTCGACATAGCGGTCCTGCCGGGGAAGCGGCCAGTGGATCAGGTAGAGGTCGACGTAGTCCACGCCCAGGCGGTCGGCGCTCGCCTGGAACGCCTCCTGCGCCGCCTCGTAGCCGTGCCACTCCCCGTTCAGCTTGGTGGTCACGAACAGCTCTTCGCGCGGCACCCCGCCGGCGCGCAGCCCCCGGCCCACCCCCGTCTCGTTGCCGTAGGCGTAGGCGGTGTCGAACAACCGGTAGCCGGCCTGGATGGCGTCGGCCACGACGACCTCGGCCTCGCGGTCGGTCATCGGGTAGGTGCCGAGCCCGATCGCCGGGATCGAGGCGCCGTTGACCAGCTTGACGGTGGGAGCGGCGGGTACGGCCATGTGCGGAACTCCTCGGCGACGCTCGTGCGCGCATAGTGGATCGGTGAGCCGGGACCACTGATCAGCGGACCGGCGGTGCACAGGTGCAATTCCCCGGACGCCGGGTGTATTCCACCGCCCGCCCATCACCCCCGCCCCGACCTCGACCCCGCCCCGACCTGGACCGCGACCCGACCTCGACCTCGACCTCGACCCGATCCGATCCGAACCCCGATCCGACCTGGACCCGACTCGACCTCGCCCCCCGCCTCAGTCCCGTCCCGGACCCTGACCAGGCCCCGAACGCGATCCGCCGCGCGATCGGGTCCCCGCGCGGTTCCCGGCCGGGCGGGCGGGTACCTGGAACGGGCATCTCACTCCTCACTCCTCCTACCCGAAAGGACCCGCCATGGCCGACCGTCAGCGCGTCGTCATCGCCGGCGCGGGGTTCGCGGGATTCACCGCGGCACGCCGCCTCGCCCACCTCGCCAAAGGCGCGATAGAGATCGTCATGGTCAACCCGACCGATTACTTCCTCTACCTTCCCCTGCTCCCCGAGGTGGCGGCCGGCATCCTCGACCCCCGCAAGGTCGCCATCCCCCTGTCGGGCAACTGCCCGGGCGTGCGCCACCTGCTGGCCGCCGTCGACCGGGTGGACGTCGGCGAACGCCGGGTGGAGTGCACCGACGCCGACGGCGGCCGCAGGGACCTGCACTACGACCGGCTGCTCATCGCGGTCGGCAGCGTCAACAAGCTGCTGCCCGTTCCCGGAGTGGCCGAGCACGCCCACGGCTTCCGCAGCATCGCCGAGGCGCTGTACCTCCGCGACCACCTCATCCGCCAGATCGAGCTGGCCGACGGGAGCGACGACCTCAAGGAGAGGGAGGCGCGCTGCACGTTCGTCGTGGTGGGCGCCGGCTACACCGGCACCGAGGTGGCGGCGCAGGGCCAGCTGCTCACGATGGACGCGAAACGCCGTCGCGCCGGGCTCGGCGACCAGCCCGTCCGCTGGCTGCTGGTCGACAAGGCTCCCCGCATCCTGCCCGAGCTGGACGAGCGCCTGTCGCGCACGGCGCACCGCACGCTCGCCGACCGGGGCGTCGAGATCCGCCCGGGCGTCACCGTGTCCGAGGCGACCGCCGAGGGCGTCAAGCTGTCCGACGGGGAGTTCGTGCCGACCCAATCGCTCATCTGGTGCGTCGGCGTCCGTCCCGACCCGCTGATCGAGTCGCTCGGCCTGCCGGCCGAGCGGGGCCGGCTCGTGGTGGACGAGTACCTGTCGGTGCCCGGCCACCCGGAGATCTTCGCCTGCGGCGACGCGGCGGCGGTGCCGGACCTCACCCGCCCGGGCGAGTTCACGGCCATGACCGCCCAGCACGCGAGCCGTCAGGGCAGGCGCGCCGCCGACAACATCGCCGCCTCCTACGGCCGCCGCGAGCGCCGTCCCTATCGGCACAGCGACCTGGGGTTCGTGGTGGACCTGGGCGGGGCCAAGGCGGCCGCCAACCCGCTCGGCGTGCCGCTGTCCGGCCTGGCGGCCAAGGCGGTGACACGCGGGTACCACCTGCTGTCGGTGCCGGGCGGGCGCACCCGCATCGCGGGCAACTGGCTGCTGGACGCGGTGCTGCCCCGGCAGACCGTCCAGCTCGACCTCGTGCGCGGCTCGGCGGTCCCGCTCGACTCCTCCACCCCCGAACGCCCGCACGGCCACGACGGCCAGGACGGCTGACCGCCGCCGCGGGCCGCCTCCTACGGCCCCGTGCCGGGCGCGGCGTCCGCGAACGGCAGCGCGCCCCGCGGGCCGCCTCGCGGGCCGGCGCGCACGCCGGGCGCGGCCCCACCTGCGCGGTGTTTGGCGGGGGCGGTGGTGGTAGAGGGGCGAGATGGCCGATGATGATCTACGATCCGGCGTCCTGGTGGGCACGGCGTCGTGGACCGACCGGAGCCTGCTCGACTCCGGCTGGTATCCGAAGGACGCCGCCACCCCGGCCGCGCGGCTCGCCTACTACGCCTCGCGGTTCCCGCTCGTCGAGGTGGACGCCACCTACTACAACCCGCCCTCGCTGCGCACCGCCGAAGCGTGGCGCGACCGGACACCGCGCGGCTTCACCTTCGACGTCAAGGCGTTCTCGCTGCTCACCGGGCACCCCACCCGGACGAGGTCGCTGTACAAGGACCTGCGCGAGCGGCTCGGGACCGCCAAGGAGACCGTGTACCTGCGCGACGTGGGGCCGGACATCGCCGATGAGGTCTGGGACCGCTTCCTGAGCGCGCTCGCGCCGCTGCACGAGGCGGGGAAGCTCGGCGCCGTCCTGCTGCAGTTCCCGCCGTGGCTGGCCCCCGGCGAGCGCGCCATGCGGTACGTGCTGCGTTGCGTGGAGCGCTGCCGGCCCATGCGCGCCAGCGTGGAGTTCCGCAACGCCGGGTGGATGACCGAGGAGCGCCGCGAGCAGACCCTCGGCTTCCTGGCCGAGCATCGCATTCCGTACGTGGCGGTGGACATGCCGCAGGGGCACCCCTCCTCCGTGCCGCCCGTGATGGCCGCGACCGCCGACCTGGCCGTGGTCCGCTTCCACGGCCACTCCGGCAAGTGGCTCAGCAAGAACATCGAGGAGCGGTTCGCCTACCTGTACTCGGAGGAGGAGCTGCGGAAGTGGGCCGTGGAGATCGCCGACCTGGCGTGCCGCGCCCGCTCCGTCCACGTGCTGATGAACAACTGCTGCGCCGACAACGCCCAGCGCAACGCCGCCCGCCTGTCCTCCCTGCTCGGCGCCGCCCCTCCCCCGCCCTGGTGAACCCGGCCGGCGCTCCGGGCGGCGGATGATCCGGCGGGCCGGCGTGGTTGCCCTTGACGGCGCGGAGCCGGAGCCGTACGTTCCCCGGGCGATCAAGGCAGGTGGCACTCATGATGGACGGACGACGCGAACACCCCGACGGGCCGTACGACGGCGCGAGCGGCGGCGGCGCGCTCAAGATCGAGACGCACGGCCTCGACGTCATCGGGGACGCCGAGCGCAAGGGGCGGCCCCGGCAGCTGTTCTGGCCGTGGTTCGGGGCCAACGTGTCGATCCTCGGGCTCAGCTACGGCTCCTTCGCCCTCGGCTTCGGCGTCTCCTTCTGGCAGGCGATCGCCGCGGGGCTGATCGGCATCCTGTTCTCGTTCCTGCTGTGCGGCTTCGTGGCGCTGGCGGGCAAGCGCGGGTCGGCGCCCACCATGGTGCTGAGCCGGGCCGCGTTCGGGGTGCGGGGCAACAGGCTGCCGTCGGCGATCTCGTGGATGCTGACCGTCGGCTGGGAGACGGTGCTCACCGCCCTGGCCACGCTGGCCACCGCGACCGTCTTCGACCGGCTCGGCTGGGGCGGCGGCACCTCCACGAAGGTCGCCGCCCTGATCGTCGTGACCCTGCTGATCGTCACCGGCGGCGTCATGGGGTTCGATCTGATCATGCGCATGCAGACGGTCATCACGGTCGTGACCGGCGTGCTGACGGTGGTGTACATCTTCCTGGTCGCCGGGCACGTCCACTGGGACGCGGTCGCCGCCATCCCCGCGGGCCCGGCGCAGTCGTTCATCGGCGCGCTGGTGTTCATGATGACCGGGTTCGGCCTCGGGTGGGTCAACGCGGCGGCCGACTACTCCCGCTACCTGCCCCGCCGGTCCTCCGGGGCGGGCGTGGTCGGCTGGACGACGTTCGGTGCGTCGCTGGCGCCGGTGGTGCTGCTGGTCTTCGGCCTGCTGCTGGCCGGGTCGTCCAAGGGGCTCAACGAGGCCATCGCCGCCGACCCGATCGGGGCGCTGACCACCGTGCTGCCCACCTGGTTCCTCATCCCCTTCGCCGCGGTGGCCGTCCTCGGCCTGGTCGGCGGGGCGGTGCTGGACATCTACTCGTCGGGGCTGGCGTTGCTGGCCGCCGGCCTGCGCGCGCCCCGCTACGTCGCCGCCCTGTTCGACGGCGTGCTCATGGTGGCGGGGACGGTGTACATCGTCTTCTTCGGCGGCACGTTCCTCGGCCAGTTCATCGGATTCCTGACGACGCTCGGCGTGCCGATCGCGGCGTGGTGCGGCGTCATGCTGGCCGATGTGGCGCTGCGCCGCCGCGACTACGACGAGGCCGACCTGTACCGCACGTCGGGCCGCTACGGGGACGTGCGGTGGACGCCGGTCACGGTCGTGCTCGCCGGCACGGCCATCGGGTGGGGCCTGGTCACCAACACCTCGGCGGCCTGGCTCGGCTGGCAGGGCTACCTGCTCGGCCCGCTCGGGCTCGGCGGCACGTCCGGCTCGTGGGCCTTCGCCAACCTGGGCGTGCTTGTGGCGCTGCTGCTCGGCTTCGTGGTGACGCTGCTCGCCGGCCGCGCCCGGGTGCGCGGCCAGGAGCGGCTGCCCTCCGCCGGCCCGGGCGCCGCCCCCGCCGACGTCCGCCCGTGAGCGGCGGCGGCCACCGGTGAACGGCGGCGGCACGGCTCCGGCCGGGGAACCGCGGCCCCGGCCGCTCAGGTCTCCACGAAGCCGCCGCTGCGCCAGTACACGTTGCGCTCCCTGCTGAGCAGGCCCTCGTCCACCAGGTACCGCCGCAGCGCGGGGTAGTCGTCGTGGAAGGCGCGCAGCACCACGTCCACGTCCTTCTCGGGGTAGCGGACGCCGGGCTCGAACGCCCGGACGACGTAGTTCAGCACCGCCAGGCGCTTCTCGCGCCGCGACGGGATCGCCCGCAGGCGTCCCTCGACCAGGAAGGTGCGCACGGCCCGCTCCTCGGCGGAGACCGGGGCGGCGGGCGGCCTGGCGGTGGCGTGCAGCAGTTCGCGGAACCGCTCGCGCCGCACCCGCCAGGCGCCGCCCTCGCGGACGGCCAGGCCGCCGCGCTCCAGCCGTTGGAGCGCGCGGCGCACGGCGTCCGGGTCGAGCCCGCATCCGTCGGTCTTCCCGTGCAGGACCAGGGCGGACAGCACCCGCAGGGTGTCGTCCTGATACAGCAGGCCGAGGACGCGCCTGACCTCCTCCTCTATCTCCCCGGTTTCGGCGATTGCCGTGTCTTCCCCGATTTCCCCGATTTCCTCGATGTCTTCCTCGCTCATTGTCTCCAGCCGATCGACGACACGCGGCCTTCCGGGCCCGTTCGCACGGACACGGCCACTGGATCGATCCTCGCACTGGTAGGAGGGTCGATCGGCCGGACGGCGCGGCGAGCGGCGCTCAGGACGGCCGGCGGGCGCTGAAGTCGGCGGGCACGCGGCTCAGGACGGGCCTCAGGACGCGGCCGTTCAGGACGGTGGCGGGGGCGGCGGAGCCGCGCTGGGGGGGGCCCGCCACAGCGCCGCGGTCAGGGCCCTGCCACCGGCCACCTCCGCGTCCGGTGAGCCGGGGACCGGCCTGCCGACGGCCTCGTACAGCAGCCCGCGGTGCAGGGTGAAGGCGGCGTCCACCAGTTCCCCGTACCGCGCCGCCGCGCCGAGCAGGGCCGCGTACGACGAGGCGGCGGCCACGGCGGCGACCGGCAGCGCCCAGGGGGTGAGCGCGGTCCACGCCGCCAGCAGCACCGACCAGATCCACCACACCGCGACGGCGTCGAGCGCCTTGCGGGCGCCGGCCACCTCGGTGCGGGTGAACTCCGGCAGCAGCAGCCACAGCGCCGGCCAGCAGCGCACCGCGTCCATGCCGTACTTGTCGTGCACCCCGGTCTCGGCCGCGCGCAGCAGGTTGCCAAGGCGGGTCGGCAGCAGCAGGTCCGGGCGCGCGGGCATCGCCGCCAGACGCTGCTCCACGTCGAGCAGCTCGTCCTCCTCCCCGGGGATCGCCGTCTCCGCCGCGATCCGGGCGTAGAGCTCCTGCCAGCGCTCCTCCAGCCGCTCCTGGCGGTCGCGGTGCCGGCGCGCGAGCCGCCCCGCGAGGGGGGCCAGTGGCCTGGGCCAGTGGCCCTGGAGCAGTCGCAGCGCCGCGGGGGCCAGCTGCTCGGCCAGGACGCCGGAGGCCGCCACGACCAGCAGGAGCAGCACGACCGCGCCCAGCGACGTCACCTCGGGCAGCCGCGCCGCCTCCGCCGCGGAGGCGGCGAGCCGCCCTGGGGCGGAAAGGTGCCACGCGAGCAGACCGGCCACCCAGAACGCGAAGGCCGGGCTGAAGATGGCCGCCGCCGTACGATCGGCCAGGCGCCCGCTCAGGCCGGACCAGAAGCCGGCGATCACGGCGCGGACGCCGCGGAGGGGACCAGGCGCAATCCATGGGTGCGGCAGATCGGCACGGGCCGCGACGGCGAACGGCGGAACCACGAGCAGTCGCCTTCCGGGCAGTCGAAACGGGGCGCCGCCACGACCGCGCCCTTCCCCGGCCAGCCGCCCGGCCCCCGGGTGACGGGGGCCGTCTCGGGCGGGACCCCCTCGCGCAGGAAGCCGGCCACCCATTCGGCGGTGGCCGGGTGCCGCACCAGCGCGGCCCACACCTCCTGCGCCGCCGAGCGCCGCAGCGCGTCGGCCACCTCGGCGTCGAGCGCCGACCACGCCTCCTCCGGCTGGCCGGCCAGCAGGGAGGGCAGGTGGGGCCGGACGAACCTGCCGATCTCCATGACCGTGCCGGGGTCGGGTTGCATCGTCACCATCCCAGATAACAGAAGGCGGCCCAGTGCTGCGGATCCGCGTGCGGGCGCCCGCGTTCCCAGGCCGCCCGCAGGGCAGGGTCGCCGGGCGGGGTGAGCGCCTCGACGTCGGGGTAGGCGGCGAACTTCGCGCCGTTGTCGGCGTCGCGCATCCACAGTTGTGCCGCCCGGAGCGCTCGCGCGGGGTCTCCGCCGGGTGTCCACTCGTCGAAGAAGCGGCGGACGAGGAGCATACCGCTGATGTCGGTGATCGCCCAGAGCGTGCCGATGACCCCGGCCACGCCCGCCTGCAGGAGGGCGCCGGGCAGTCCGACCAGCTCGTCGGGGCGGGCGACGGCCGTGCCCGCGGTGCGGCAGGCCGACAGCACGGCCAGCCGCGCGGCCAGGTCCCGGCGGTCCATCAGGTCGCTCACCCGGATCGTCTCCGCGCCGGTCAGCAGCAGGGCGCTGTCCAGCGGCCGGCGCGGGTCGTCGCGGCCGTGGCAGGCGAAGTGCAGCACCTGGTGTCCCGGCAGGGCGGCCAGGACGGCCCCGGCGGTCGCCTCGCCCGCCGTGAGCCGCCGCCCGGCGCCGAAGCGCCCGAGCACGGCGGCGGCCTCCCGTCCGGCGTGCGGGAGCGGCGCCTCGCCCGGCCGGTCGGCGACGTCCACGGTGAGCAGGGACCGCACCTCCAGGCGGCGGGCCAGGTCCCGGCACGCGGTGAGGATGCGGGCGCTCGGCACGACGGTGACCGCGCAGTCGTCGATGGCGTGGCGGCCGCCGATCCGCGCGGCGTGCACGGGCAGGAAGGCCAGCAGCCCGCAGGGGACGACCCCGACGGACGACGCCCCGGGGAGCGCCGCGCGCACCGGCCCCCACACCTTCTCGCCGAGCCACTCCGTCGCGCGGGCCAGCGCCCGCCGCCAGCGGTCCGGGTCGGCGTCCCTGTCCTCCTGCGCGGAGAGGTACTCCGCGAGCAGCGGCACCAGGACCTGGCCGTCCACGCCGTCCAGCATGCGGGCGGTGACGGCGCCGGTCCGGTCCGCCGTCACCGCCACGCCGCCGTGCGCGCCGGCGGCGACGTAGGCGAGCGGCGTGTCGCGGGCCACCGCCCTGACCTCCTCGATCTGGGCGGGGGTCAGGAAGAGGGCGTGGCCGGGGACGCGGCGCACCTCCGCCGCGACGCGCTGGAGCTCCTCCTCGGCCGCCTCCCGTTCGGCCCGCGCGTCTCCTTCGGTGGTGTCGCGGTCGAGGGCGGCGAGCCGCGCGCCCGCCCGGCGGAACGCCGCGGCCAGGTCGCCTCGCCCTGCGTGCTCCAGCGCGTCCAGCTGGTCCCGGTCCCGGTCCAGCGCCTCGGCGAGCATCCGCCCCCGGCCGCGTTCCAGGGCGACGAGCGCGGCCTCGGCGTCCCCCGCGCGGGCCATGCTGACGGCGGCGTCGATGTAGAGCGGGCCGATGACGTCGATGGCCATCTCGCGGTGGGCCCTGGCCGCCTGGGCGCGGTGCAGCCGCTCGTCGGCGCGCAGGGCGGCGGCCATGGCGTCGGCGGCCTCGCGCAGGCGTCCACGTTCGGCCGCCCAGTCTCCCCATGTGCGGCACACGCGGACCCCGGTGCCGGGCCTGCCGGACTCGGCCGCCCGGGCGGCCTCGGCGAAGGTCTCCGACACCATGTCGTCCTGCGTGTCGGCGTCGTCCGCCCGCGCCGCGCGCAGGGACAGGGCCGCGGCCAGGTCGAGCAGGTACTCCGCCCGCTCCTCCGCCGAGGCGTCCCCGGCCGCCCGGCGCAGGGCCTCCACCGCCGCGTCCAGGTCGTCGCGCCCGCCCAGCAGGCAGTAGCGCAGCATCAGGGACCGGCCGAGGCCGTGGAGCAGGGAGGGCCGGTCGAGCGACCCGGCGGCGCACGTGGCGACGGCCTCGCGCCACAGCCCGATCGCCTCCTCCAGCCGCTGGAGGTCCAGGTCGTCCTCGAAGGCCTCGGTGAGCCGCCCGGCGAGCCCGCCCAGCCGCGCGGGGCGGGCCCGAGCCCCCGCGGGGGTCGCGGCCAGCGTCCGGCGGGCCGCCTCGATCTGGTCATCGCCCTCGTTCTCGTCATCGCCGGCCGGGGCCCCGGCCGCCGCCAGTTCGGTGCTGGTCGCCTGAAGGTTCTGCTCGACGCGCACCCGGTCGGGCGCGCCCGCGGGGATGAGCGCGAGCGCGGCCCGGTGCAGCTCTGCGCTTCGCTCGGCGTCGCCGAGCCGTCCGGCGCGCCTGAAGCGCCTGCCCAGCGCCGCGCCGAGGTTGGTCTTCGACCACGGGTCGTGCGGGCGCAGCCGTACCGCCTCCTCAAAGGCCTCGACGGCCTCGTCCAGGTCGTCCTCGTGGCCGGGGAGTTCTGACCTGCTGAACAGGACGGCGCCGAGGCAGTCCCGTGCCTCGGCCCGGTCGGGGTGCCCTTCGGGGACCAGGCCGTCGCGGGCGGCCGCGACCATGCCGTCGGCGTCCGCGGGGTCCCCGTAGATCTTGAAGCGCATCAGCAGCGTCTCGGCGAGCCTACGGCGCACGCGGGCGGCGAGGTCTCCGCCGCCGGTCAGCGCGCGGGCCTCCAGCAGCGCCTGGACGGCCTCGTCGCCGATGGCGCGGTCGCGCTCCCGGTCGAACGCGGCGGTGAGGTGCGAGCCGAGGCAGGCCGGAGCGTCCGGGAGGACCCGCGCGGCGCCCTGGCGCGCGCCGGTGACCTCGGCGGTGACCTCGGGCGGCACCGCCGGCAGCCCCATGGCCGACGTCATCGCAGAAAGGATCCGCTCGACGTCGCGCTCGGCGCCGGCGTGCCGGGCCGCCTCGCGGCCGGCGGCGACCGCCTCGCGGGCCAGGGAGACGGCCAGGTCCAGGTCGGCCGGGTCGCCGCGGGTCTCGTAGCGCTCGCGGGCCACCTTGCTCTGCCGGGCGGCGAGGTCGCCGCGGCGCTCGGGGGCCAGCGCCGCCCACGACGGCCGGCCGGCGGCCCGCTGGTAGGCCCACATCGACTCGTCCAGGCCGCTCGGGTCGGCGTCGTCGTCGTAGCGGCGTTCGGCCTCGTGGGCGCGGGTGATGTCCGGCAGCAGGTCGGCGTACGCCCGCGCGGCCTCCTGCCTGCGCTCTTCGCCGAGGAGGGGCTGGGCTGCGGTCACCCGGGCCATCTCGCCGTTGAACGCCTTGTGGTACTCGGCGGCGTTCACCCCGTCACCTCCCGCGCAGCGCGGCGATGACCGCGCCCGCCTGGGGGGGGGGGGGGGGGGGGGGGGGGGGGGGGGGAGGGGGGGGGTCTGCTGTTTGTCTTGTTGCGGCTTTGTGGGGAGAGCTGAAGAGGGGGGGGGGTGGGGCAAAGGTCGCCGGTCTCT
>NZ_JBVJHR010000013.1:0-260981 GCF_055586705.1 Sphaerisporangium sp. NPDC049457 | reverse complement strand
TTTCGTCCCCCCCCCCCCCCCCCCCCCCCCCCCCCCCCCCCCCCCCCCCCCCCCCCCCCCCCCTCTCCCCCCCCCCCCCCCCCCCCCCCCCCCCCAGCCAGCGCATGGCCTCCTCGGTCCGCCCGTTCACGGCCTCGGCGACGCCGGCCCGCAGCGCCGCGTGGGCGTGGCCGTGCGCGGCCGCCGTGACCAGCCAGCGGTGGCCGGCCGCCTCGTCGCGCTCGCCGACCAGCAGGGCGAGGTTGTACATGGAGCTCGCCTCCCCCGCGCGCGCCCCTCGCAGGTACCACTCCTCCGCGGCCCGGCGGTCGCCCGCCCGGTAGGCCATGACGCCCAGTTTGTGCGCGGCCCTGCCGTCTCCGGCGGCGGCCGCGCGGTGGAAGGCCCGCCGCGCGCCGTTGTCGTCCCCGGTCTCCATGAGGGCCATGCCGAGCAGCAGACCGGCGTCCCGCAACCCCTGGTTTGCCGGGTCGCGCAGGCACCTGGCCGCCTCGGCCGCCTCGCCGCGCATCAGCAGCACCCGGCCGAGGCCGAGCCGTCCCCCGGCGTCGCCGGCGTCGGCGCACGCGCGCAGCACCTGCTCGGCCTCCTCGGCGCGGCCCCGTTCCAGCAGGGCCTCGCCGATCGCGACGACGTCCCCGGCCTGTCCTCCGGCGGCGGCGGCGCGTGCCCAGCGGACCGCCGTGCCGTGGTCCCCGCGACGGGTGAGCAGCCAGGCCAGCATCGTCTGGGCCTGCGCGTCGCCCCCCTCGGCGACCGGGACGAGCAGGGCCGCGGCCCGGCCCTCGTCGCCCGCCTCGGCGAGCGTGGCGGCCAGCGTGACAACCGCCGCGGGCTCGCCCGCGGCCGCGGCCTCCTCCAGCCACCGCCGCTGCCCCGCGGCGTCCCCCAACCGGTGGGCGACCGCCCAGCGGGCCAGGCCCGTACCGGTGTGCCCGAGCCGCTCGGCCAGGGCGAACCACCGGTCGGCCCCGGCGTTCTCGCCTCGCAGGAGCATCGACACGGCGAGGTCGACGGCCATGTCGGCGTCGCCGGCCTCGGCGGCGTGGCGGGCCCACCGGTCGGCGTCGGCCGTCGCGCCCCGCTGCCGCAGGTCGGCGACCAGGGGGGCGACCAGCCGCCAGTCCGCCGTGGCCGCGCGCTCCAGCCAGACGGCGGACTCCTCGCGGCGGCCGAGGAAGAGCAGCAGCCGGCCGAGGTGCAGCATCGCCTCGCCGTCGCCCGCGCCGGCCGCGCGGCGAAGCCACGACTCCCCCTCCTCCAGTTCGCCCGCGTTGGTGAGCAGGCCGCCGAGGTGGCGCATCGCCTCCTGCTCGCCGGCCTCGGCCGCGGCGCGCAGCCACGTCGTGGCCGCCTCCGGCCGGCCCTGCCGTGCGAGGGCCGCGCCGACGCGGGCGGCGCCGATCACCGCGCCCGCGCCCGTCCCGCCGGAGCGGGGGCCGTCGAGCCAGCGCCGGGTGGCGATCAGGCCGCGCGGGACGTAGACGCTCCGGTCACTCATCGGACGGCGGGCGCAGGCGGTCGGGACGCACCTCGGCCTCGCGCAGGTGGCGCAGCCACCGCTGCCGGTCCCTCATCGCCGGCAGGAAGAGCACCACGTTGATCATCTCGGCGTACAGCAGCACCGACTCCAGTCCCGCGTCGCCCTGGTCGGTCAGCAGGTAAGGATGGCGGCGGCAGACGTCGAGAACCTCGGCGGGGCCCGAGGCGCGCAGCAGTTCGGCGACCCCGGCGTACAGCGGCTGGAGGGGCGTCATCTCGCCGAGGAACCGGAAGATCTCGCCCTGCTCCCACCGCAGCAGGGTGAGGGCCTCCTCGCGCGTCAGGCCGCCGCCCTTCTTACGTGATCGGCGACCCCACATGACACCCTCCCCGGCATCCGGGTCCGACGACTGCCCTCACCGTCCTCCAACGCGGGGCGGCCTTCAATATCGGACCGATACCGGCTCGGTACCGGCTCGGCGCGGATGCGGCGCCGCCGGCCGCCAGGCCGGCCGGAAAGGGACCGCCCGAAATGTGATGAAACTGTTCTTGCTAAGCTCGCCGGTCGTAGGCAATTATTTTCATCCGATGGTGAAGCTCCAGCAGGGCACCCGGACGCGGCATGGCCGCCCGTCGAGCATCCCAGCCACGCGTTCGAATCGACGATCAAGGCCGTCGAAGGCCGCCGCGTGGAAGGGAGCTGAGACGATTGCACGTCAGTGCCGCCGCCTACGTTGAGAAGGCCGAGAGGCTGGTGCGCGAGGTCGCCACCAGCCAGGAGCCCGCCGTGCGCGACGCCGCGGCGCTGCTGTGCGCCTGCCTGCGCGGCGACGGGGTGATCCAGGCGTTCGGCTCGGGCCACTCGGAGGCGATCGCCATGGAGATCGCCGGACGGGCCGGCGGGCTGGTCCCCACCAACCGGCTGGCCCTGCGCGACCTGGTGCTGTACGGCGGGGAGCCGCCCGGCCTGCTCGGCTCCCCCGAGCTGGAACGCGACCCGTCCATCGCGCGGCGCATCTACGAGCTGGCGCCGGTGCGGCCGCAGGACGCCTTCGTCATGATCTCCAGCTCGGGGGTGAACGGCTCGGTGGTGGAGCTGGCCACGATCGTCAAGGAACGCGGGCACAAGCTCGTCGCCCTGACGTCGGTGCGGCACAGCAACGAGATGACGTCCCGCCATCCCAGCGGCCTCAAGCTGCTCGACCTCGCCGACGTCGTGCTGGACAACGGCGCGCCCTACGGTGACGCCGTCATCCCGCTCCCCGAGGGCGGCACGTTCGGGGCGGTGTCGACGATCACCTCCGCGCTGCTCGCGCAGATGGTCGTGGCGGAGGTGGTCAGGGAGCTGCTGGACGCCGGCGAGACGCCGCCGATCTACCGGTCGGCCAACGTCGTCGGCGGCGACGAGCACAACCGGGCGCTGGAGAGCCGCTATGCCGGGCGCATCCGCCGCGGCGGATGACACGGATGACACGGATGACACGGATGACGCCGATGACGCCGATGACGTGGAAGACCAGGCCCCGGCCATGCGGCCGCCGGTGACCTCCCGACCGTACGAGACCCGATCAGCTCGATCGACCGAAGGACCGTCCCGCCGCGGCGGGCCCCGCGGGCCCGGCCACGGCGGGACGGGACTCCCGCCCCCCAGGAGGACTGATGGCGCAACACCCTGTCACCCGGCGCGAGCTGCTGCGAAGCGCCGCCCTCGCGGGCCTGCTGCTCCCCGCGGCCGGCACGCTGTCGGCGTGCGCGACCCCGGCGGGCAACGGCGGCCCCTCCGGCCCGGCGTCCCAGGCCACCGGGCCCAAGACCGCCGCCAACCCGCTCGGCGTGGCCGAGGACAAGCCGTTCGAGGTGGTCATCTTCGACGGCGGGTACGGCGACGCCTACGCCAGGAACATCCACGAACCGCTGTTCACCAGCAGGCACGCCAAGGTCCAGATCAAGCACACGGCCACCAAGGAGATCGCCAAGACGCTGCAGCCGAGGTTCGCCGCGGGTGACCCGCCCGAGTTCGTGAACAACTCCGGCGACAACTCGATGGACTTCGGCGCCCTGGCCCAGGACGGCCAGCTGCAGGATCTGGGCGAGCTGCTCGACGCCCCCGCCTGGGACGACCCGGGCGTCAAGGTGCGCGACACCATCCTGCCCGCGGCCATCGAGCTCGGCACCTACGACGGCAAGTACTGCGTGCTCACCTACGCCAACACGGTGTGGGGCATCTGGTACTCCAAGAAGCTGTTCGACGACAACGGCTGGCAGGTGCCCAAGACCTGGGAGGAGTTCACCGCGCTCTGCGAGACGATCAAGAAGTCCGGCAAGTGCGCGCCGTTCACCTACGCGGGCAAGCACCCGTTCTACATCTACGAGACGATCCTCACCCTCGCCGCCAAGATCGGGGGGGCCGATGTGCTGAAGAACATCGACAACCTGGCGGACGGGGCGTGGAAGGCCGAGCCGGTCGCCAAGGCGGCGGGGGCGTTCGCCGACATCGGCGCCAAGTACCTGCTGCAGGGCACCCAGGGCCTGGACCACATCCAGACCCAGACGGCGCACAACAAGTACCAGGTCGCCATGCTGCCCTGCGGGTCGTGGCTGGAGAACGAGCAGAAGGACTCGACCCCGTCCGATTTCCAGTACTCGATGTTCCCGCTCCCGTCGTTCTCCGACGCCGACGCCCTGCCCTACGGCACCGTGCACTCCCGGCCGGGCGAGGAGTACTTCGTGGCCGCCAGGTCGGCCAATCCCCGCGCCGGCATGGAGTACATGCGCGCCATGCTCTCCAAGGAGGGCGCCGGGAAGTTCAGCGAGCTGCTCAGCACGCTCACGGTGGTCAAGGGCGCCTCCGAGGGCCGCTCGCTCACGCCGGGCCTCGCGGCCGCGGCGGGGGCGCTGCGGAACGCCGGGACCAACACCACCTACTTCCGCTTCCGCCAGTGGTACCAGCCGCTGCACGACGAGGTGGCCGCGGCCACCGGCCAGCTCATGGCGGGCCGGCTGAAGGTCGCCGAGTGGGCCGACCGGTGCCAGAAGAAGGCCGACGAGATCAAGAACGACTCCTCGGTCAAGAAGTTCACCCGCTGACACGATGGAGGGAGAGGCCGCGCCCGGCCTCTCCCGCGCGCCCGCCCATGGGCACGCCGGGCCGCCCCCAGGGCACGCCGGGCCGCGCCCGCGGGCACGTCAGGTCGCGCGCCCGCGGCGCGCGCCGGCACGTGTCCGCGCCGCCGACGACAGAGAGCAGAGGTCCCCCATGCCCCATCCGACCACCGGCGGACGCCCGGACGGCTCGCCGTGATCCGCAGGGCCGACGCCGCGCGGGCGCGGTTCATCGCGGGCTTCCTGGCGCTGCCGGTGGCGCTGTACCTGATCTACGTGATCGCGCCGTACGCGCAGGCGTTCTACATCGCGATGACCGACTGGCGGGGCGTCAGCGCCAACCCGCGGTTCATCGGGCTGGACAACTTCCGCAGGCTGTTCGCCGACTCGGTGTTCTGGACGGCGGTCGGCCACAACGCCCTGCTGCTGGTGCTGCTGCCGCTGCTGACCATCGCCATCGCCCTGTTCTTCGCCTTCCTGCTCAACGTGGGCGGGGAGTCCAGCGGGCACGGCGGGGTCTTCGGCTCCCGCTTCTACCGCGTGGTGTTCTTCTTCCCCCAGGTGCTGGCCGTCGCGATCGTCGCCGTGCTGTTCCAGCAGGTGTTCCGGCCGGACAGGAGCGGCATGCTGAACGCCCCGCTGATGGCGCTCGGGCTGGAGCCGGTCGGCTTCCTGTCCGACCCCGGCGTGGCGTTCTGGTCGATCCTCGGCGTGCTGGTCTGGCAGGCCGTCGGCTTCTACGTGGTGCTGTTCTCCGCGGGCATGGCCTCCATCCCCCGCGAGATGTACGAGGCCGCCCGCATCGACGGCGCGGGGCGCGCGCAGCTGTTCTTCCACGTCACCCTGCCGCTGCTGTGGGACACCGTCCAGGTGGGGCTGGTCTACCTCGGCATCGCCGCTCTGGACGTGTTCGCCATCGTGTGGGTGATGACCGCCGAGCACGGCGGCCCCGACCACTCCACGACCGTGATGGCCGCCGAGATCTACCGCAACGCCTTCCAGTACTTCAGGTTCGGCTACGCCTCGGCCTTGGGCGTGGTGCTGTTCTTCTTCACCGTCGCCTTCGCGGCACTGGCCATGCGCCTGTCGCGGCGCGAGCGCATCGAGTTCTGAGCAGGGGGCGGCGTGGTTTCACGGGCAGGGAAGACGACGTTCGGCCGGATCGCGGCGCGCGAGCGGCGCAGGGCCCGTCTCGGGCCGCTTTCGGGGCTGTCGCACCTGGCGCTGGTCGTGTGGACGGTGCTGGTGGCGGTGCCGATCCTGTGGACGTTCCTCGCCTCGGTCAAGAGCGAGGACGAGATCTTCGGCAGCGCGTGGTCGCCGCCCGCCTCGCCGCGCTGGGACAACTGGGCTCGGGCCTGGGACACCGCGCACGTCGGCCGGTACATGATCAACAGTGTCGTCGTGGTGGGGTTCTCCACGTTCGGCACCATGCTGCTGGGGTCGATGGCGGCGTACGTGCTGGCGCGCTACCGCTTCCGCGGCAACCGGGCGATCTACCTGCTGTTCGTCTCCGGGCTGGCCTTCCCGGTGTACCTGGCGCTGACCCCGCTGTTCTTCGTGGTGCAGAACATGGGCACGCTGCCGGTGATCGGCCGGTTCATCGGGCTGGACACCCACGGCGGGCTGGTGCTGGTGTACATCGCCTACTCGCTGCCGTTCACCGTCTTCTTCCTGTCGGCGTTCTTCCGCACGCTGCCCGGGGCGGTCGCCGAGGCCGCGTTCGTGGACGGGGCCTCGCACGGCAGGGTGTTCTTCCAGATCATGCTGCCGATGGCCAGGCCGGGCATCGTCAGCATCACGATCTTCAACGTGCTCGGGCAGTGGAACCAGTACCAGATCCCCCTGGTGCTGCTCAGCGGCCAGTCCAAGGACAAGTGGGTGCTGACCCAGGGCATCGCCGACATCTCGACGTCGGCCGGGTACGACGCGGACTGGTCGGCGCTGTTCGCGGCGCTCAGCATGGCGATACTGCCCATGTTGATCGTGTACACGGTCTTCCAGCGTCAGATCCAGTCGGGCCTGACCGCGGGCGCGCTCAAGTGACGGCGGCGGGCCGCCGCGCCCGGCCGGCCGCCGAAGGCGCCGCTAGCCGGTGCGCACGTAACGGTCGCGGCTCCTCGCGGCGCTGGCCCGGCGCTCGTCCGGGTCGGTGCCTCCCCATATGCCGTGCTCCTGCCCGGTCCGCAAGGCGTACTCCAGGCACGGGTTCTGCACCGGGCAGCGGCGGCACACGGCCTTGGCCCGTTCGTGCTGCGCGTAACCGGGCCCCTTCGCCGAGATCGGGAAGAACAGCTCGGGGTCCTCACCGCGGCAGGCGGCACGACGCAGCCACGAAACGGCCGGTATGAGGATGTCCTGGATGACCATAGCGATCCCATGAGAGTGAGTGGCGTTATGCGGTGTCTGCCGAGGGTTCGCGTGCCCGCTCTGACGGGCTTGACACATGTTTGTGGAATTAATTTAAGAAGTCCGTTTTGATGATTTCGGTCCGGTGATCTCGGCCGGAGCCGTCGGGGATCACTCCTCTTCGTCGTCATCTTCGGCGTACAAGGCCTCCTGGGCGGATCCGGGGGGCACGTGGCGGCGCGGGGTGAAGCCGAGCAGCTCCTCCACCAGCTCGTCGTTGCCGGCGTACCCCGCGTCCGCGTCGAACACCTGGGCCCCGTCCCACAGCGCGAGGATCGTCGACACCGTCCGGAGCTCGCTGTCGTGCATCAGGTCGTAGTGGGCGATCATCGGGACGGTCGGGTAGGTGCACCACAGGTCGTGGCCGGTCATGAACAGGTCCAGGCCGAACCGCACGGTCAGGCCGAGCAGCTCGGGCTTGTAGTTGTCGTCGATGCCGGCGAACGCCTCGTCCAGCGCGATCACCCGCGGGGACGACGCCCGCCCCGAGGAGTACAGCGCGTTCGCGGCGGCGAACAGCGGCAGGTGGATCGACGCCGACTTCTCACCGCCGGACATCTGGGAGTGCCTGGCCCGCGTCAGCCGGACCTCCGGCTCGCCGCGCCGGGCCATCAGCAGCTCGAAGGTGTACCAGGAGCGGTAGTCCAGGGCCGCGGCGAGCGCCTCTTTGTAGGTGGCCCGCGAGTTGCGGCCCCGGTGGTCCCTGATCATCTGCCGCAGGTGCCCGCGGAGCGCCGCCAGTCCCCGCCCGTCGAGCGCGGAGACGTCGCGCACCAGCATCCCCGCCACCGCGCGCCGCGTCTCGTCGATGCGGTCGGACAGGACCCAGCGGATGCCGATCGTGGTGCCGGAGGACATGGGCTTGGACCGGGTGTCGGCGTTCATGCCGCGCACCAGCTCCCTGGCGGCGGCCACGCGGGAGTGGATCTGCTGTGCCAGTCCGGCGAGCAGTTCGTCCTCAAGGACGGTGCGCTCGCGGTCCTCCAGCAGGACGCCCTGCTCGGCGGCCCGTCCGGCGACGGCGCGGGCGAAGGCCGACACCGGCGTCCGCCCGTCGGCGTCGATCACGTGGACGGCCAGCACCGCGCCCGGCTCCCAGTCGAGCCGGTAGTCCTCCTGGCAGCGTTCCAGCGCCGCCTGGAAGTCGCGCAGCCCGTTGGAGACGCGGTCCAGGGTGTTCTTCAACGTGGCGCCGGTCACGGCCCGCCCTCCCCGGGTGGCCGCGTCGTACGCGTCGATGATGGTCAGCGCGTCCGGCGGCAGGGTGGCGCGGACGCTGTCCACCGGGTCCGGCGCGGGGTGTTCGAGCATCAGGTCGGCGACGGTCTTGGCGGCCTGCTCGGGGCCCCTCGGGTCGTTCTCCCGCGGCCACGGCGTGGCGTCGGCGACGCCGGCGAGCGGGCGCAGGTCGGCCCGGGTGTAGGGGACGAACTCGGCGACCTGCTCGGCCAGGGCCTCGAAGGCGCCGGTCAGGGACTCACGCGCGTGTTCCAGCTCGGCCCCGGCCAGCACCTCGGCCTCCCGCTCGCGGGTGGCGGCGCGGTCGCGCTCGTCGCGGGCGGCGCGTGCGCGGGCGATCAGCCGTTCGGTCTCGGCGACGCGGCCGAGCACGTCCTTCAGGTCGGCGTCGAAGGTGCGTTCGAGCGTCTCCAGCCGCTCGGCGAGCACCGCGTGGGCGGCCTCCCGGGCGGCGAGGGCCTCGGCGGCCTCGGCGTGCTCGCCGGCCAGCCGTTCGACGGTCTCCTCGCGCTCGGCGAGGTCGCTCTGGGCGGTGGCCGCCTTGTCGCGCTCGGCGCGCAGCCCTTCGGCGGCGCGGGTGAGGTCGTCCAGCGCCTGGGCGACGGCGTCCACCTCGCGCGGGTCGCGCGGCATCGACAGCTCGGCGGCGGCCTGCCGGAGCCTTCGGCCCGCCGCGCCCGCCTCGGCGACCATGCCGTCGAGTTCCCTGCCGGCCTCCTCCAGCCGTGAGCGGGCCACGGCCAGGCGGGTGGCACGGTCGGCGACGCCGCGCGCCGCCGCCACGATCGGCGAGGTCTCGGGCAGTTCCTTGCGCGCACGGCCGAAGTCGGCCACGACGCCGCCGAGACGATCGGACTCCTCGTCCAGGCCGGCGAGGGTGGCGGCGTGCCCGGCGATGAGGCCGTCGTAGCCGGCGAGGCGCGCCCGGCGGCGCGCGGCGCGTGCCGTGGCCCCGATGTACTCCGCCGCCTCCTTGGGCCGGCCGCCGAGATGCGGGCCGAGGCCGTACCGGGCGTCGGTGCTCACCACCGGGAAGCCGCCGGCCAGGTCGTCTCCGACGGCCACGGACCGCAGGACGGCCTCGACGACCTCGCGGGCGACCATGTCCTGTTCCTCGGCGACCAGGACGTCTGCGAGGGTGCGCCCGGCCGGCCGCCGCTCCTCGGGCATCGCGACCAGGTAGCGGCCGGTCCGCCCCGCGGCGAGCTCGGCCATGGTCAGCTCGGGGTCGGGGTGGACCCAGGCGGTGAGCAGCCCGGCGCCGTCCAGCGCGCCCTCGACGCCGGCGGCGGATCGTTCGTCCACGCCGTCGGCGAACCGCACCAGCCGCCACAACGGCGCTCCCGCCCGCACCTCCGCGCCGGGACCGGCGCCCGTCCCGTCAGCGGCCGAGGCGGCGCCGTCCGCACCGATCGAACCCGCTTCGGAGGTGACCCCGCCGGGCGGGGCGTCGTCGCGTTCGGCCGCGACGGCGTCCCGCTCCGCGCGCAGCTCACGCAGGAGGGCGCCGAGGCGGGCCCGCTCGGCGTCCACGCGGGCCCGCGCCTCGATCACCTGGGCGCGGCGCTCCTCGGTCACTTCGCCGAAGACCTCCGGCAGCCGGCGCGCCCCCGGCTCGCCGATGCCGTCGAGCGTCTCCTGCAGCACCCGCAGATCGGCCTCCGTCGCCACACCCGGCTCCGCGAACGCGCCGGACTCCGTGAACGCGGACGTGGAGGGGGTCGCGGAGACGGTCGCGGAGGCGGGAGTCTGGCCGGACGCGGCGGCAGAGGGGGACCCAGCGGTGGACGGAGAAGAGGGCGTCGCGGTGGTCGCGGGAATGGCGGCGGAGGCGGCGGCCGGGATGACCCAGCGCCGGGCCCATCGGGTCAGGTCGCCGGCGGCCTGGCGGCGGGCCTGGTCGAGCGCCTCCTGGTCACCGGCCAGGCGTTCCGCGGTGGCGGCGGCCGCTCGGTCGGCCTCCTGCACCGACCGCTCGGCGCGCCCGCGGCGGGCCTCGGCGGCCTCCAGCGCGGCGAGGTGGCCGCGCACGGTCTCCACGTCGCCGCGCCGGGCGGCGGCGCGGGCCCTGGCCATGGCCAGGCCCTCCTCGGGCTCGGCCTCGGCGATCTCGGCGCCGCCCGCCACCCCGGCCCTGCCCGCGAACTCCACCAGCTCGTTCAGGCGGCGGTCGGCCTCGGCGCGCGCGCCGTCGAGCCGTTCGGCGACCTTCGCCGCCTCGGCGCCGAGCTTGGCGACGTGCTCGCGCGCCTGGTCCAGGCGCCGCCGCTCCTTGCCGATGCCGGCGCCCTCGTCGGCGATCTGCCGGCGCAGCCCGTCCAGCTCTCCCCTGGCCTGGTAGGCCTCGTGCTGCTTGAGCGCCGAGAGCCGGCCGTCGTAGCGGTCGAGCTCGGCCTGCGCGGCCTCGCGGCCGGCCGCGGCCTCCTCGCGGGCGGCGCGGGCGCGGCGCAGCTCGGCTGCCGCCTGGGCGACGCGGGCGGCGCCGCCGGCCGCGGCCTGCGTGCGCTCGCCGATGCGGTCGAGCTGGTGGCGGATGTGGGCGCGCAGGTATGCGGTGTAGTGGACCAGGAACTCCTTGACCGCCCCGTCGGCGAGGGTGAGGTCGTCGAAGAGGCGTTGCACGGCGGCGAGGTTCTCGAAGTCGCGGGCCGCCTGCTCGACGAGGACCGGGTCGACGGGGCTGAGCCCCGCGCTGAGGGTGTCGGACACCTTCAGCGGGTCGAGGTCCTTGGCGAGCAGCGGGCGGCGCAGGGCCAGAAGCAGGTCCAGCAGCTGGGCGTAGCGCTCCTTGCCGAGCCCGAACAGGCGGGCGTCCACGGCCGCGCGGTAATCGGTGGCCGTCCGACAGCGGGCTCCGGGCTCCAGCGACGCCTTGAGCTGCTTCTCGGTGAGGGGCCGGGAATCGGCGGACAGCAGGCCGAAGTCGACGCCGACGCGCCTGCCGGTGACGAAGAACGACGGTGTGACGCCGTCGCGGTGCCGGTGGGCGCGCAGCCCGATGATCAGCGTCACGGCCTCGCCGTGTTCGTGGTCCGCGGCGCGCTCGGCGTCCGCGCGGTCGTGGGGGCCGTCGCGGTCGTCGCGGGTGAACTCCATCCACACGTAGCCGTACTCGGCCTCCTGGCCGCGGTAGAGGAGGTTGGACTTCATCGTGCGGTTCTCGCCGCTGAACGGGTCGAGGCGCCTGGCGTCGCTCACCCCGTCGAGGATGAACGGGAACAGCACCTCAAGGGCCTTGGTCTTGCCCGACCCGTTGTGCCCGCGCAGCACCAGACGCCCGTCGGCGAAGACGAACTCCTCGTCGATGTAGTCCCAGATGTTGATCACACCGGCGCGGGACGGTTTGAATCGGCCGTGAGCGGGTGTCATGAAGAGGGTTCCTCCGCGGGAGACGCCGGCGGTTCCAGGGCCAGGCGGCCCTGTCCGGCGCGCTTGTCGGGCAGGGCCAGGGTGATGTTGCGATAGCGGGCGAACGCCGGGAGCGGCAGCAGCCCGCCGGGGTGCCGCCGCACCAGGCGCAGCTCGGCCAGCAGCGTCACCGCGGCCTCCAGCAGGCCTTCCGGATCGTGCTGCCAGGCGGCCGAGAAGGACGCCGCTCCGAGCTCGTCGTACAGCTCGTGGATCATGCCGGCCAGCCGGGCCCGCTCGATGAGCGGCCACCGCGCCGGGGCCGCATCCCCCGCACCGGCCCGTCCTTCCACGGCGGGCACGGCGGACGCGGCGGACGCGGGCGCGGGGACGGGCGGCGGCGGCGTCCAGGCGAGCGCGCCGACCACCCCCGCCAGCGGCAGCGCGGCGTCGACGCGGGCCAGCAGCTCTCGGCGGTCGCCGGCCTCGGCGACCGGCTCGACGAACCGCAGCGACGCCCGCTCGTCCGGGTCCTCCAGCAGGTCGGCCATCTTGGCCAGCAGCAGGCCGGCCGCCCGGTTGACGGCGCCGCCCCTGCCGGGGAACGGCTTGTCGGTGAAGCGCCCCGCGGGGTCGGCGAGCATGACGCCCTCCGCGCGGCGCTCCACGACCAGCCCGGTGAGCCTGGCGAGGTCGGTGGCGAGGGCGGGGTGGCGCAGCGCCTCGGCGACCTCCGGCTCCACCTCGGCGTAGTAGACCACCGGGTACTCCAGCAGCATGCGCCGGGCCCGGCGCGCCGCCTCCCCTGGGCGCGCGCCGCCGTCCGAGCCCTCCAGCAGGCCGGCGGCGCTGGTGAGGTGCTGTACGGGGCGTGCGGGCTTGAACAGGATGGCGCAGATGTCGTGGTCGATGTCGAACAGGGCGTCGCCCCGCTCGGTGTCGTGCGCCCAGGAGTCCAGTGAGCCGTCGGAGATGCGCAGCGCGCCCCGCTCGACCAGCCAGTCGAGGCAGTCGACGACCGCCGCCTTGTGCGCGCCGAGCGTGGGGTCGAAGCCGAGCCCTGGGACGGCCCCCGCGGCCGGCGCGAAGGCCCGCACCAGGTCGGCCAGGCTGATCTCCACGCGCGAGCGCTGGAACATGGCGAGCACCAGGCACAGGTAGGCGAGGCGGCGGCGGTCGAACGGCCTGCCCTTCTTGGCGAACAGGTGTCGCTGGGTGTCGTCGAGCGCGTCCAGGCGGCGCACGACGCGCACCTGCCGGGTGGTGGCGATCACCGTGTAGCCGAGCAGCTCGCGCAGGTCGCGGGTGAGCTGGTCGGCCCACTGCAGCACCTGTTCGAGCGCGCCCGGCCGCGGGCGCGCCGCGGTGATCAGGTCGTTGGTCAGGACCAGCCGCACGGCGTGCTGGTAGGACCCGAGGTCGCTGGGCAGGACGCCGGCCGCGGCGCCGCGCGGGCTCATCGCCGCGCTCCCCTGGCGTGCGCGGCGGGGACGAGCTCCAGCCGCAGGCCCGGCAGGTGCAGGACGCCGTGCGCGGTGCGGACCGCGCTGCCCTCCGGCGCGGGGACCAGGCGGACGGTCAGCACCTCGTTGCCGCCGGAGGCGTCGCGCAGCCGGCCGGAGACGACGGCGCGGGCCTCCAGCGCGCGGGTGAGGAGCTTCAGGACGACACGGGTCTCGGCCTCGTCCAGGACGCGCCCGTGCACGCCGGCCTCGATCAGGCCGCCCGCGGCCGCGCGTTCGGCGGCGCGGTGGGACGCCTGGCGGCGGCGCAGCTCGCCGCGGATGCCCGCCCGTGCGCGCACAGGCTGGGGGACGCCCGGCGCCGGGGCCTTGCCCCTGCGGAACAGCGGCACCGAGATCTCCACGCCGGGAGCGTCCCACCAGGTGGAGCGGACCGAGATGTCGTCGGCGTCCTCGTGGGCGCCGCCGAGGTGGCGCGCCGAACGCGTGTTGAAGGCGGCGGCCATCAGGGCGTGGGCTGCGCCCTCGTCAGGCGCGTTGAACACCCACTCGGCCAGGTGGCGCAGTTCGGTCGCGCGGTTGACCCCGCCGCGCCGCGCCTCGGCGAGCTGGCGCAGCAGCGCGATGACGCCGGACACGCCCGTCCGGGTGGCGGCGCGGAGCTCGGCGGCGCGGGAGGACTCGGCGCCGTCGGCGGCGAACCAGGCGCGCAGGACGCTCCAGCGGCGGCGCCAGTCTTCGAGCCGCTCGCCGCGGTCCAGGAACGGCCGCTCGTCGGCCGCGGCGGCCCGGCCGAGCAAGGTGGCGACCCCTGTGCGCTCGACGTCGCGCACGGCCTCGTCCAGGCGGGGCAGGTAGCGGTCGAGTTCGGCCATGAAGTCGGTCATGTGCGTGAGCAGGGTGTTCTTGTAGCGCAGGAACGTCTCGGGGGATGCGTCGGTGGAGCGGGTGATCTCGCCGAGCGTGAGATGGAAGCGCGCGGACCGGCGGGCCATGTCCTCCATGACGGCGTCCAGGCGCGACAGCCGGCGCCAGACCTGCTCGCCGTGGCCGGAGCGGTTGGCGGCGGCCAGCGCCCGCAGGTCGTCGAGGATGTCGGAGAACACCAGCCGGGACAGGTTGGCGTCCTGCGGCCGGGCCGCAAGGACCTCCTCGACGGCGGCGAACGCCTGGTAGCCGAGCTCGCTGAACTGGTACACCGACTGGCGGTTGCGGTAGCGCACCAGGCTGCCCGCCCGTGAGGCGTCCTCCAGGCGGTGGACGACCCCGTCTTCGGCCAGGGCGTCGAGGCGCGCGCGGAGGTTCTCCTCCGCCGAGGGAACCTGGTCGTGGGCGCGGCCCAGCTCGGCGAGCACGCGGGCGACGTCGTCGGGGTGCGCCTGAAGCTGGTGGACCGCCCGCAGGCGGTCCATCGCGCGCAGCACCCACAGGTAGACCAGGTGGTCGTCGCGGCGGGTGAAGTTGAACAACCGGAAACGGTCGCTCACCGCCACCGCGCTCAGCTCGGACGCGCGCGACCCGCCCGTGACGGCTCTGTCTCTCATGCCACTCCCCCGGCCGGCCGCGGGCCGTCCGGCGGAACGGCCCCACGGCGGCGATCGGCGCCCATCGCGGGGAAGCGGCCCGTCCCCTCCCCCGGCTCTCACCCACGTGCCCGGCGATCCCGAGTGCGAACAAAGGATCGATACATGGATACACGAAGATCGGCTCTCGTGTGGCGGGCACGCGTGCCGGCGCCCGCCGTCACAGCCCTTGAGGAGTCTCAACGAGGGAACCGGCAGACCATCCTGCTCGCTTCGCGCTCCAGGCCGGGCTCTCCGCGCCGGCGGAAGGGTCGCGCGGGCCCCTTCCCGGCCCGCCATATGACCCCGAATGCGGAATACTTGCACACGCCGCTAATCGCCGTATGCCTGTAGGATGCGATGGTCCGACCTGGGCCCGCCGGGGCGGCACGCGCGAGGAGGAAGCGCTCATGTCGATCGCCGACGACGCCGTGGAGGTGCGCGCGCAGGGCTGGCGCACGCTCGCGGCGCTGCACGGCCTGATCGAGACCGCCCTCGAGCGCGAACTGCAGGCCGGTCACGGGCTTTCGGTCGTCGAGTTCACCGTCCTGGACGCGCTGTCGCGGCAGGACGACTGGCACATGCGCATGCAGCAGCTCTCCACGGCCGCCGCGTTGTCCAGCAGTGCGACCACGCGGCTGGTCAACCGGCTGGAAGATCGCGGCCTGCTCACGCGCGTGCTGTGCCAGGACGACCGCCGCGGCATCTACACCGAGCTCACCGCCGAGGGACGGACGCTGCTCGGGCAGGCCCGTCCCACGCATGACGCGGTCCTGACGAACGTCCTCGCCGAGGCCGAGACCCTCCCCGAACTGGCCCCCTTGGTCCACGCCCTCCACCATCTGCCCTCCGCGCCCCGCCCCTCTCGCCCGGCGGGAAGGCGCACCAGCGCGTAGCGACGCCCGCCCGAAATTCAAGTCACCGGGGGTGTGGGGGTTCGCGGGAGACAGCGCGGGCGACGTCGAGAGCGCCCGGCGTCCGGACGGGCGCGGCGGCCACCCGCAAGCAGTACGTGGAGGCCGGCACGGCTCCGCCGTCAGGGCCGGCGCGGCTCTGCAGCGGTCAGGCGAGGGCCCGGACGATGAGATCGGCCACCATGTCGGGATCGATGTGGTGGCCGGTCAGCAGGCAGAGGTTCTCCTGGTAGAGAAGCACGGCGGCGAAGGTGGCCGCGGCGGCCTCCAGCCGGGCGGCGTCGCCGCGGCCGCCCGGCAGGGTCAGCTCCAGCGCGAAGCTCGCGCGGCGGATGATCTCGGCGTTGAGGTGCCTGAGCCGCTCTCGCACCGAGGTGTGCGTGTCGGCCTCGCGGAACAGGATGCGCCGCATCGCCGGGGACGCGCGCAGCGGCACCCGCCGGGCGAGCCCGGCCAGAGTGCCGGCCGGGTCGCCGGGGACGGCCTCGGCCTGCCGGTCGCCCATCTCGTCGATGCCGGTGCGCTCATCGACCAGCGCGACGAGCACGTCCATCTTGCGCGGGAAGTAGTGGAAGACCAGGCCTTTGGGCACGCCGGCCCGCTTGGCGATCTCGGCGGTCGCGGTGGCCTCGTACCCGCCGACCGCGAAGAGCTCCTCGGCGGCGTCGAGGATGCGCGTGCGCGCGTCCGCCTCGCCTCCGGCGGCCCCGGACCGCCGGCGGGCGGTGCGGGACCACACGGAGGATCTGATCACGCGTTCGTCAGAACGCGGCCGCGGATCTGGCTGGCCGTCCACAGTGCGACGATAACCGTCACGGCCCCGGCGATCCATGCCGTCCAGGCCGCGGCCGCCGAGCCGTCGAAGCCGAACGCCCAGGGGGACACGATGAGCAGGGCGCCGAACGCCGCGGTGACCCACGAGCTCGCGCCGCCCGCGCCGAGCAGCGACCACAGCGCGGAGACCAGCAGCAGCGCGCCGAGCACGAGCAGCGGCTGGGCGGCGTCCGAGGACGCGCTCGCCCAGAAGAAGGGTGCCAGGACCGCGGCCGCGCCCGCGAGGAACGCGACGACGTCCGCCCACGATTTGCTGAGGTCCATCAGTGCCTCCGTCCTGAGAGGTGTCGTGGACCTCGACCATCGTCCTGATTGACCGCCCGGTCAATGTACCGGGAAGTTACGGCGTCCTCACCTTCCGTCGTCACCCGCGGTGAGACCGGACCGGACCGGGCCACTGGGTGACGGGCCGCTGGGAACGGGGCGCCGCGCGAACGTCGTCCCTGCGACACGGCGGCGGCCGGGCCGGGCGCCCTCGGACGCCCGGCCCGGCCTTTCCTCACGCGAGTGCGGAATCAGTCGCCGCTGGAGCTGGAGCTTGAGCTGCTGCTGGAACTGCTGCTGCTGGAGCCGCCGCCCCAGCCACCGCCGCCGCCCGAGCTGCTCGAGGAGCTGGAACTGCTGCTGGAACTGCTCGAACCGCCACCGCCCCGGCCGCCGCCCGAGCCGCTCGAAGAACTGGAGCTGCTGCTGGAACTGCTGCTGGAGCCGCCGCCCCCACCGCGCCCGCCGCCGGAGCTGCTCGAACTGGAACTGCTGGAGCTGCTGGAGCTCGAGCCTCCACCGTGCGAGTGGGGGCGGCAGTGCCGGCGGCGGCAGTGATCGGACAGGGCCACCGAGAGACCTGGCGTGGCCGGGACCGCCCGGGTCGCGGTGGAGGTCGCGCTCGCCGGCCCGGCGGGGATGACCGCGGGGCCGATGAGACTGGAGGCCACCAGCGCTCCGGCGGCCAAGGCATGCTTGAGCATGAGGATCACTCCGTGTCGGATGGTTGCGCCCGGCGTGCTGCGCGGGCTTACGGAGCGCCGAATCGGTTCCCGGGAAGATGTCGATGCGACGTCTTACCTGAGATCCACGCTAGATGAAGCGAATCTGGGCGGTCATCCCGTATACCCCCAAGCCTCGGTGCTGAGGTCGGCAAGCCGACCGGACGGCAGCGGCGATGGGGACGGAGGACGGCACCCATGGCCGGGCGGCGAACGGCGCGACGACGCGACCGCGGGCCCTCGCATCGATGGGCCGGGACGCCCGTCCCCGCAGGGAGACCGTGGACGCGCCCTGACGCCGCGCCCGTCAGGGGCCGCCGACCGGGCGGTAGCCCCTGACATAGTCCACGGTGAACCGCTTGGGATAGGGACGCTCCCCCGGCAGCGGACCCGGCGGGTCGGGGAACTCGTAGATGTTCAGCATGAGCTGCATCGGATAGCGGGGCGACTGCCGCACCGTCCTGACGTGCCGGCCGTCGACGTAGAAGGCGACGTGCTCGGGGGTCCATTCGGCGGCGTAGACGTGGAAGTCGCGGGCGTCGATGGGGAGGGACTCCACCGTGAAGTCGTCCACGATGGCCGGGTCGCCGAACGGGTGCAGGCCCATGCCGACCTTCGCCCCATCAGGCCGCACGTCACGGCCGAAGATCTCGCAGACGCAGATCTCCGCCGATCGCTCAGGGGTGTCCTCGTAGCCGATCATCCAGAGCGCGACCATGCAGCGCGGGTCGTCGGACGCCTTGGCCCGCAGCTCGATCAGGCCGTAGGTGGGTGTGTAGAGCGCGAGGGGGCGCGTGGGCTCGCGCACGACCGCCCGCGGGTCGCGCCCGTGCTGCCCGATCGTGCTGCCCACCGGCCCCGCGTAGACGCCGGTCTGCAGGGACGAGACGCGTAGCCCGCCTTCGAGCTCGGGGCACCAGGGCGGCTGGTCGCGCTCGATCAGCAGGTGCAGGAGCCCGTCGGCGAGCTCGTACCGGGCGGCCGAGGCGGCGCGGGTGGTCCACTGCGGCAGATAGTGGGGCACCCAGCGGCTCTCGTCCAGCCGGTCGCCGCGGAAGGCGTCCTCGAACTCCAGCTCGTAGCCCTGTTTGGTGACCGGGTCGGGCCTGTGCGGCCCCTGCCGGATGCCCTGTGTCATGAACTCACCTTCCGGTCGGCGGCCCGCCCACCGTACAGCGCGCGGGCGGGCCGCCTCCCCGGTGAGACCTCGCCTCGGTGAGGGCGGGCACGGGCCGGCGCCCGTCCGGAGCGCGCGTCGTCGCCGGCCGCCTGCGACAAGACCGCTATTGTGGGAAAGACGCGTACAAACCGGTCTACGTGCCACGAATCAGCGCGTAACCGGATCCAACTCTTCCTCTGGGAAGATCACGCAACGACCGTCGGCGGCACGAAGGAAAAGGGACCGATGGGCATCATCTCGCGCGGCTTCCGCGGCCGGCCCAGGGACAAGGGCGTCAAGCTCCCCCCGGGCCAGTACCTCACGCACGACTTCCCGGTGCTGTCGGCCGGCCCGACCCCGCGGGTCCCGCTGGACCGCTGGGAGTTCACCATCGACACCGAGGCGGGGCACACCCACCGCTGGAGCTGGCGGCAGCTGCTCGAACTCCCGGCCGAGACGCCGACGGTCGACCTGCACTGCGTCACCAAGTGGTCCAAGCTCGGCACGACGTGGAAGGGCGTGTCGCTGGACGTCCTGATGGAGGACGTCGAGACCACCGCCGAGTACGCGCTGATCCACTCCTACGGCGGCTACACCACCAACCTGCCGCTGGAGGACCTGCTGGACAACCAGGCGTGGATCGCCTACGAGTACGACGGCGAGGAGCTCGCGCCCGCGCACGGCGGCCCGGCGCGGCTGCTCGTCCCGCACCTGTACCTGTGGAAGTCGGCCAAGTGGGTGCGCGGCATCCGGCTGCTCAACGACGACTGGCCCGGCTTCTGGGAGACGGCGGGCTACCACAACTACGGCGACCCGTGGCGCGAGCAGCGCTACCAGGGCGATTGAACGCCCGCCGGCTGGCATGGCGGGCCGCGCGCGTGGTCGCGGCCCGCGCCGAGACCGAGGCGGCCCGCACGCTGGTGCTCAAAGTACCCGGCTGGCCCGGGCACCTGCCTGGCCAGCACGTGGACGTACGGCTGACCGCCGAGGACGGCTACAGCACCCAGCGCAGCTATTCCGTCGCCTCCGCGGCCGACGGCGACATCGTCGAGCTGACCGTGCAGAACGTCCCCGACGGTGAGGTCTCGCCGTACCTCACGGAGGTCATCGAGGTCGGGGACGAGGTGGAGATCCGCGGGCCGGTGGGCGGCTGGTTCGTGTGGCGCCCCACCGGCACCGACCCCGTGCTGCTGGTGGCGGGCGGGTCGGGCATCGTCCCGCTGATGGCCATGATCCGCGCCCGGCGGCGGGCGGGCAGCCGCACGCCGTTCCGCCTGGTCTACTCGGTACGCGACCCCGTCCAGCGCTTCTACGCGGAGGAACTGCGCCGCCACGGCCCGGACGACGCCGGGCTCGACGTCGCCTACCTCTACACGCGGGCCGTCCCCGAAGGCTGGTCCCGGCCGGCGGGACGGCTGACGGTGGCCGATTTGAACACCCACGGCTGGCCGCCCGAGTTCGCGCCCGACTGCTACGTCTGCGGACCCACCGGGTTCGTCGAGACGGCCGCCGACATCCTGCTCGCCCTCGGTCACGATCCGCGCCGGATCAGGACCGAACGCTTCGGCCCCACCGGAGGCTGACATGACTCGACCCATCGAAGACGCCTACCAGGACGGCAACGTGCTGGCCGGCCCGCTGCGCGAGATCTTCGCCGTCGACGTGACCGCGGCGGACGGCCGGTGCGCCGGCTGCGGGCTCACCGGCCCGCTCGCCTCGCTGCGGGTGTACGGCCCCGAACCGGGATGGGTGGCCCGCTGCCCCGGGTGCGAGGAGGTCGTGATGCGCCTGGTCCGTGGCCCCGGAGCCGCCTGGCTCGACCTGCGCGGCACGGTGAGCCTGCGCATCCCGCTGCCCGCCGAGCCCGAGGTGGCCGGTCCCTGACCCCGGCGCGGAGACGCGCCCGCGACGGAGGGCGATCAAACACGTGTTCTAGAAATCTGGTCTCCAGGTCTTCCGGAACCGGTGTCGCGGCCTGGATACTGACTCTCGGTGACCATTCCGACCGCACCGAAAGGCATCGTGATGACCGTCCTCCTGGCCCTCGGGACCGCGAAGGGGCTGTTCCTGGCCCGCAGTGAAGACGACCGCGTGTCGTGGGAGGTCAGCGGTCCCCACTTCCCGATGACCGGTGTCTATGGTGTGTGCATCGACAAGCGCCGCTCGGCGCCGCGCCTGCTGGCCGGGGTCACCAGCTCCCACTTCGGGCCGAGCCTCGCCTACAGCGACGACCTCGGCGCCACCTGGCACGAGCCCGACCACCCCCCGGTGGCCTTCCCGCAGGACACCGGCACGGCGCTCGAGCGCGTCTGGCAGATCGCCCCCGATCCGTTCCGCCCCGAACGCGTCTACGCCGGCACGCAGCCCTCGGCCCTGTTCGTCTCCGACGACGGCGGCGAGACGTTCGAGATGGTGCGCTCCCTGTGGGATCACCCGCACCGTCCGCAGTGGGAGGCCGGTTTCGGCGGGCAGGCCATCCACACGATCCTCCCCCACCCGGAGGATCCGTCCGCTCTGCTGGTGGCCATGTCCACCGGCGGCGTCTACCGCAGCGCCGACGGCGGCGCCTCCTGGGCGCCGGCGAACTCCGGCATCCAGGCCACCTTCATGCCCGACCGCTTCCCCGAGTTCGGGCAGTGCGTGCACAAGGTAAGCCGCGACGCCGGCGCCCCCGACCGGCTGTACGCGCAGAACCACCACGGCGTCTACCGCTCCGACGACGGCGGGTCGCATTGGGAGTCCATCGCCGAGGGGCTGCCGAGCGACTTCGGTTTCACCATCGTCGCCCACCCGCACCGGCCGGATGTGGTCTACAACTTCCCGCTGGCCGCCGACTCGATGCGCTTCCCGCCCGAGGCCCGCTGCCGCGTCTACCGCTCCCAGGATGCCGGCAAGAGCTGGGAGGGGCTGTCCGACGGCCTGCCGTCCGAGCCGTTCTATCCGGCCGTGCTGCGCGACGCGATGTCCACCGACGACGCCGACCCGGCCGGCGTCTACTTCGGCACCCGCTCGGGTGAGGTGTACGCCAGCCGCGACGAGGGCGACTCGTGGGCGCTGGTGGCCGCGCACCTTCCCGATGTGCTGTGCGTCCGCGCGGCGGTGGTGTGACAGATGGCGGTGACGGTGCTGGTGCCCTCCACGCTCCGCGGTGAGGTCGGCGGCGTCAAGGCGCTCACTGTGGCCACCTCGGGCACGCTGCGGGCGGTGCTGGACGAGGTGGGCCGGCAGTGGCCGCGCCTGGAGCGGCGCGTCCGCGACGAGCAGGGCGCCCTCCGGCGTTACATGAACGTCTACATCGACGGCGTCGACTGCCGCTCCATCGGCGGCTCCGACGCCCCCGTCCCCGGCGACGCCGAAGTCCACCTCCTCCCCAGCGTCGCGGGCGGCTGACAACTCCCCTCCCCGCCACACCACCCTGAACGACGACCCGAGAAGGCCTTCTCCTCTGTCCACGCACTTCCTGGACGGCAGTCCGAGAGGGTCTTCTCTCGTCTCGCCTGGCACACCGCCCTGACGCTCATCTCCAGCCGGGCTCTTCGCGGATTCCCCGTGCTTCCGGTCAACCCCAGGAGGGGCCCGGGGAGTGTCAGGGGTGGCTTTCAGCGAAGAGAGGAGACCGGGTGGATGCGGATTTCGTGGAGTTCGTGCGGCGCCGGGGCGACCATCATCTGAGAACGGCGGTCCTGCTCACCGGCGATTGGCACGCGGCCGAAGATCTGATGCAGACCTGCCTCGGCAAGTTGTACCGGGTGTGGTCCCGGCTGGACACCAGCAGCGAGCCCGACGCCTACCTGCGCCGCATCCTGGTCAACACCCACCGATCTTGGTGGCGCGCCCGGTGGCGGCGTGAGATCCCGAGCGCCGAGCTGCCCGACCTGCCGGGCGCCGGTGACCTGGGAGACGCCAGGGCCGTAGCCGTGGAGGTCCGCGACGCGCTGGCGAAGCTGCCCGTCAGGCAGCGCACGGCCCTGGTGCTGCGCTTCTTCGTCGACCTGCCCGAAGCGGAGGTCGCCGATCTGATGGGGTGCTCGGCGGGGTCGGTGAAGTCCCACACGCATCGCGGTCTGCGGGCGATGCGGCGGCTGATCTCGCCCGCCACGATGGTCAACCGAACCGAGGAGGAAGGGAGTGGGGTCCGGTGAGAAACCGACAGGAGGAGCCGTTCATGAATGAGAGAGAACTCCGCACCTTGCTCGTCAAGGCCACCGAGGATCGGCCCGCGGGCATCGATCTCGTGCGGGCGATGGCGCGAAAGCCCGAGCGGACCCGGCCCCTGGTGCCGGCGATCGCCGCGGCGGGTGTCGCGGCCGCGGTGATCACGACCGTGCTGGTGCTTCCCGGCAGCCAGCCGTCGGCACAGGCCCAGGTGGCCGCCGCGGTCGACAACACCGGCAAGGAGAGCTACCGCATCCACGCCGTCACCGGCGCCAGGACGTTCGACGGCGCCTTCGATCCCATCCGGCGCGTAGGCGTCATCATGGAGAGCGGCGACAGGTCCGGTACCCGCTTCATCGGCGACCTGATGTACACCCGACCGCCGGGCGAGGTGAAATGGACGGTCTTCAGGCGCGGCGACGCGGGGCCGGAGCAGGTGGCGGCGGCCACGTCCCTGGTCAAGCTCGCCCCTCAGGACCCTCAGCTCGCCCTGCAACGACTGCGTGCGGCCACCGACGTGCGCGAGGACGGCGCGGCCTCCGGCGCCGGCTGGACCGGTCAGCGGTTCACGTTCTCGTTGCAGGACGAGCAGTGGCCCGGCTCCGTCAGCGTCCCGGTCGACCCCGTGCGGGCCACCGGGGCTGTGGAGGTGGACGACCAGGGACGGGTCAGGCGTCTGGAGGTGACCTTCGACGACGACGGCCAGCGTGACGTCATGGACTTCGGCGACTTCGGCATCCCGGTGACGGTCACGGCCCCGCCCGCCGACCAAGTGCAGCAGGCGACCGACGACGATCCGACCAGGAAGCCGAACGGCAAGCCCGGCGACCCGAACGGCAAGCCCGGCGACCCGAACGGCGAGCGGACCGGCGGGCCCGGCGACCCGGCCGAGAAGCCGGCGGTCAAGAATCCCTGACCGGCGATCCCCCACCGACCATGCCGGGCCGGAGCCCCTATCGGCTCCGGCCCGGCATGAATGACGATGCGGCCGGAGCCTGGCGGGTCCGGCCGCATCAAGGTGCGCGGCTTTGACGATCGAGGTGCGGGGCTTTGTCAGGGGCTCAACCCCAAGGGGTGTTGCCGGTCTTTCCGAGGGACAGACTCAGTCCCACCGCCCAAGTCAGAGTGTCGATCGGAATCTCGGGTAGGTCGGTGGTCCTGACGTGATCGCTCATTGCGGCTGACCCCTCGTCCGTGGCGGTGCTGGCGTTGTGCCGTCCCGCCGTCGCACAAGTGAAGTTATTCGCGCCCGCTATTCACTCCCTATCGGTACGCTTCTCATGCAGGAAAATGGGTGTGAGCGGGGGCGCCGCCGATATCCCGGGCGATTTCCCGGTAATCCAGAACGGGTTTCCAGGAGTTACATTCGGATCCTTCGTCCGCCATTTCCGGCCGATCCGTTACCAGCGTGAAACACACGCTTGATGCTCCGGAAAATCCGTGAGTAAAGTGACCAGAGATGATCAAGAGACAGCGGTCGGATTCGGGACGGATGTGAAAAGCCGACGAGCCGGCACCCACCGACCGCACCTGCGGCAGGCACCAGCTCGCCGGGCCACACGCCGGCCCCGGTTCGCGTCACCGGGCCCGGCCCCTCGGGCCGAGCCTCGGCGACGCCGTCCGAGCCGGCAGCTCAAAGTCGTTTCCAACCGTCCGGCGACTCCCGATCTTCCCGATCATCCGCCGGCTTCCCGGATCATCCGCTGGGCCGTCCCGGTCACGCGTCGGGCTCCGTGCGTCACGCGGGGCCGGGGGCCTTCATCTGGCGCGGCACGCCAGGGGACCACGGGCGCCGCTCACCGTTCCTCCCGGCGCTGGGAGCACCAGCAGGTGGGCGGAGAAGAGGAAAGGTGGCCCCCGGCGGCGGCCTCCGCTCCGGGGCATCCCGCGCATCCCATCGCCCGGACGCACGCGCCCGGCCGACGGGGCACCGGGCGAGCCGCCGAGGGGGCGCGGCCCTCTCGCGCGGCGGCCTCCCGCCGCGCTTCGGCGATCTCCTCCTCCCACAGGGCGACGTGCTCCTCCCACGCGGAGAGGTGATCGTCCCGGTAGGCGTCCCACCGCCATGCGGTGCCGTTCCCGCGCCGGAGCACCTCACCCTCGCTCCGCGGCGACGAGTGCTCGTACGCGGCCGTGTCGCCGTCCGCCGGCCGAAGGCCGTCATCGTCCGAAGTCGCGTCCTCGCCCGCCTGCCGGAGGCCGTGCTCGTACGCGGCGGCCTTCTCCTCTGGCGTGCGGAGGATGCCCTCGTGGGAGACCGCGTCCTGCCTTCTCCGCGCCAGGTGGTCCGCGTACGAGGCCGCCTCCTCCTCGGTCAGCCAGAGACGGTCCTCGTACGCGGCCGGGTCCTGCCGCGCGAGTCCGAGGTGATCGTCGTGCGGAGCGGCGTGATGTTCCCACTCGGCGGGGTCCTGTTCCCACCAGGCCGGGTCCTGTTCCCGGCGGGCGCGGTGGTCGTCGCGTGGAGACATGGTCATCCTCATCGTTAGCGCGGAAAGGTCAGGACCGTCCTCGCTCACCCGCGACGCGGTGACGGTCCGTCGTCCCCCGGGAGGGGACGGCGGGCGCGTGCCACGGCGGGCCGGGGCGGTCTAGGGCCACCAGGCGAGGCCCAGGAGGAAGGAGCGTCCGGAGCCCGGAGGCTCCTGGTCGTCGTCCCCGCCGGACGACCGATCGTCGTGGGCGTGGACGTCCCCGCCGGACGGCGGATCGTCGTGGACGTCCTCGCCGAAGGGCTGATCCCGGTCTTGTCGTTCGGCTCGCTCGCCGGGGATGTCATGGTGCCGCTGTTCCGCCGGGTCGCCCTGCCCGTGGTGGTGGTCGGACGGGCCGCCGCCGGCGGCGGAGCGCTCATCGGTGCCGGAGGCGCCGTGTTCCGGCGCGTCACGGGGTTGGCCCAGGCGGCCGCGCGGCTCGGCCGCCTGGGAGTCTTCGTCGGCGAGTCCACCATCGTCGCCGTGTCTGGGATTCCTGCTCTCGTCCATGCCTATGGTGACCTCTGCTACCGGCGTCCTGTGATCTGATGTCGCGCTGGTGACCCGCTGTCGCGCCGACCGTGCCGCGCCGCTCTCACGTGCGGCGCGAACGGGCCGTCACGCGAAGAGCTTGGTCAGCCAGTCCTGCCACGCCTGCTCGACCTTCTTGGGATCGGCCTTGTCGGCGAAGATGTGGTGCCCCACCACCACCGTGTCGTGCTGACCCCGGATGAACCGGTACAACCCATCACCGGTCCGCACCCCCAGGAAATCCGGCGCCACATAGTCGGCCACACCCTCGATCGGCGCGAACCCCTCTGGCGTCAACCGGACCCGATCACCCTGCACCACCTTGCGGGTGAGCCCCAGCCCCCGCTCCAGCACCGACCACACCGGCTCCACCCCACCCCCACCAGGCCGCGCCGCGAACACCACCAGCGCGAACTGACCCGGAAAATGAGTCAGATACTGGTCCAGAGTGTGCAGATACATGTCCCAGCCGCGCTCCAACGCCTCCACCTCCGCCTGCCATCCATCACCCAGAACACCGCTCTGCACCAGCCGCAGCACCGTGCCACCCTGCTCGCGCCCCTCGATCAGGAACTCGAACGCCATGAACGTGCCGTCCTCGCCCTCCGCACTCCGGAAGGCGAACCGCCGGTGCGGCTCCCACGCGGTCACACTGGCCTCCACCGGGAAGTCGCCGAAGAACTGCACCGCCTTGCCGCCGACCCGCGGCTCCACCTCGTTGCGGCCCAGGAACCAGGAGTTCAACCCCGGCCCGCTCGCCACCGCCTCCCACACCCGGGCGGCACTCGCCCGCAGTTCGATCTCCTTGCGCAACGCGAACGGATGCGTCATCGCACGACTCCTTCGGTATCGGTCTCTGTCTCATTCGGCACATACGGGTGCATCGCCACGATCAGCCGGTGCACGCGGCCGCCTACGGCCGTCTCGTCGTGGTACTCGCCGGCCAGGGCCGTGACCGTCTCGGCGAGCCGCTCGGCGAAGGCCGCGCGGTCGGCCGCCGAGGCGAAGCGCACCTGGCCGTCGATGGTGAAGGTCGCCACCCGCCTGCGCGCCTTTGCCGCGGCGGCGACGAGCTGGCCGACATCGCGCACCATCCGCGAGGCCACCGCCAGCAGCCAGCGCGCCGAGAGCTGGTCGGGTGAGCGCGCCGGATCGGGCGCCACCGCCGCCAGCGCGACCGGCGAGATGACGTACGAGGCCGCCGTGGCCCGCATCACCCGCTCGGTCACGTTGCCCTTGCGCCGCTCCTCCGCCAGCTCGATGAGACCGTGCCGCTCCAGCGCCTTGAGGTGGTAGTTCACCTTCTGGCGCGGCAGGCCGACCCGGCCGGCGAGCGTCGCGGCGGAAGCCGGCTCGGCCAGCTCGGCCAGCAGCCGGGCCCGCACGGGGTCCAGAGAGACCTGGGCCGCCGCCGCATCCTCGATCACCGCAACTTCGAACATGCCATAACGGTCTCACCGACAAACGAAATTGTCAAGACTGTTGATGTTGTCGGCTTTGCGGCCGTGGAGGAGTGCGTCCCGCGCCGGGACTCGATCGGCGCGGAGGGGGTAGAGGTGGGTGATGTTCCTCTTGTTCGGGCTTCGCACGACGATCCACCCGCTCGGCACGCTGAGCTCGGTCTGCCGCTTCTGCGGCGCCACGGCGGCCCAGATGCTGTCCGAACGGGTCACCCGGTTCAGCATGTTCTTCGTGCCGCTGTTCCGCCTGCGCACCAGGTACGCGGCACAGTGCACGTCATGCGGCACGACGTACGGGATCTCGAAGGAGGAGGCGACCCGCGCCGCGATCCGCTGACGCGTCCCCGGCGCGCGGTTCGCGATGCGCCGGGAGCGGGGATGGTGACCTCATGACCGTTGACTACGCCGACCCCGTCTCGATGCTGGGCGTGGCGCTGGAAGAGGCCAGGAAAGGCTACGCCGAGGGCGGCGTCCCCGTCGGCGCGGCGCTGTTCGGCCCGGGAGGCCGGCTGCTCGGCCGGGGCCGCAACCGCCGCGTCCAGGACGGCGACCCGTCGATCCACGGCGAGACCGCCGCCTTCCGCGACGCCGGCAGGCAGCGCACCTACCGCGGGACCACCATGGTGACGACGCTGTCGCCCTGCTGGTACTGCAGCGGCCTGATCCGGCAGTTCGGCATCACCGGGCTGATCGTCGGCGAGAGCCGTACCTTCACCGGCCAGCACGAGTGGCTCGCCCGCAACGGCGTCGAGGTGGTCGTCCTCGACTCCGGCGAGTGCGCCGAGCTGATGACCGCTTTCATCGGCGAGCGTCCGGAGCTGTGGTACGAGGACATCGGCCAGGACGGCTGAACCCGGCGGTCACCGGCCGCGTCCCCCGAAGGGCCCGCTCCGGCTCGGGTCAGGCGTCCTGGGCGGCGGCCGGGACGACGGGGACGCCGGCGGACTCACCGGTGACGGGGAGGTGGATGACGAAGCGGCTGCCGCCGGTGAACTCCAGGTCCAGGTCGATGCGCCCGCCGTGGTAGGCGGCGATCTTGCGGCACAGCGCGAGCCCGATGCCGGTCCCCTCGTAGGCGTCCCGGGTGTGCAGCCGCTGGAAGATCAGGAAGATCTTGTCGGCGTACCGCGGCTCGATGCCGATGCCGTTGTCGGTCACCGTGATGCGCCACTCGTCGCCGTCCCGCTCGGCGTCGATGCGGACGGCCGGCGTGCGGTCGGGATGACGGAACTTAAGCGCGTTGCCGATGAGGTTCTGCCAGAGCATGACCAGCTGAGTGCGGTCGCCGGTGATCTCCGGCAGGTCGCCCACCTCGACGACGCCGCCGGTGTCCTCGATGCGGCCCGCGAGGTTGCGCACGGCCAGGTCCACGGTCTCGTTGAGCTTCAGCCGCATGGGGTCGGCGTTGAGCCTGCCGATCCGGGAGAAGGTCAGCAGCTCGTTGATGAGCGCCTGCATGCGCTTGGCGCCGTCGACGGCGAAGCCGATGTACTGCTTGGCGCGGTCGTCGAGCCGGTCGCCGTACCGCTGCTCCAGCATCTGGGTGAAGCTGGCCACCTTGCGCAGCGGCTCCTGCAGGTCGTGGCTGGCGACGTAGGCGAACTGCTCCAGTTCGCCGTTGGAGCGCTTCAGTTCCTCGGTCTGCCGGGCGAGCAGTTCGCGCGACTGGCGGGTCTCCTCCAGCTCGGTCACGATGCGCAGCCGCATCGCCTCCATGTCGCGGGCCAGCTCGGCGACGTCGGCGGGACCGCCGGTGTCGACGTGATGGCCGAAGTCGCCCGCGGTGACCCGGCGGGAGGCGGCGCGCAGCCGCTCCAGCGGCCGGAACACCACCAGCCGCAGCAGCACGGCGATCGCGATGATGGTGAGCAGGAAGAACGCGATGATGCCGCCGAAGGCGATGTTGCGCGCCGATCTCGCGGCCTCAAGGTCGGCGCGGGAGAGGTCGCGCGCCCGTCCCCACGCCGCTTCCTGCGCGTCGAGGGCGGCGCGCAACGTGTCGAACGCCTGGCGGCTCGCCTCGGTGCGGCCGGCGGGCACACTGTCGGGCCCGTCGCGGCGGACGGTCGCGATCAGCGGCTCCGCGTACCGGGCGCGCCACTCGGCGCTCAGCCGCTCGACCTCGTCGAGCTGCCGCAGCGGCGGGGTGCCGGCCGCGAGCCGGCGCACGGCGGCGCCGGCCCGCCGCTCGGCCTCCTGACCGGCGATGTACGGCCCGAGGAATCCCTGTTCGCCGGTGAGCAGGAAGCCGCGGACGCCGGTCTCCTGGTCGATCAGCGCGGTCCTGACCCTCTCGGCCTGGATCCGCGCCGGGGAGATCACGTCGGACAGCCGGTTGGAGACCTCCGTCGTGTGCCGCAGCACCATGGAACCCACCAACGCGGACACCGCCAGCACGATGACCATGATGACCAGCACCAGGGCGAACCACGCCTGGGCACTCCAGCGCGCTCTCATACAGTGCTCGGAACGACCCCGGCGATGGCGGACATGAAAGGCATCGTAGCTTTTCTCTGGCACCCGCCAGACAGGGCTCGCCCAAGCGTCGAGACCACCGTCAGGATCCAGCACGAAATCGCACACGGCAAGGGGTACCTGTGGCGTCGATCACGCGACCGGTGGCAACATCGACATCGGCTCTGACGCCATCGAAAGGTCAGGCGAGGGATGGCCGAGCATCTGCCCTGTCGCCCGGCCTTCGCCGGGCGGCTCGCGGCAGAACGGATGATCAGCCCCCGTCAGCTATTGAGGCGCTCGCCTGGCTCTTCAACGTGAGCCGCGGCCGGCTGGTAGGCGACGACCCGCGAGACCGCCGGCGCGACGTACGGCCCACAGCTCCGACGGCCAAGGAGGTGGCCGCCCTGGAGTCTCGTGGGCCGACCCGGCGGGAACCACAAGGACGAAGCTTGGATCCGGGAGGTGGAGATTGCTGTATTACGACCCTTACGACCATGACACCCAGGCTGATCCGTGGCCGGTCTACCAGCGATTACGCGAACAGGCGCCGCTGTACCACAACGAGCGGCTCGACTTCTACGCCTTGTCGCGTCATGCCGATGTGAGTGCCGCGTTCCGCGACACCGACCTGTTCTCCAGTTCCCATGGCGTCACGCTGGAGCAGTGGGGCCCGAACGTCTCCCAGGCCGCTTCCTTCGTCGCGATGGATCCCCCCGATCACACGCGGATGCGTGCGCTGGTGTCGGCCGCGTTCACCCCCAGGCGCGTCACCGCGATGGAGTCGACGGTCACCCGGCTCGCCCGTGAGCACCTGGACGAGGTGCTCGCCGCAGGCGGCGAGTTCGACTTCGTCACCGGCTTCTCCGCCAAGGTTCCCGTCGACGTGATCTCGGCGATGATCGGCGTGCCGTCGGCCGACCGCGAACGGCTGCGCCACTGGTCAGATCAGATCATGAGCAGGCCGGACCAGGACGAGCGCGGCATCCCTGAGACGATGCAGCGGGCCGGCATCGCAATGAGCGCGTACTACGCCGAGCTGCTCAGGGCCCGCCGCGCCCATCCGCAGGACGATCTGGCGACCGCGCTGATTCAGGCGGAGATCGACGGCGCCCGGCTAGGGGATCGCGAGATCGTGCCGGTGCTCATGCTGCTGGGCGTTGCCGGCAACGAGACCACCACCAAGCTGGTCGCGGCGGCCTGGCATGCCGCCTGGGCCAACCCCGGCCAGCGGGCCAAGGCCTTCGCCGGTGACATCGACGGCTGGGTGGAGGAGACGCTGCGCTACGCCGGCCCCGGCCAATTGTCGGCTCGCCGTCTCACGGCCGAAACCGTCCTGCACGGCGTGCGCGTGCCCGAGGGGGCGCGCATGGTGCTGCTCACCGGGTCCGCCAACCGTGACCCCAAGGTCTTCGCCGAACCGGATCGCTTCGACGTCGGCCGCGACACCCGGCAGGCGATCCCCTTCGCGGTGGGCCGCCACTTCTGCCTCGGAGCGAGCCTGGCACGTCTGGAAGCTCGGGTCATGCTCAGTGAACTGGTGCGCACCATCGACGAGGACTACGACATCGACCTGGACGAGGCCCGGCGGGCGCACAATCCCAACGTGCACGGGTTCGCGCGCCTGCCGACCAAGGTAAGGGCCCGCTGAACCTGCGCGCTCGCAGGCGCTGACGACCCCTCGACGTCCTGCACCGGTCCGCGGCCGACCGCGGCCCCGGCGGGTGGCAGCGAGGCGCGCGAGCTCGACGACGTCCCGGCCGGAACCGGCGCCCACATCGCGCACGCCGGCACCTTCGCTCGCGGAATAAACCGATACGGTGGCGGTGCTTGGGTAGTTGAAATTTCAACAGAACGAAGGATGATGAGGGCGATGCAGTTCGGGATCTTCAGCGTGGGCGACGTCACCGCCGACCCGACCAACGGCACGACGCCGAGCGAGCACGAGCGGATCAAGGCGATGGTCGCCATCGCCCTGAAGGCCGAGGAGGTCGGCCTCGACGTCTTCGCGACCGGCGAGCATCACAACCCGCCGTTCGTCCCCTCCTCCCCGACCACGATGCTCGGCTACATCGCGGCGCGCACCGAGCGGATCATCCTGTCGACCGCCACGACCCTGATCACCACCAACGACCCGGTGAAGATCGCCGAGGACTTCGCCATGCTGCAGCACCTGGCCGGCGGACGCGTCGACCTGATGATGGGCCGCGGCAACACAGGGCCGGTGTACCCGTGGTTCGGGCAGGACATCCGGCAGGGGATCCCGCTCGCCATCGAGAACTACGCGCTGCTGCGCCGGCTCTGGCACGAGGACGTGGTCGACTGGCAGGGCAGGTTCCGCACGCCGCTGCAGGGCTTCACCTCCACCCCGCGCCCGCTGGACGGCGTCCCGCCGTTCGTCTGGCACGGCTCGATCCGCAGCCCCGAGATCGCCGAGCAGGCCGCGTACTACGGCGACGGGTTCTTCGCCAACAACATCTTCTGGCCCAAGGAGCACTTCGCCCGGCTGATCGGCCTCTACCGCGAGCGGTTCGCCCACTACGGGCACGGCGCCCCGGAGCAGGCGATCGTCGGTCTCGGCGGACAGGTGTTCATGCGCAAGAACTCCCAGGACGCGGTGCGCGAGTTCCGGCCCTACTTCGACAACGCCCCCGTGTACGGCCACGGCCCCTCGCTGGAGGAGTTCACCGAGCAGACGCCGCTCACGGTGGGCAGCCCGCAGGAGGTCATCGACAAGACGCTGACCTTCCGCGAGTCGTTCGGCGACTACCAGCGCCAGCTGTTCCTGATGGACCACGCCGGCCTGCCGCTGAAGACGGTCCTTGAGCAGCTCGACATCCTCGGCGAGGAAGTCGTGCCGGTCCTGCGCAAGGAGTTCGCCGCCGGCCGGCCGAGCCAGGTGCCCGACGGCCCCACCCACGCGGCTCTCGTCGCCCGCCGCGACGCCCAGGCGTCCGAGGAGCCACAGGTCGCCGCCGGCCCCACCTCCTAGCCCGCCGCCCCACCGGCCGGCCGCGATCCCCGGCCACCGACCCACCGCCCCACCGTCCGCGGTTCCCGTCCACCGCCCCACCGTCCGCGGTTCCCGTCCACCGCCCCGCCGGTACCGGCCGCGCCCGCCGAGCGCGATGTTCCGGACCGGCGCGGGCCGTGGCGTGCCCGGCGGCCTCCCGTCCCACTCATTCGTCCACATTCCCCTGACCATCGGGAGTCCTCAATGAAGCCGTTGAAGCTCGTCGCCGTCTCGGCGGGACTCGGCCGGCCCTCCTCGACGCGCCTGCTGGCCGACCGCCTCGCCGAGGCCACCCGTGGCCGCCTCGCCGAGGAACGCGAGGTGGAGGTGCGGGTCGTGGAGCTGCGCGACCTCGCCCGTGACATCGCCGACAACCTGGTGACCGGGTTCCCCTCCCCCGCTCTGCGCGAGGCGCTGGACGCGGTCACCGAGGCCGACGGCCTCATCGCCGTCACCCCGATCTTCACCGCCTCCTACAGCGGCCTGTTCAAGTCGTTCGTCGACGTCGTCGAGAACACCGCGCTCGTCGGCACGCCGGTCCTGATCGCGGCGACCGGGGGCACGGCCCGGCACTCGCTCGCCCTTGAGCACGCCATGCGGCCGCTGTTCGCCTACCTGCGCGCTGTCGTGGTGCCGACCGCCGTGTACGCCGCCTCCGAGGACTGGGGTTCCGGCGGCGACGAGCACACCGAGGACCTGCCCGGCCGGATCTCCCGTGCCGCCGGCGAGCTGGCCGACGTGATGCTGCGCCGGACCCGCGCCGCCGAGCCGGTCGAGGAGCTCATCCCCTTCGAACAGCAGCTCGCGGCGCTGCGCCCCTGACCAGAACCGCTTCGCCGTGCGCGGCGGCCTGCCATGATGGGTCGATGCGAAAGCCGACCACGCCGCGGGAGCCGCAGGAGCCGCCCGCCGAGCCCCGCGCCGCCGGTTACCTGATCGAACAGGAGCTGCGCGCCGCAGGGGCCGGCGTCATCGCCGGGGTGGACGAGGTCGGCCGCGGCGCGTGGGCCGGGCCGGTCGTGGTGTGCGCCGCGGTCACCGACCTGAGCCCGCCGCCCGAGCTGCCCGGCCGCGCCGGGGCGACGGTGCGGCTCACCGATTCCAAGCTGCTCGCGCGCACCCACCGCGAGGCGTTCGCCGAGGCGCTGCCCGGCTGGCTGACCTGCCACGCGATCGGCGCGTCGAGCGCGGAGGAGATCGACGAGGTGGGCATGACCGAGGCGCTGCGCCGCGCGGCGTCCCGGGCGCTGGAGGCCCTGCCGCGCCGCCCCGACGTCGTCATCCTGGACGGCAAGCACGACTTCCTCCGCGGGCCGTGGCGGGTGCGCTGCGAGGTCAAGGCCGATCTGCGCTCGGTCAGCGTGGCCGCGGCGTCGGTGCTGGCCAAGGTGCACCGCGACCGGCTGATGGCCACCCTCGGCCCGGAGCACCCGGCCTACGACTTCGCGGGCAACGCGGGCTACCCCGCCCCCGTCCACCAGCAGGCGCTGGCCGAGCACGGCCCGACCCCGCATCATCGGCTCTCGTGGTCCTATCTGGACGACCTGCCCAAGTGGCGGCACCTGCGCAAGCACCGCGACCCGCTGGCCGCCTCCGGCCAGCTCTCCCTTCTGTGACCTCTGTCGCGACGAACGCGCTCGTGATCACGCGGGCGCCGGACAGCGCGCTCCGCCGGGCAGGCGACCAGGATCGGCGCATAGGCGGATCACGCCTATGCGCTCGGTACACGTGTTGAACAGATCGAACGGTCAGCGGGACGGCGGCAGGACGTTCTGGGAGAACTGGCCGAGGTAGTTGCCCCGCGGGTTGTACACGGCGACGGCGTACCAGCGGCCGGAGGCGCTCTTGGCCAGGCCCACGCCGAGCTTGGAGCTGTTCTTCCAGACGACCTGGCTGAAGTGACCGGTGGCCGTGTTGTATTCGGGAATGTTCCAGTCGTACCGGGAGATCTCGTCGTACCAGGCCCGCACGATCGCGGCGGGAGTCGGCTGGGACGGCCAGGACAGGTGCAGATTTTCCCCATAAGGGCCGCGCGAATTGCTCAATATGTCGTGGTGAGCCATTTTCGCCGCCCAGTCGGCGGCGTACGCGGTCAACGCCGGGTCGATTCTCAGCGCGGGCACGCCGTGCCTGGCACGGTACTTGTTGTGCTCGACCAGCATGCCGATGGTGAACGCGTCGTCCCGTGCCATCTGGACCCGCGCCGCCGTCTCCGCCGGGGCGGCGCCCTCGGCGGCGGCCGTCCCGGGCGCCGTGATGACCGCCGCGCCCATCAGCACGGCGACGGCAACAATAATCCGCATATAGCCCTTTCCCCCCGTTAATGGATATGAGCGAGATATCCGCGTAGGCAAGCGCTCGCATATGGCGAGTCCATGATGCGATGCCATTTCCACGATAGGAATAAGCGACACGCCTCCCAACAGAGGCGATCACTCAAGGGCCGTGCGAGAACGTCGGGGCCGTGACCGGGGTCAGCGGGCGACGGTCCGGTCCATGAGGTCGGCGGTGTGGGTGAGGACGGTGCCCAGGGGGGCGTCTACGGTGAGGTCGGCGTAGTCGTCGCCGCGGGTCGGGCCCTGGTTGACGATGGCGACCGGGATGCCCAGTTTGGCGGCTCGCAGCACGAAACGTCGCCCCGACATGACGCTGAGGGACGAGCCGAGGACCAGCAGCAGGCGGGCGCGCTCGACCAGTTCGAAGCAGGCGGTGACGCGGTCGGCGGGGACGGTCTCGCCGAAGAAGACCACGTCGGGCTTGAGCATCCCGCCGCCGCACGCCCGGCAGGCGACGGTGACGAACGCCTCGACCGCCTCGTCGGGCAGTTCGACGTCGCCGTCGGGGTTGACGGCGGTGACCAGGGCCGCGAAACGCGGGTTGGCCACGCCCAGGCGCCGGTCGAGCTCTTCGCGCGTGGTCGCGTCCCCGCAGTCGAGGCAGACCACGCGATGCAGGCTGCCGTGCAGTTCGATCACGCCCCGGGCGCCGCCGGCCTGGTGCAGGCCGTCCACGTTCTGGGTCACCAGCCCCGACACCAGGCCGCGCCGCTGGAGACGGGCGACCGCGTGGTGGCCGGCGTTCGGCCTGGCGCGGGCCATGGACCGCCACCCGGCGTGGCTGCGCGCCCAGTAGCGGCGCCGCGCGGCCGGGTCGCCGGTGAAGGTCTGGTAGGTCATCGGGGTGTGCCGGCGCAGTGCGCCGCTCGGCCCGCGGTAGTCGGGGATGCCCGACTCGGTGGAGATGCCCGCACCGCTCAGGACCACCACATCGCCCTCGGCCAGGAACTTCGCCAGCATGCCCGCGCCCTCGTTCACCCATCCATGGTGCCGCACGCTTCCGGCCGGGCGGAAATCGTGTCGTTCGTCATCTCATGACGGCGTGAATCCGGACGTAAGCGGCCTGCAAGGCGTCGTACAGCGTCGCCGCGCACACTCGGCTCACGAGATGTCCCTGGGGGTGGAATCATGCGAACGTCCTTACGGCTGGCGACGGCGGGGCTGGTCGTGGCAGGGCTCGCGGCGGCGGGCGTCGTGCCGGCCGAGGCCGCGCGCGAGACGGCGACCGGGCGGCAGGCCGCGGCCGGGCGAGAGGTGGCCGCCGAGCGGCAGGTCGCCACCGGGCGGGAGGTGGCGACCGGTACGTGGCTGGCGGCGCGGACCGATCCGGCCGTGCAGCTCATCGAGACCGACTACGCCGCGACGGTCACCGTGCCGTCGCCGAAGGCCCGCAAGGCGTTCGCCGCGCTGTTCGACGCGGCGGCCCGGCACGCCAAGGCCGGGCGCATCCCCGCCGACCACCAGAGCCAGGTCAAGTGGGTGCTGCGCACCGCCGCCTCGCACGTCGACCGCTACCTCGCCCCGGCGGCGCCCGCGCGCACGGCCAAGGTGGAGCGGCCGGGCCTGTGCACCGGATGGTGGGTGACGCCGGACGGGTACATGGTGACCGGCGCGCACTGCGTGAGCGCGACCAGGAAGGCCCTGCGGGTGTTCTACGGCGCCAAGGTGCTGCCCGCGGTCACCGGGGCGGACGTGCGGTCGTTCGTGAAGGCGATCCGCAAGAGCGCCCAGCCCGACGACGAGCTGGTGCGGCTGGCCAGGGCGATGTTCGGCCGCTTCAACGCCGAGAGGATGCGGGTGACCGGGATCCACCGGAGCATCAAGGTCATCACCCCGCTGCCCGGCGGCGGCATGGACAAGACGGCCAAGGTGACGCCGATCAGGCTGATCGCCAAGGGCCGCGACTACCCCGGCGAGGACTTCGCCGTGCTGAAGATGGCGGGCGCCCGCGACCTTCCCACGCTGCCGCTCGGCCGCGACTCCGACGTGCGCGTGGGCGACCCGCTGTACATCAACGGGTTCCCGGGGCTGGTCACCACCAACACGGCGGTGTTCGACCTGCGCTCGCGGCTGTACCCGGCGCTGACCGAAGGGGCCTACAACGCCCGGCGCACCACCGTGCTCGGCGTGCCCTACATCCAGGCGCAGGCGCCCTCGTACCACGGCAACTCCGGCGGGCCGGTCTTCGGCAAGGAGGGCAAGGTCATCGGGACGCTGATCGCCGGCTCGGTCGACCCGGCAACCGGCGAGACCGCCGAGAACCACAGCTTCATCCTGCCGGTCGGCATCGTGCGGAAGCGCCTGGCCGCGGCCGGGGTCGTGGCGTCGCCGTCGCGGACGACGCTGCTGTACGACGCCGCGCTCGGCGACTTCTTCGCCGGCCGCTACAAGGCGGCGCTCCCGCGGTTCCGGCAGGTGCGCAAGCTGTTCCCCGCCCACCCGTACGTCGCCTCCTACATCGCAGAGGCCCGGCACGCCATCGCCGCCGGCAAGGACAGGACCCCCCGCCGCTGACCCTCGCTCGGGCGGCGTGTGCCGCCGGCCCTCGCCCGCGAGGGCCGGGCGGCGGAGGGCGGCCGGAAGGGGCGTCAGCCCGCCTGGCCCTCGCCTTGACCGCGAGAGCGCAGGTAGTTGCGCAGGCGGGCCAGGAGCGGCGCGCCGGGCGCGCCGGGCGCGCCGTCCCCGGGACCCGGCCGGTCGGCGGCGGTTGCGGGGCCGACGGAGGCGCCGGGGGCGGCGGGCCGTCCGGGCTGGGACCCGCCGGGGAGTGCCCGGCCGTCGGCCGGGCCGGACGGGGAGCCCGCGGGGACCTGGCCCCAGCGGGCCCGGACCATCCACTCGACGTAGGACCGCATGCCGGAGTTCATCGCGCACCTCGTTTCACGTCGACGGGTTTCTGGCCGTCGTCGGGGGTGGGCTGGAAGAGGCCGAGAAGGGCGCCGAGCCCGGCGCGGTCGCCGATCCCGAGTTTGCGGTAGACCCGCTGCAGGTGGTTCTCGACAGTGCGCACGGACAGCACGAAGTGCGCGCTGATCTCCTTGCTCGACATGCCCTTGGCGGCCAGCTCGGCGATCTGGTGCTCCCTGCGGGTGAGCCTCGGCCGTTCGAGCGCGGACAGGGCCGGGGTGCGGGCGCCGCTGGACCTGGCCAGGCGCAGCGCGCGGGCCGCCGCGGCCGAGGCGGCGGCGAGGTCGCCGGCCGCGCGGTGGCAGTTGGCCTGCTCGGCCGCCGCCTCGGCGGCGAGCAGCGGGCTGCCGAGCCGTTCCAGCCCGGCCGAGGAGGCGGCGAGCCCGTCGCCGTCCCCGGCCGCCGCGGCGGCCACGTGCGCCGCGTACAGCGGCACCGCGCCGTCCCCCGCCTGCCCGGCCAGCTCACGGAGCCGGCCGAGCACGTGCTGGGGGGCGCCCATCCGGGCCGCGTCGTGCAGGGCGAGGGCCTCCATGCCGACGGCGCCGAACTCGCGGGCCAGCGCCGCGCCCTTCTCTGCGAAGGCGGGGGCGTCCGGGGAGTTGCCGGCCGCGGCGACCCATGAGCGGGCCAGCTCGATCCACGGCTGGAGCAGCCAAAGGGACCGCTGGGCCAGGTTGTCGGCCTCCGTGAGGGCTCTGCGGGCCGCCTTGACGTCCCCCGCGAGCGCGAGGCCCTGGGCGAGCTGGGCGAGCAGGACGGCCAGCAGGCCGCGGTCGCCGTGCTGGCGGGCGATGGCGACGCCCTCGCGGCAGCGGTGCAGCTCTTCGCGGACCCCGCCGCGCGCCCTGGCGACGAGCCCGCGAAGCAGGCAGAACCAGGCGATGGCGTAGGGGAACTGCCGCGCCACCGCCCGGTCGTACCCCTCGCCGGCGTGCGCCTGTGCCTCCAGGAAGCGGCCGGTGAGCAGGCAGGCGTGCACCCAGCCCAGCTCGATGAAGATCTCCAGCCAGGGCAGCTCACCCTGCCATCGCAGGCTCAGCTCGCGGGCGGCGGACAGGGCGTCGAAGCTCTCCTCCGGCCGCCGCAGGAAGGCCAGCGCCACGCCGCGGACGACCTCGGCCACACAGCGGGCGCGGGCGCCGTCGGGCGCCTCGGCCATGACCTGCTCGGCGAGCACCACCGCCGCGTGGCAGCGCCCGCCGAACAGGTGCAGCAGCGCCTGCAGGGCGCGCAGCTCCGCGCGCGGCTCGTCGCCGGTGAGGTCACGCAGCGCCGACCGGAGCAGCAGCCACGCCTCCGGCACGCTGTCGAGCCCGAAGGCGAGGTTGAACGCCCGCACCCCGGTCAGCCGGGCGCGGTCGCGCTCGCCGTCGGGCCGGCCGAGACGGGCGAGCTGGGCTTCCGCGTCGCCGGGACGTCCGGCGAACATCAGCCCGTAGCCGAGCGGCTCCGCGACCTCGATCCCTTTGCCGGCCTCGACGGCGCAGCCCGCGAGCCGCCTGCTCAGCGGGAGGTCCATGCGCGACCAGGCGCTCCTCAGGGCGGCGGCGACGTCGCCGGCGGGCGGCTGCACGCCGTTGTCCAGGCGCCAGGCCGCGACCCTGAGCAGGTCATCGGCGCCGGGCGCCGCGGCCTCGACGGCGTCGGCGAGCTCTTCTCTGCACCGGCGCGCCCGCAGCCGGGGGGCGCGGGCGCGCAGCACGTCGCCGTACAGGGGGTAGGCGAGCCGGGCGCGGTCGCGCGCCCCCAGCCGCTCGACCTCGACGATGCCCCGCGCCTCGACGGTCTCGACGGCCGCTCGGGAGATGAGCCCGGCCAGGACGTCCGGGCTGATCGAACCGCCGAACGCGAGAAGCTCCAGCACCCGGCGGCACTCGGGGGCGAGGCCGGCGAGCCGCTTGTCGACCAGCCCGGCCAGCCGTGAGGTCACCGGGAAGCTCTCGCCGCCGCGCCAGACGCCTTCGGCGAGGGTGAGCGCGCCGGTCTCCAGCATGGCGGTGGTCAGCTCGCGCAACAGGAAGGCGTTGCCTCCGGTGGCCTCCCAGCAGCGCTGGACCAGCACGCCCTCGGCCGGGCCGCGCAGCGCGGTCTCAAGGATCTCCCTGACCTCGGCGCGGGTGAAGGGCAGCACCTCGATCCATTCGGCCAGGCCGCTGGTGCACAGGTCGGCGACGGGGTCGGGTACGCCCTCGCCGCAGCGCGAGGCGGTCAGCACGAAGGCCTCGCGGTGGCGGGCCATCTGGAACGCCAGGGCCACGGACGCCTCGTCGAGCAGGTGGGCGTCGTCGATGACCAGCAGCAGGTCACGGCCTCCCGACTGGCCGATCAGGGCGTCGGCGGCCATGCGCAGGGCGTTGCCGTTGAACGCGGTGTCCATGAGCGCGGCGGGCAGGTACTGCGCGAAGGCGCCGAAGGGCACCGAGGAGGTGGCCTGGCAGGCGCAGGCGCGGACGACGAGGTGGCGCTTCTCGTCCGCCCGCCGGACGATCTCGGCGAGCAGGCGGCTCTTGCCGGCGCCGCCGCCGCCGATGAGCGCGGCCCCGGACAGGCCGGGGTGGCGCATCGCGGCGTCGATGCGCTCCAGTTCGTCCCGCCGGCCGACGAAGATGTCTCCCAGCTCGGCGATCGCGACCCATGACCGCGGCACGTACAGCGGGGAGCGCCCGTCGCCTGCGATCAGGCCGACCTGTTCCGGCGCGACAGGGACTTCGAGCGTCATATCGCCTCTCCCGTGTCATCAATGCGCGTTTCGGATCATTGTCATTTGGGCCCCGTCCCGGCACCAGTGCGCCGGTCATTCGGGCGATATGAATCCGTCATGCGCATTCCCTTAACCGGTCACGATGGCGTCCCACCTGGGACGTTGCCGCCGGGAATGGGAGTGAGTAATGCCGCCGGGCCCGTTGAGTAGCCTGGTGCGGCCAACAGAGCAGCGCGAGGCATTACCCCCGTCATAAAACGTTGCCTACCTTGGTCGTCAGGCAAGGCCTGAAAGTTCCGATCGGACCGGCACCTTCGACAGAGAACAGGGAAACCCACACGAGAAAGCTGCCCAATGCGTATAACCAGAACGTCCGCCCCACTGCCCGCCGACGTCGTGGAGAAAGGGTGGAGCCACGGCCGGCTCCCCATTTCGGGCACCAGCGAATGGAACGAGCTCGCCAAGTACTGGGAAGACCTTCCGCCCGACAGGTATGTCGAGAAGAGTCACGGCACCGTCCGGCACCGCCGGATAGGGCATTTGCTGGCCCGCGGCGGCGAGGGCGCCGGCGTGGCCATGGAGAGGGCGCCGCACGGCGCGTTCTACCAGAGCACGGAGGTCAACTCGGTGTACGGCGGGCAGGTGCGCACGTTCGCCCCCATCAATGCCGAGACCTACGAGAACCCCTGTTTCCGCGCGGCCCTGGAGCATGACCTGGGCCTGGTCAGGCGACTGGAAGGAGACGACCCGTCCTGGCTGGTCACCGTGCACATGATCCGCATCGTGGCCACCGGCGACTCGGCGTCGGCCCCGGCCCCCGAGGGCCGGCACACCGACGGCCACGACTACGTGATCATGCATCTGATCAACCGGGAGCGCTGCGCCGGCGGCCTCAGCCGCCTGTACCGCAAGGGCGGTGACCGGCCGGCGCTGGAGCACACCCTGCTGGAGCCGATGGAGACCGTCGTGATCGACGACCGCACGATGGAGCACGAGGTCACCCCGATCAGCCCGGTCGACGCCACCAGCGCCGTCCGGGACATGATGATCATCGATTTCGACCGCGTGCGGCCCGGCGCCTGAAAGGCCGGCGCCACGGACGGCGCCCGCCCATCACAGGCGCCCATCACAAGGCGCCCCGCGCCGGAGGACGCCGTCGCGCGAGAGCGCTCTCGCGGCAAAGGCGCCGGCGCGTGAAAAGCGTGCGCGGGTGAAAGGCACCCCGGGTAAATAGCGCCCCGGGTGAAAGGCACCGCGTGCGAAAAGCACCGCGTGCGAAAAGCGCCGCGTGCGACAGGCGCCCGCGGGTGAAGGAGGCGTGCGAGAACGGCGCCCGCCGCGCGAGCGACCGCACGCGAATTCGGACCGGCGCCCGCCGGGACCTCCGCCACGCCGAACGCATCTCGTCACCAGAAACGCAAAACCACGCCGAGGAGTTCTCAATGGCAAACATCACGGCCGCCCCCGCCTGCCTGCAGTGCGAGACGGACATCACCGTGCCGTCCGACGTCGAGCTGGGCGACATCCTGGACTGCCGCGGCTGCGGCCAGGAGCACGAAGTGCTGGACATCGCGCCGGTCGTCCGCCTGGACCTGGCGCCGGAGGTCGAGGAGGACTGGGGTGAGTGACGCCCCTGCGGACGTGCTCGTCTCGGTCACGATCATGCGCCCGGAGGAGCGGCTGCTTCTCTCCGCGTTCCGCGCGGCCGGCCTGACCGCGCACTCCGTGACCCCCCGGCACACCACCGCGTTTCTCAACGACGGGGCGCTCGCGCCCCGGCTGGTCATCCTGCGCAACGTCTCCCACCGCGAGCTGGCGGGGATGTCCGACCGCTTCGAGCAGGCGGGCATCCCCACCCTGAACACCCCGCGCGCCGTGCGCCTGTGCCTGTCGAAGGACCTGCAGGCGCTCGCGTTCGCCCGCGCGGGGATCCCCCACCCGGTGACCCGCATCGCCTTCTCCGCCGAGCAGGTGGGCGAGCAGATCGAGGCGCTCGGCGGGCACGCCGTCGTCAAGCCGGTCAGCGGCTCCTGGGGCCGGGGCATCGTGCACATCACCACCCCCGCCGAGCTGGCCGCCTGGAGCGGCGGCTGGGAGGGGCTCGACCCGGGCGGGCGGTCCTTTCCGGTGATCGTCCAGGAGTACGTGCCGAAGCCCGGCTTCAACGAGCGGGTGATCATCGTCGGGCACACGCCGGTCGTGGCCTACAAGCAGGTCAGCCCCGACCTGCGTACCAACACCCACCTCGGCGGGACGGTCGAGCCGATCCCGCTGTCGCCGAGGTCGGCCGAGCTCGGCAGGCGGGTCGTGGACCTGTTCGGCCCCGGCTTCTACGGCGTCGATCTGGCCGAGTCGGCCGAGACCGGCGAGCTGTACGTGCTGGAGGTCAACGCCAACCCGGAGTTCGCCAAGTCGGTGGAGATCCACGGGGTCGACATCCCCGGCCATCTGGCGCGCTTCGCCCGTTCGGTCATCGAGTCCCAGGACCGGGCGGAAAGGTTCGCCGAGCGGAAGGAGGCGGCGGCATGACCGACCGGATGAAGATCGCCGTGCTCGGGGCGAGCGGCTTCATCGGCGCGGAGCTGATCCGGCTGCTGAGCGACCACCCGCAGGCCGAGGTGTCGTTCATGTCGTCCCAGCAGCACGCGGGCAAGCCGCTCGGGCAGGTGGTGTCCGGGCTGCGCAACTCGCGGCTCGCCGGGCGGCGGCTGCGCGCCATGGACGAGCTGTCGAAGGTGGACGTGGCGTTCTCCTGCCTGCCCAACGGGGTGCTGCCGAAGGTGCTGGACGACGTCGGCGGCCAGGCCGACCTGGTGCTGAACGTCGCGGGCGACTACCGGCTGCGCGACCCGGAGGAGATCGCCGAGCACTACCCGGAGTCGGCCGGCGGCTGGCGTCAGCCGATCCCCTACTACGTGCCCGAGTTCGCCGGCAAGCCCAGCGAGCCGGTGGTCAACCTGCCCGGCTGCATGGCCTCGGCCGGGCTGTACGCCCTGTATCCGCTGTTCCGCGACGGGCTGGTGGAGTCCCGGGTCGTGGTCGACGCCAAGACCGGCTCCAGCGGCGGCGGCAACGCGAGCGCCGAGCATCCGGCGCTGCGCGAGGGCAACGTCCGGGTGCACAAGCTGCACGGTCACCGGCACGCGCCGGAGATCCGGCAGGCCCTCGCCACCTGGACGGGAACCGCGCCGGAGCTGCAGTTCTCCGCGCACAGCCTGCCGATCGCGCGCGGGGTGTTCGCCACCGCCTACACCTGGCTGCGCGAGGGCGTGGACGCCGGTCAGGTGCGCCGCGCCTACGCCAAGGCGTACGCGGACGCGCCGTTCGTGCGGATGACCAGCGGCCGCTCGCCGATGGCGTTCCCCATGCTCAAGACCGTGATCGGCTCCAACACGGCCGAGGTCGGGGTGGCGGTGGAGGGCGCCCGCTGCGTGGCGGTGTCGGCGCTGGACAACCTGATCAAGGGCGGGGCCGGCCAGGCCGTCCAGGCCATGAACCGCATCTTCGGCCTGGAGGAGACCCTCGGACTGCCGGAGGTGGGACCATGGCCGTGAACCACGGCGACGGGTACGACCCGGACGCGCTCAAGGGCGTCAACGGCCACCGCGCGCTGTACGTGGTCAAGCTGGGCAGCGCGACGCTGCGCCACACCGAGGTGTTCGACGAGCTGGCCGAGTTGCGCGGGCGCGGGGCGAGGCTGCTGGTCGTCACCGGCGGCGCGGCCGACATCAAACTGCACTACGCCCTCATCGGCCGGCCGATGCGGACGCTGACCCTGCGCGGCGGCGACGAGGTGCGCTACTGCCCGCCGGACGAGATGACCCACATCATCGACGCCTACGAGCAGATCACCCTTCCCCGGGTGCGCGAGGAGCTCGGCCGGCGCGGGCTGTCGGTGCTCGCCACCACCGGACGGGCGGAAGGGCTGGTCACCGCCACGCCCAACGGCCCGATCCGGGCGTTCGACGGCGACCGGCAGCGCTTCGCGCGCGACCACCGCGCGGGCACCGTGGAACGCGTGGACGGCGCCCGCCTGATCCAGCTGCTGGACGCCTTCGACGTGGTGTGCGTGTCGCCGCCGGTCGCGGCGTCCGATGGCGGATCGGCGCTGAACGTCGACGCCGACGTGCTGGCCGCCGAGGTCGCCATCGCGGTGAACGCCGACCACCTGCGCCTGGTCACCGGGACGGCGGGGCTGCTCACCGACCCCGCGGACCCGGCCAGCACGCTGCCGCACGCCACGGCGGGCGAGGCCATGACCTACGCGGGCGGCCGGATGCGGCAGAAGGTGCGCGCCGCCGAGCTGGCGCTGGCGGGCACGCCCGACATCGCCATCACCGGCCCGCACACCCTCGACGCCCGCAGTGGCACCCGGTTCTGGCGGGCGCCGGCCCCGGCGCCCGACCTCGGCCTGGTGGCCAACATGATCGAGCTGGCCTCGGTGTCCGGCGACGAGCGCGAGCTGGCCGAGTACCTGGTGGACTGGTGCGCCGCCAACGGCGTGGACGCCGGGATCGACGCGGCCGGCAACCTGGTGGCCACCCGCGGCGCCGGCCCGCGGCGGCTGCTGATGATCGGCCACCTGGACACGGTGCCCCACCGGTGGCCGGTCCGCTGGGACGGCGAGGCGATCACCGGGCGCGGCAGCGTCGACGCCAAGGGCGGCCTCGCCGCGTTCCTCGCCACCTTGGCCGCGCTGGAGGTGCCGGAGGACGCCACCGTGCGCGTCGTCGGCACCGTCGAGGAGGAGCGCACCGCGGCCGGCGCGTTCCACGCCCGCGACCACTACCCGGCCGACGCGGTGATCGTCGGCGAGCCGAGCGGCGCCGCGGCGCTGACCATCGGCTACCACGGGGTGTGCAAGGCCCGGCTGAGCGTGTCGCAGGCCACCGCGCACACCGCGGGCAGGGCGGCGCGGTCCGCCGCCAGCCGCGTCGCCGACGCCGTCACCGCGGCCGAGGCCGAGATCGCGGCACTGGGCGCCGACACGCTGTTCGCCGTGCTGAGCCTGCGCACCGGCGGCCAGGGCGAGACGCAGACGGCCGAGGCGATCGTGGACGTGCGGGTCCCGCCGGGCACCACGACCGGCGAGGTGCTCCAGGCGCTGCGCAGGGCGGCCCCCGCCCCGGTGCGGGTGGAGACCCTGCTCGCCACCCCCGCCGTGGCCACCCCGCGGACCAGCGCGCTGGTCAAGGCGTTCACCCGGGCCATGCGGGCGGCGACCGGCGCCTCCCCCCGGCTGCTGGCCAAGAAGGGCAGCAGCGACATGAACACCCTCGCCACCACCTGGCAGGGCGTTCCGATGGTGGCCTACGGGCCGGGCGACGCCTCGCTGGACCACACCCCGCACGAGCGCCTGGAGGCGGCCGAGTACCGGCTGGCCGTCGAGGTGCTCGGCGAGGCGGTGCGGCGCTGGCTGCGCGACGGCGCGTCCCGCGAGGAGCCCGTGCCGGCCGGCGCGGGCGCCACGGCGACGGGAGAGAGGAGATGAACGAGATCGACCTGGCCCGCGAGCGGGCCCGGCGCGCACGCGGGTCCGTGGTGGACATGGCGGCCGGCCCGGTGGGCTGCCATCTGGGCGGCAGCCTGTCGGTGCTGGACATCCTGGTCGCCGCCTACATGGTGGCCGAGAGCAGGCCCGGGGTCGAGGTGGTGCTGAGCAAGGGGCACGCCGCCGCCGCGCTGTACGCCGTGCTGCACCAGATCGGCGACATCGAGGAGGATCCCGCGCCGCGTTACGGCCGGGCCGGCGAGCCGTACACCGGGCACCCCTCCCCCAAGGTGCCCGGGGTGCGCTTCCCCACCGGGAGCCTGGGTCACGGGCTCGCCTACGCGGCCGGCTGGGCGCTGTCGCGCCGGCTGCTCGGCGAGCCCGGCGGCGCCATCGCCGTGGTCGGCGACGGCGAGCTGCAGGAGGGCCTGGTCTGGGAGACGCTCCAGATCGTGCAGGCCAAGCGCATCGGCGGCCTCACGGTCGTGGTCGACGTCAACGGCGGCCAGAACGACGGGTACGTGGCCGACATCTCGCCGCTGACCGATCTGCCGGCCCGGCTGGCCGCGTTCGGGTTCCAGGTGGTCGAGGCCGACGGCCATGACATCGAGAAGCTCGCCGCCGTGCTGGCGCCGGAGGACCGGCCCAAGGCGGTGCTCGCCGCGACCGTCAAGGGCAAGGGCGTGCCCGCCACCGAGGGGAAGGCCGCCTCGCACTACGTCAAGATCAGCCCGGCTCGCGCCCGGCAGTGGAAGGCGGTGCTCCGATGACGCTCCCCGGACGCGAGGCGTACAAGGACGAGCTGACCGCGCTCGCGGCGGGCGACCCGCGCATCGTCTGCCTGGAGGCCGACCTCGGCGGCCCGTCGCACCCGTTCGCCGAACGCTTCCCCGACCGGTTCCTCAATCTCGGGATCGCCGAGGCCGCCGCGGTGGACATCGCGGTCGGGCTCGCCTCGGCCGGGCTGCGCCCGTTCCTCAGCACGTTCGCGGCCTTCGGCACCTGGCGGGCGGCCGAGAGCGTCAAGCTCGGGCTCGGCTACCAGGGCGCCCCGGTCGTGCTGGTCTGCCCGTACGGCGGGGTGTCCGGCGGCTGGTTCGGGCCCACCCACCACAGCCTGGAGGACCTGGCCGTGGTGCAGAGCCTGCCCGGCGTGCGCATCGCCGTCCCGTGCGGCGAGGCCGAGACCCGGGCGGTCGTCCAGGCCGCCGCCGACGAGGACCGGCCCTGCTACGTGCGGCTGGCGCGCAACGAACCCTTCGAGGCGCCGTTCGAGCCGGCCGGCCGCGGCGAGGTCGGCTGGGTCCACGGGGCCGGCGGCCCCACCTGCCTGGTCTCGGTCGGGGAGAAGCCCGCGCGGCTGTGCGCGTCGGCCACCGAGCGGCGCCCCGACCTCTCGCACGCCCACCTGTGCTGGGTGGACTTCGAGAGCCTGGCGCAGGCCGCGGCCGAGCTGGCGGCCTCGGCGCGGCGGCTGGTCGTGGTCGAGGAGCACCGCGCGGCCGGCAGCGTCGCCGCCACCCTGGCGCTGCTGCTGCCCGGGCACGAGGTGCTCAGCGTCAACGCCGGGTCGTCGTGGCCGTCGGAGGGCGGTGGCCACGACGACACCCTCGCCGCGCTCGGGCTCACCGTTCCCGCCGTGCTGGCCGCGGCGAGCCTGGGCGCCCTCCCGGCCACGACCATCGGCCTGACGACCGCAGGCGCGGCCCACGCCACGCCGCACACCACCACCGGACCGGTGCCCGCCGCCACCGTCCACGCCACCACCGCAGGACCGGAGAACCCCGGCGCGATCCACGCCACCACCGGACCGGCGAGCCCCCGCGCCGGCCGGCCCGTCCCCAGCATGGCGAGCCCCGGCGCCACGCATGCACCCACCACCTGAGCCAGGGAGCGACATGACCACCACCGTCCACCAGAGCGCCACCGCCCTCGAAGTGACCCGCCAGACCCTTTCGGACCCGTCGCTGACCGAGCGCAGCCCCGGCGAGGAGTTCGCCTGGGCCGTCTCCCGGGGCCGCGACGGCGGCGACGTCGTCGTCCCGATCAACGGTTACCTGCCGGCGGCGTTCCCGCTGTTCTCCACCCGGCCCCGCTACACCGTCCGCCACCTGCTGAAGGTGGCCAGCGTGAACGACCGGCCCACCGCCTACGTCCGCGAGGCGCCCCAGGCGGGCCGGGACGTGCCGGGCAACTCCTACGCCAGCACGCCGGAGTCGGCGTTCGGGCCGAGCGTCCAGCACGCCGAGCTGACCGACCTGGTGATCGACGTCCCGCTGCCGAAGGGGCTGCTGGACGAGCCCGCCCTGCTGGCCGCGTTCGTCGACTACCGCGTGCTGGTCCGCATGGGCGTGGTGGAGAACGAGTCGCTGCTGCACGGCACCGCCGACGGCAGGATCAGCGGCCTGCTGACCCTGCCCGAGCTGCGCACCGGCACGCTGGGCGACGACGTGTGCGCGGAACTGACCGCGGCCGCCGCCCGGGTGGAGGACACCGGCGGCTCCTGCGACGGCATCGTCGCCCACCCGGCCCTGTACTGGCGGCTGGTGCGGGACGGCACCCTGAGCAAGCTCACCGAGGTGGGCATCAAGGTGGCCCGCACCCGCATGATGCCGCAGGGCAAGGCGCTGCTCGGCGACTTCCGCGCCGCGGTCACCCTGCTCGACCCAGGGGTCTCCTCGCTCACGCTGCGCAGGAACGCCGGTCCCGAGGGCGAGGACGTCGTCAGGGCGCACGCCAGGGCCGGCCTGGCCGTGCACCTGCCTCAGCACTTCCTGCTGCTGTCCCGCCCCTGACCCGACCGGAGGTTCTCACGCGATGACAGACCGACCCAGAGTCCTGTACATCACCGGCTGGCTGCGCAGCGGCAGCACCCTTCTGGGGAACGTGCTCAACGAGCTTCCCGGGGTGCTGCACGCGGGCGAGCTGCACTATCTATGGCAGAACGGGGTGTTGCGGACGGGGACCAACTCGCTCTGCGGCTGCGGGGAGCAGGTTCGCGACTGCTCGCTGTGGTCGGCGGTCCTCGCCTCGACCGGCGACCACGACCTCGCGGACGCGGCCCGCCGGATGACGGCCGCGCAGCGACGGCTGCTGCGCACCCGGCACACGCGGGCCCGGCTGGCCGAGGTGCGCTCGGGCGGACCCGCGCCCGCCCCGGTGACCGCCGTCCTGGACCGGATGGCCCACCTGTACCGCGAGCTGGCCGCACGCGGCGGCGAGCGGCTGGTGGTCGACGGCTCGAAGTACCCCGCCGAGGCCGCGGCCCTGCTGGGACGCGCCGACCTCGACGTGCGGGTGCTGCACGTGGTGCGCGACCCGCGCGCCACCGCCCTGTCCTACCACAAGAGCAAGCAGTACATCTCCCCGATGAGCCCGGCGGCGAGCACGGCCTACTGGACGGCGTTCAACGTGGCCTCCGAGCTGGTCGGCGCCGCCGCAGGCGACCGCTACCTGCGGGTGCGCCACGAGGACCTGGTCGCCGGCCCGGCCGAGGTGGTCGAGCGGGTCATCCGGTTCGCCGGGCTGGACGACGCGACGCCGGTCGACGGCGGCGGGACCGTCCACCTGGGCCGAAACCACACCGTCACCGGCAACCCCGACCGGCTGACCCACGGCGCGGTGGCGATCCGCGGGGACGAGCGCTGGCGGACCGAGCTGCCGCCCCGGCACAGGGCGACGGCGACCGCGCTCGCCCTGCCGCTGCTGCGCCGCTACGACTACCCGGTGCGGGTGCCGCGCCGCCGTACCCCGATCGGAAAGGAGAGCCTGAGATGGACCTCGGACTGAGCGGGCGGGTGGCCCTGGTCGCCGCGGCGAGCAGCGGGCTCGGGCTCGGCGTGGCCCGGGCGCTGGCCGCCGAGGGCGCCCACGTGTCCATCGCCGCCCGCGACCCCGGACGCCTGGCCCGCGCGCACGCCGAGGTGGACGCCGCCGGGCCCGGACGGGTGCTGAGCACCGCGGTGGACCTGCGCGACGACGACGCGGTCGCCGCCTGGGTGGAGCGCACCGCCGAGGAGTTCGGCGCGCTGCACGTGGTCGTGACGAACTCGCCCGGGGTGCCGCACGGCCGGGCCGACGCCTTCACCCCCGGCCAGTACCGGGAGGCCATGGACTCCGCCATGCTCCCGCACGTGGCGACGGCGCTGGCCGCGCTGCCGCACCTTAAGGCCGCCGGCTGGGGCAGGATCCTGATGATCACCTCGGAGGCGGTGCGGCAGCCGCTGCCCGGCACCGCCCTGTCGGCGACCGCCCGGCTCGGCCTGCTCGGCTTCGCCAAGGGCCTGGTGCACACCCTCGGCGCGAGCGGCGTCACGGTCAACGTGCTGGCGCCCGGCTGCCACCGCACGCCGGCGTTCGAGACGTTCCTCGAGGCCCGCCTGGCCCACGACAAGGACACCGCGCTCAAGGAGATCACCTCGGAGATCCCGCTCGGCACGGTCGGCGACCCCGGCGACTTCGGGGCGCTCGCGGCGTTCCTGGCCGGCGAGCAGGCGCGGTTCGTCACCGGCACCGTGCTGGTCGCCGACGGCGGCAACACCCGGGGGCTGGGATGAGCGCGACCATGGTGGACTACCAGCTCGGACAGCTCGACGCGCTGGAGTCGGAGGCCGTGCACGTCTTCCGCGAGGTGGCCGCCGAGTTCGAGCGCCCCGCCCTGCTGTTCTCCGGCGGCAAGGACTCCATCGTCCTGCTGCGCCTGGCCGAGAAGGCGTTCTGGCCGGCGCCGATCCCCTTCCCGGCCGTGCACGTGGACACCGGCCACAACTTCCCCGAGGTGCTCGGCTTCCGCGACCGGCGGGTGGCCGAGCTCGGCATGCGGCTGGTGGTCGGCGCGGTGCAGGCGTCCATCGACGCCGGCCGGGTCGCCGAGCCGGGCGGGCGGTGGCCGAGCCGCAACCGGCTGCAGACCACGACGCTGCTGGACACGATCGCCGAGCACCGCTTCGACGCGGTGTTCGGCGGCGCCCGCAGGGACGAGGACAAGGCGCGCGCCAAGGAGCGGATCTTCTCCTTCCGCGACGAGTTCGGCCAGTGGGACCCCAAGAACCAGCGGCCGGAGCTGTGGGATCTGTTCAACACCCGCATCCGCAAGGGCGAGCACATCCGGGTGTTCCCGCTGTCGAACTGGACCGAGTTGGACATTTGGCAGTACATCGCCCGGGAGCGCATCGAGGTGCCCTCCATCTACTTCGCCCACGCGCGGCGGGTGTTCGAACGCGACGGCATGCTGCTCGCCGAGAACCCGTACCTGACGCCCGCGCCGGACGAGCCGGTGCGGGAGACGACGGTGCGCTTCCGCACCGTCGGCGACATGACCTGCACGGGGGCGGTCTCCTCCGCCGCCGCCGACGTGGACGCGATCATCAAGGAGATCTCGGTCGCCAGGACCACCGAGCGCGGCGCCACCCGCGCCGACGACCGCGCGAGCGAGTCCGCCATGGAGGACCGCAAGCGCGAGGGCTACTTCTGAACCCGGCGCGCCGGGCCGGCCGCGACCCTGGCCGCCACCCTGGCCGCGACCCGCGGCCGGCCTTCCGCCGGCCATGACCCAGGCCACTTCCGACCCCGGCGAATCGAGCCAGCCATGACCACGGACATCCTCCGGTTCGCGACGGCGGGCTCGGTCGACGACGGCAAGAGCACGCTCGTCGGCCGCCTGCTGTACGACTCCAAATCGATCTTCGAGGACCAGCTCGACGCGGTGGAGCGGGCCAGCCTGGCCCGCGGCAACGACCGCGTCGACCTGGCGCTGCTCACCGACGGCCTGCGCGCGGAGCGCGAGCAGGGCATCACCATCGACGTCGCCTACCGCTACTTCGCGACGCCGAAGCGCAAGTTCATCATCGCCGACACCCCCGGCCACCTGCAGTACACCCGCAACATGGTGACCGGCGCCTCCACCGCGGACCTGGCCATCGTCCTGGTCGACGCGACCAAGGGCGTGCTGGAGCAGAGCCGCAGGCACGCCGTCCTGCTCAGCCTGCTCGGCGTGCCGCACATCGTGGTGTGCGTGAACAAGATGGACCTGGCCGGCTACGGCCGGGAGGTCTTCGAGCGCATCAGGGACGAGTTCACGGCGTTCGCCGCCAAGCTCACCGCCACCGACGTCACGTTCGTGCCGATCTCGGCGCTGAACGGCGACAACGTGGTGGAAAGGTCGATGGAGATGCCCTGGTACGAGGGCGGCTCGCTGCTGCACCTGCTGGAGACGGTGCACATCGCCTCCGACCGCAACCTGGTCGACCTGCGCTTCCCCGTGCAGTACGTGATCAGGCCGCGGTCGGGCGCCCACCGCGACTACCGGGGCTACGCCGGCCGGCTCGCGGGCGGGACGCTGCGCCCCGGCGACGAGGTGCTGCACCTGCCGTCCGGGCTGACCACCCACGTGACCGGCATCGACACGCTCGACGGGCCGGTCGCCGAGGCGTTCCCCCCGATGTCGGTCACGCTGCGGCTGGCCGACGACATCGACGTCTCCCGCGGCGACATGCTCTGCCGTCCCCGCAACGCGCCGTCGGTCACCCAGGACGTCGACCTGATGGTGTGCTGGATGGGCGACCAGCCGATGCGCCCGGGGGCCACGCTGGCCGTCAAGCACACCACCCGCACCGCGCGGGCGCTGGTCCGCGACCTGCACTACCGGCTCGACGTGCACACCTTGCACCGCGACCAGGACGCGGGCGTCCTGCGGCGCAACGAGATCGGCCGGGTGAGCCTGCGCGTCACCCGGCCGCTGTTCTGCGACCCCTACGCGCGCAACCGGCTCACCGGCGGCGTCATCCTCATCGACGAGGCGACCAACGCCACGGTGGGCGCGGGCATGATCACCGGCTCCGGCGGCCTCGACTGACGCATTCCCGCCCCCGGCCCGCGTCCCGCTGCCTGGACCATCCGCGTCCCGCTGCCTGGACCGTCAAATGAAATTTTCGCGGCCGTACGGCGGGCGTCCCGTCGCGACCCCGGCACCGCCGAATTGAGTAGTGCCGGGGGCGAAGGGGAGTAATGCCGGGCTTGCCGGGCCACGCCGCCTTCCGTAGCGTCGTCTCAGAACGACGGCGCAATTCTGCCGAACCCCCCTTGAAACCAGCATTGGAAGGAGCTCCGATGCCGACTTTGCGACCGTCGGATCTGGATACTCTCGCCACCGCCGTCGTGGACTCCATCGCCGTGGCACTCGACCCTGACGCCCCTCAGTCCGGCCTTTACTACTGGGAGTGCGCCCGCCCGTTCACCGGCGCGGTGGTGGAGGCCGTGCGCGACGCCGAGGACCCCGCCATCAGAGAGCTGGGACGCGCCCTGATCGACCGGCCGGCCGACCCCGACCGGTACGCCGCGCTGCGGGAGGCCCTGAAGGCCCCGCAGGCACAGGGCCCGGCGCTGGACCGCATCTTCGACCTGGCTTGGGAGTCGGAGTGCAACAACCGCCTGGGCCACCACGTGGGCGCCTCCTACACGGCCAAGGAGGCCACGGTCACCGCCGATGACCTGCGCACGCTGCCGCCGGGGCCCGCCCTGCCGGACGGCGCCGACCCCGAGGTGCTGATCGTCGTGCCGTTCCGCGACCGTGACACCGGCGGCGCCCGCCTGCGCAACCTGCTGGCCTGCCTGCAGTCGCTGCGCGACCAGTCCTTCCCCCGCGACCGCTACCAGGTGACGGTCGTGGAGTCAGACTCCTTCCCCCGCTGGCGCGACGTCATCGAGCCCTACACCGACAACTACCTGTTCGCGCCGAAGGCGAGCACGTTCAACAAGTCGTGGGCGGTCAACGTCGGCGTGGTGAACTCCCCCGGCCGTTCCGAGGTCGTCTCCATCCTGGACGCCGACGTGCTGGCCGACCGCGAGTTCGTCGAGCGCAACGCGACCCGGTTCGAGCGGCCGGGCACGATGGGCCACCTGACCTACCGCAACATGCTCTGCCTGGACACCGCCTCCAGCCAGCGGGCCATCAAGGAGCGGCTGTGGGACCGCGCCGCCCAGCCCGGCCTCGACCGGCTGCGCGGCTACACCCTGCGCCGCGGGCCCGGCTGCTCGCTGTGGGTGCGCACCAGCGCGTTCTACCGCATCGACGGCATGGACGAGCGCTACGAGGGCTGGGGCGGCGAGGACATCGACTTCAACTACCGCTTCGACTTCGCCAACGCCTACGACAGCTATGACGACCCGCTGCTGCACCTCCGCCACCCTCCGGCGTCGGCGCTGCGCGAGGACGGCGAGCTGGTGAACGCGCACATCGCGCCGCTGAGCTGGAAGCCCGAGGAGCCGATCGGCCGCATCGACCGCTTCGCCCACGAGCTCGACGACGCCGAACGCGACGCCGAGGCGGCCGACGGGGTGGCTGCGGCATGACCGTCGCCCGCAACCTCGCCCTCGGCGACCGGGACCTCACGGGCCGGACCGGCCGCACTCTGGGCACCGACCGGATCGACCGCAACCTCGACCTGGCCGGCAAGATCTACCAGCGGTCGGTCTACCCGAGCGTCGCCGAGGTCGCGAACGGGCGCAGGCTGACCTCGCCCCTGGTGGTCGACCTGGACCCGACCACGCTGTGCGACCTGGCCTGCCCCGAATGCATCAGCTCGGGCGTGCTGCACAAGGGCGCCCTCTCGCGTGACCGCATCGTGGACCTGGCGCACGAGCTGGCCGCCTCCAGCGTCAAGGCGGTGATCCTCATCGGCGGCGGCGAGCCGCTCATGCACCGGTCGATCGGGACGATCATCACGATCCTGCACGAGGCCGGCATCCAGCTCGGGCTGGTCACCAACGGCACGCTCATCGGCCGCTACATGGACCAGATCGCCGAGATGGTGTCCTGGGTGCGGGTGTCGATGGACGCGGCGACCGAGCCGACCTACGACAAGTTCCGGCCGAGCCGCCGCAAGACGAGCGTCTTCCCGCAGATCATCGACAACATCCGGATGCTCGCCGCCCGCAAACGCGGCGCGCTCGGGTACTCGTTCCTGCTGATGCAGCGCCGCGACGCCGAGGGCGCCGTGGTCGACACCAACTACCACGAGGTCTACCAGGCCGGGAAGCTCGCCAAGGACCTGGGCTGCGACTACTTCGAGCTCAAGGCGATGCTCGACGACGACCACTTCACCGTCAACCAGACGCACGCGGACATCGCCCTGGTGGAGGAGCAGCTCGCCCGGCTGCGCGAGCTGGAGGACGGCTCGTTCCACCTGCTCGGCTCGTCGAACTGGACGACGGTGCGCGACGACCTGGACCCGGTGCAGCCCAAGGAGTACGCCACCTGCCACGTGGCCGAGCTGCGCACGAACGTGACCCCGAACGGCGTGTTCATCTGCCCCTACCACCGGGGCAACGAGAAGGCCAGGCTCGGCGACATCAACGAGATGTCCTTCGCGGAGCTGTGGGAGAAGGCCGACACCACCGTCGTCGACCCCCGCACGGACTGCCGGTTCCACTGCGCGCGGCACCAGACGAACCTGGAGATAGCCGCGTTACCGGGGCGGAGCCTGCCGGTGGAGCTGCTCGACGACTTCGACCCCTTCATCTAGGCGGCGGGATGCGCATCGCGGTGATCGGAGCGGGGCCCGCGGGCCTCACCAGCGCCAAGCAGGCCCTGGAGGCGGGACATGACGTCGTGGTGTTCGAGAAGCACGACGACGTCGGCGGCATCTGGAACCCGGCGTCCCTCGGCGCCTACGAGGGCGTCAGGATGCAGACCTCGCGGTACGGCTTCCCGTTCTCCGACTTCCCCCCCGAGTCGGCGAGCGAGTTCCTGACCGTCCCCGAGGTGCACGAGTACCTGCGCGGCTACGCCGCGCGGTTCGGGGTGGCGCCGGTCATCCGGTTCGGGCACGAGGTGACCCGGGTGGCCGGGGGCGAGGGAGACTGGCACGTCACGGCCGTGTGCCGCGGCGTGCCGGTCACCGCCCGGTTCGACGCCGTCATGGTCGCCAACGGCGAGCTGTGGCGGCCCAGGGTGCCGGCCGGCGCGTCCGGCCCGCCGCCGCCCGGCGTCCGCGTGCTGACCGCCAAGGACTACCGGCGCCCGGACGCGTTCCGCGGCCTGCGGGTGCTGGTCGCCGGCGGCGGGGTGAGCGGGGCCGACATCGCCTCCGAGCTGGTCGGCGAGGCGGCGGCCGTCGACTGGTCGGTGCGCCGCAAGGCGCTGTTCCTGCCGCGCGACTGCGGCGAGCACGCCAACGACATGCTGTTCTCCTACATCGGCCGCGTCGCCATGGAGGAGATGCCCTACAACGACTTCCTCGCGTGGCTGTCGCGGCTGCTGCCGGAGTACATGGGCATGTACCGGGCGACGGGGCTGCTGCCCGAGACCGGCTTCCACGGCGCGGTGCACGTCAACGAGAAGATCGTGCCGCACGTGCACCGCGGCGACGTGCGGGCCAGGGCGGCGTTCGACCGGTTCGCCGGCGACGGCCGCGTCGTCTTCGCCGACGGGGCCAGTGATCGCTACGACGCGGTGATCCTGTGCCTGGGCTACCAGATGCCCGACTACGGGTTCGTCGAGGGCTTTCGCCGCGAGGAGCTGTACGAGCACTTCTTCTGGTACCGCGACCCCACCCTGGTGGTGGTCAACACCCCGGTGGACACCGACGCCTTCGGCACGGCCTGCCCCTACTTCGAGGCCATCGCCGGATGGGCGCTCGCCGTGCTTTCCGGCAAGGCGCGGCTGCCCGGACGGGAGGAGATGGCCGCCTGGTGCGAGCGGCACATGGGCGCACTGCACGACCGGCGCTACTACGACTGCTGGCTGGAGACGGTGCGCATCGGCCTGGCGAGCGGCGCGCTGCCCGACCCCGCCACGCGCTTCGAGGACTACTGGCGGCTGGTGTCGGCCGTCGTCGACCCGGCGAACCTGCGGCCCGGCGCGCGGCCCGGCCTGCCCGCGCCCTACGACGGGCTGTTCGACCTCGCCACGCTGAAGCGGAGGGTCCTGGCCTGGCTGCCCAGGCCGGCGCTGGACGCGCTGCTGTCGTCCGGCCAGATCGGCTCGGACGACCACCTCGGGGCGCTGCGCGTGCCGCCCGGGCGACGCATCGCCCCGTGGCTGCCCTACCGCCAGCGGCTCGGGACGGATCAGACATGTCCGGAGACGGACCTTGCCGCCTCCGGCCTGCGGACGGACCCCGTCGGCTCCCGCCCTCGGACGGACTCCGTCTAGTCCCTTCCCCCAAGGAGACGAAGTGTATTCCACGAAGACCAGCGGCCTGCGGATCTTCAGGGACGGCGCCGTCAGCCGGCTCGCGGCCGCCACCGCCGCGATCGGGGTGGGGGGCGCGATGGTGGTCCCCACCGTCAGCCTCTTCCTGTCCGACGCCGTGCGCGCCACGCCGCTGATGATCGGCGCCTTCGTCGCGGGCCGCGCGATCGCCGAGATCGCCACCGACCTGTCGGTGGGAGTGCTGTCGGACCGCGTCGGCAACCGCAGGATCGTGCTCGGCGTGTGCGCCATGTTCGCAGCGGGGGGCGCGCTGTGCTACCTGTTCCTCCGCGACTACTGGCTGCTCCTGGTGAGCTCCGCGATCATGTTCGGGCTCGGCGGCGCCACCTTCCCGCAGATGTTCGCCTACACCCGCGAGCTCGCCGAGACCCGCGGCCACGGCGTGACGTTCTTCAACTCGGCGCTGCGGGCGGTCACCTCGCTGGCCTGGATCATCGGCCCGCCCCTGGCGTTCGGGCTGATCGCCGTGCGCGGGTTCGAGACCCTGTACGGGGTCGCCGCCGTGCTGTACGCCATCGGCGGGTTCATCTGCTTCGTGGGGCTGCCGAACACCGACCGGCGGCCGGTCCCCGAGGCCGAGAGCACCGCGGCCATCATCGCCTCCGACGCCGGCGCCGCGGCGACGGCCGGGGCGGCGCCGCCCGCCCCGCGCAACCCGTTCGCCGGACTGAGCCCGAAGGTCTGGGCGCTGCTGGTCACGATCGTGCTGCTGCTGGCCGTCAACGCCATGTACCAGTTCGACATCGCGCTCTACATCACCAAGGACCTGGGCATGGACAAGGGCTTCACCGGCCTGGTCCTCGGTCTCGGCTCCGCGCTGGAGATCCCCGCGATCATGTACATCGGCGCCAAGGCCGACCGCATCGGCCACTGGCGGGTGGTCATGGGCGCCGCCGTCTGCGCCACCGTGTTCTTCTGCGCCATGCCCTTCGCGACGTCCAAGCCGGCGCTGCTGCTGCTGCAGGTGCCCAACGCCATCTGGACGGCCATCGCGCTCAGCATCCCGGTCACCATCCTGCAGGACTCCATGCCCGACCGTCCCGGCGTCGCCTCCTCGCTGTACTCCAGCGCGTTCAAGGCGGGCATCTTCCTCGGCGGCGTCGTCGCCGGGCTCGTCGCCCAGTACGTCGGCTTCACCAACGTCTTCTGGGCCTGCGCCGTCCTGTCCGCGGCGGCGTTCCTCTCCGTCGTCCTTAGGAGAAACTCATGAACGGCACGCCGACGTGCAGCGTGATCGTCCCTACGTACAACAGGGCCGAACTGCTCGCGCACACGTTGAACTCGCTCACCCGGCAGACCCTGGACGCCGGCCTCTTCGAGGTCCTGGTGGTCGACGACGGGTCGAGCGACGACACCGCCGCCGTGGTCGAGTCGTTCAAGGACCGCCTCGACCTGCGGTACTTCTACCAGGAGGACCGCGGCTACCGGGTGGCCAAGGCCCGCAACACGGGCATCGCGCACGCGCGCGGAGAGGTGTGCGTCTTCGTCGACTCGGGCGTCCTGCTCGCCTCCGGCTGTCTCGCGGCGCACCTGTCCCGCCACGAGGCCTGGCCGGGCCCTGTGGCGGTGGTCGGCTACGTCTACTGCTTCAACGAGGGCAACGAGGACGGCGCGCAGATGCTGCGCGTCATCGACGCGGAGAACCCGGACGCCACCATCGCCATGCTGCGCGCCAAGGAGCAGTGGCTGGACATCCGTGAGGACTTCTACGCCATCCACACCGACGACATCGCCGACCTGCCGGCCCCCTGGCTGGTGTACTGGACGTGCAACGTGTCGGCGCCCACCGGCCTGCTGCGCGAGATCGGCGGGTTCGACGAGTGGTTCAGCAGCTGGGGCGGCGAGGACGTCGAGATCGGCTACCGCCTGTACCGCGCGGGCGCCAGATTCGTGCTCGAACGCGAGGCGGCGTCCATCCACCACCCGCACGAGAAGGACTACGACGCCAACGTCAACGGCGCGTTCGGCAACTACGAGTACATCGCCAAGAAGCACGACACCCCGATCACCCGCCTGGTCGTCGGCAACCACTTCTTCCTGATCAACGACCTCATCCGCGAGCGCGGCCTGCCGTCCTGCGAGAGGTACCTGGCCGGCGAGGCCCCGCCGCCGCGGGCCGTGCCGGCGCCGCCGCCCCTGCTGGAGCAGGCGGAGACCGTCCGCCTGCGGGCCCAGGCCGCGCGCGAGCGCGCCCAGGGCAAGGAGTTCCCGCATGCGAACTGACCCGGCCGGCCCGGCGGCGCGCGAGAAGGTCGTCGTCTTCGCGCCGCACCCCGACGACGAGGTCATCGCCTGCGGCGGCGCCATCGCCGCCAAGGCCGCCGCGGGCGCGCGCGTCATCACCGTGTTCGCCACCGACGGGTCCCGCTCGCACAGTGCCGTGCTCGGCATCGAGAGCAACCCCACGCCGCAGGAGCTCGCGGTCGTCCGGCGCAAGGAGGCCGAGGCCGCGGCCAAGGCGCTCGGCGCCGACGCCGGCGACGTGGTGTGGCTCGGCCACACCGACACGCTGCTGGCCGCGTCGATGGACGCGTTCCGCGCCCAGGTGCGCCGCCTGCTGGACGAGCACCGGGACGTCGCCGAGGTGTACCTGCCGCACGACGTGCGGGAGCTGAACGCCGACCACCGGCTGACCGGCGAGGGCGTCGTCGGCTGCCTCGCCGAACTGGGCCTCGCGCCGCGCCTGCGCAAGTACGTGGTGTGGGACGAGGACACCGAGGCCGCGTTCGAGTTCGTCAACCGCGCCGAGCCCGGGCGCGAGCCGTCCCCGGACGAGCGGCTGGTGAGCGTGGACATCTCGCCGTGGGTGTCCCGCAAGCTCGGCGCGCTGGAGGAGCACCGCACCCAGGTGACGCTGTTCTCCCCGTCCCAGACGCGCACGGTGGTGCCCGAGCCGTTCCTCGCGCGCCTGCGCGCCAAGACCACCGAGGAGTTCTGGGTCGAGGAGCCGGGGGAGGACGCGTGACCGAGACGCCTGTGACCGAACCGCCTGTGACCGAACCGCCTGTGACGGAGCCGCCCGTGACCGAGGCCCCGGCGGGCGGGCTGCCGTACTTCCCCGAATGGCCGCGGGTGCGGTCGGCGTTCGGACGCGACCCGCAGGTCGAGGAGCGCGTCGAGGGCATCCTCGCCCAGATGACGCTGGAGGAGAAGCTCGGGCAGATGATCCAGCCCGAGCTGGCCGAGCTCACCGTCGAGGACGCCCGCACCTACAAGATCGGCTCGGCGCTGAACGGCGCCGGCATCTGGCCGGACGGCGACCGGCGCGCCGGCGTCAAGCAGTGGGTCGAGACCGTCGACGCGTTCTGGGAGGCCGTCGAACAGGCGTACGCCGACCGGCCGTTCCGCGTGCCGTTCATGTGGGCCACCGACGCGGTGCACGGCCACAACAACGTGTACGGCGCGACGATCTTCCCGCACAACATCGGCCTGGGCGCCGCCCGCGACCCCGAACTGGTGCGCAGGATCGGCGAGGCCACCGCCCGCGAGATCGCCGCGACCGGGATGGACTGGACGTTCGCCCCCACCGTCGCCACGCCCAGGGACCGCCGCTGGGGACGGTACTACGAGGGCTACTCCGAGGACCCCGAGGTCGTGTACGCCTACGCGCGCGCGATGGTGAGCGGCCTGCAGGGCGGCACGGACGGCCTGGCGACCGACGCGCACGTCATCTCCACCATCAAGCACTGGGTCGCCGACGGCGCCACCTTCGAGGGCGTCGACCGGGGCACCGCCCGCTGCGAGGAGGACCTGCTCCGCAACATCCACGCGATGGGGTTCATCTCCGCCATCGAAGCCGGCGCGCAGGCGGTCATGGCGTCGTTCAGCGGCTGGTCCGGCGCGGCCAACTACGACCACACCCCCGGCCGGCCGGTCGGCTACAACCACAAGATCTGCGGCAGCCGGTACCTGCTCACCGACGTCCTGAAGAACGCGATGGGCTTCGACGGCATCATCATCAGCGACTGGGACGCCCACGCCGAGGTCTCCGGCTGCACCATCGGCGACGCCGGGTACGCCATCAACGCCGGGCTCGACGTGCTCATGGTCGCCGGGCGCGAGGCGTGGCGGTCGGTGTGGCGCACGGCCCGCGAGCAGGTGCTGTCCGGGGTGATCCCCATGGAACGCGTCGACGACGCCGTGCGCCGCGTGCTGCGCGTCAAGATGCGGGCCGGCCTGTGGGACAAGCCCCGGCCGCGCGACCGTTCGCTGGCCGGGGAGGCGTCGGCGCTGGGGCATCCCGGCCACCGCGCACTGGCCCGCGAGGCCGTCCGCAAGTCGCTGGTGCTGCTGAAGAACGCGGGCGGCGCCCTGCCGCTGTCCCCCGCGTCGCGGGTGCTGGTGACCGGCAGCGCCGCCGACGACATCCGCAAGCAGGCCGGCGGCTGGACGCTCAGCTGGCAGGGCAACGAGGTCGAGCTGTCGGACCTGCCCGGCGCCACGACGCTGGCCATGGCCGTGGCCTCGGTCACCGGCGAGGACCGCTGCCACGTGGACCCCTACCTGGAGCACACCGACCCCGCCGGCTACGACGTGGCCGTGGTCGCGATCGGCGAGGACTCCTACGCCGAGATGCGCGGCACGATCAAGCCGTGGGGGACGCTGGAGTACTCCCGGCTCAAGCAGTCCTACGCCCGCGACCTGGCGACCCTGCGCAGGCTCCGCGAGGCCGGGGTGCGGGTGGTGACGGTCATGTTCACCGGCCGGCCGCTGTACGTCACCGAGGAGATCAACCTGTCGGACGCGTTCGTGGTGGCCTGGCTGCCCGGCACCGAGGCGACCGGCGTCACCGACGTGCTGTTCGCCGGGCCGGACGGCGAGCCGGTCCACGACTTCCAGGGGCGGCTCACCTTCAGCTGGCCGCGCAGGAAGCGGTCGATGAGCGTCAACCGGATCCCGCCGCACATCCCCGGATACCGGGTGCCGGCGGAGGAGCTGTCCCCCGAGGGCGAGCACGAGCCGCTGTTCCCCTACGGCTTCGGGCTCACGCTGCGCGACAGGGGCCCGGCCGCCGATCCGGGCGTCCTGCCGCTGGACGAGGAGCCCCCGCCGCCGCCCGCTCCCCCGGTGTCCGGACCGCTGGAGGTGTTCGGCCACCGCGCGGACGGCGCGTACAGGCTGCGCATCGGCGGGCACAACACCTGGTCGCGGGAGGACATCGCGCCCGACCGGCCCACCGACACGCTGGTCGTCCGGGCGGAACCCGTCGAGGCCCCCGGCCGGCCGGGGGCGGTGTCGCTGCGCTTCAAGGGGTATGTGGCGTTCGTCTACGCGCAGGACCCCGGGGCGCCGCCGCGCGACCTGCGCGGCTACCACGAGACCGGCGGGCGCCTGGTCTTCGACGTTCGGGTCGTCGAGGCGCCCGACCTCCCGCTGTACCTGGCCTGCCACGACGACTACCCGGCACAGCCCGGCCTGGACCTCGCGCCGTCGCTGCACGCGCTGCCCGCGGGGACCTGGACCACCATGGAGGTGCCGCTAACCGACTTCGAACGCATCGGCCTCGACCTGCGCCACGTGGACGTGCCCTTCATGCTCTACACCGAGGGCCGGGCCGTCCTGGAGATCGGCGAGGTGCGCTGGCTGACCGGCTGAGCGAGCGGGCGTCCGCCGCGCGAGGTCACCGGCCACGCGCGGCGGACGCGCCTGCGCTCAGAACGAGAGCGCGACGCGATCGAATGACGCGGTCGAATATGGAACACAGGCCGGCCGACGCGACGGAGCCCGACACCGCCGGCACCGCCCAGCGGGCCGCGGACGGTCCTTCCAATCGCGTCCACGAGCACCGATCAGTCGGCCTTTCCCCGGGCGGGCACACGGGAGTACACGAATAAATGTGCCGCGTGGAACGGCCGAAAAGAGCCGAAAACAATGAAACCGTCCACTTATTTTGATCCTCAGGGCGTCGCTTACTTTTCCTGGCCGATCCACATTAAGGTTGTCCGCGAGATCGACGAAGGGAAGCGCAGGTGCCTACGGGAATCGAGATCTGTTAGTGCGCGCCCTGAAGATCCTCCTGGCGGAGGACGTCCACATGGTGCGCGGAGCGCTTGTGGCCCTGCTCGAACTTGAGCCCGATCTGAGCGTCGTGGCACAGGTCGACCGGGGTGACGCGATCGTGTCGGCCGCCATGGAGCACCGGCCCGACGTCGCGATCATCGACATCGACCTGCCGGTCGTGGACGGCCTGACCGCGGCCGAACTGCTGCACAAGCAGCTGCCGTCCTGCCGCACGCTCATCCTCACCAGCCTCGGCAGGCCGGGCACCGTCCGCCGCGCGCTCGCCGCGCACGTGACCGGGTTCCTACTGAAGGACGCCCCGGCCGACCAACTCGCCGACGCGGTGCGCAACGTCGCCGCCGGCAAGCGGGTCATCGACACCCAGCTCGCGCTGAGCGCCTGGGACGTGGGCGACAACCCGCTGTCGGAACGCGAGTTGCAGGTGCTGCGCATGGCCGCCAAGGGCGCCGAGGCCCCCGAGATCGCCGCCACCCTCCACCTGTCCGCGGGCACCGTCCGCAACTACCTGACCACCATCGTCATGAAGCTCAACGCCCGCAACCGAGTAGACGCCATCCGCATAGCCACCGAAGCCGGCTGGGTCCCCTGACCCTCCCCCCAACCCCGCGGACACGCGGGGTACATCCTTCCGTCCGATGGGTTCTCACATCGGCGCCGGGTCGGCGGGACGGGGGACGGCGAAGGTCGGCGCCTGCTTACGGCGGGGACTTGGCGCACCTGTCTCGTCATCGCTGGTGGGTGGGGAGCAGGCCTTGCTCGGCGGCGTACGCCTCTAAGCGGTTCACCAGCTCGCTTGGGCGGCTCAGGGCGGGGGTGTGCCCACCGTCGATCTCGTCGGGGGTGATCCCCAGGCGCTCCAGGGCGACGCGGCGAAGGAAGCCGGCGGGGAACAGGCGGTCGTCTCGACAGGCCAGGACCCGCGTGGGGACGTCGGGCCAGGACCGGAGCGGCGATGGCTCCCCCATGCGGACCTCGGACTGGGCGCGCCCCCGCTTCAGCGCCTCGGCGGCGAGTTCCGGCGGGACGTCCTGGTAGAACAGGGCGATGGCATCGTCGTAATGCTCTCGCGGCTCTTCCTCGTATCTCGTGTGGGCCCAGTAGTCGGCGGGCGCCTCCCCCGGCGCGGGGATCATGGGCGCGACCAGGACGAGCAGTCGCACCCCCACCCGGTCGCAGACGAGCGGCGCCGTGAAGCCGCCGAACGACTGCGCCACGACGACCACATCGGCCCGGTCGCCGACCGCGCGAACCACGGTGTCCGCGTACTCCGGCAGACCGGCCGTGTCGTCGTCGCACGGAAGATCCGGCGAGACGGCGTCATGGCCTCGCGCGTGCAGTTCGGCCGCCACCAGATGCCAGTACCAGCCGACATCGCCCGCACCGTGAATCAAGACGAATGTGGCCATCATGCCGCCTTCCGCGCTCAGCCCACGCCGCAGACCACCGCCGCCTGCCATCCGTCTCCGGACAATGGACAGGCGGGCCGCGATCCCTGTTCCACGGGTGAGACTAGGCGGCGGCGCCGACATTCTCGCCGGCGCCGCCGGACCCCCGGGCGGTCAAAAGTCGGACAGACAGGGGCCGGACGGTCGGGGCCGGGCGGTCAGGCCGTCGGGGGGGGGGGGGGGGGAGACCGCCGGAGGTCAGGCCGTCGGAGGGTCAGACTGTCGGGGGGGTGGTGGTCAGCAGGGTTTTGCCGGTTGTGGCGCGGGTTTCGATGGCTTGGTGGGCGTTGGCGGCCTCGGCCAGCGGGTAGGTCTGGCCGATGACCGGGCGCAGCGTCCCGGCCGCCGCGCGGGCGAGCGCCTCCTCGGTGAGCGCGCGCATGTCGGCGGCGCTCGGCGGATCGCCGGAGACCACCCGCACGCCATCGCCGGGCCGGGTCCAGGCGCCGCCCGCCATGCCGTAGACGCGGGCGCGTCCCCCCGCCCGTACGGTGGTCATGGCCTGGGCGCCGATCGGGCCGCCGACTCCGTCGAAGACCAGGTCGACGCCCGCGCCGCCGGTCAGCTCGACCACCCGCCGCTCCCAGCCGGGCCGGGTGTAGTCGACGCAGGCCACCGCCCCGAGGGAAGTGACCAGCTCCGACTTGCCGGGGCCCGCCGCGCCGATCACGCCGGCGCCCGACTCGGCCGCCAGCTGGACGAGCAGGGTTCCGACGCCGCCTCCGGCGGCCTCGACCAGCGCCCACTCACCGGGCTTGACCTCCGCCTGCCGGTGCAGCATGACGGCCGTACGCCCGTCGGCCAGCAGAGCCACCGCATCGCGCAAGGTGACTCCCGCCGGCACCGGGACCGCGTCCTCCGCCTGTGCCAGGGCCAGCTCCGCGTAACCACCGGCGCCGCCCGTCGTCGTCACCACCGTCGTGCCCACGAGACCCGGATCGGCGTCCGCCCCCACGGCCGAGACCCGGCCGCCGACGCCGTTCCCCGGAACCCTCGGCAAGGACGGCCGCTGAAGACCCGGCGGGCCGTTCCCGGCGCGGACCTGGGTCTCGACGAACGTGACGCTCACGTACTCGACCGCCACCAGCACCTGCCCAGGCCCCGGCACCGGGTCCTCGACCTGCGTGAGCCGCAGGACCTCCGGCCCGCCGAACCGCTCCATCACCACAGCCCGCACGATCGCGGCCCCTTTCGCACCCGGACATCACCGTCGCCCCGGCCCCGGCGGAACGATCCGCCCACGCCCGGACGCCACACGCGCCGCACCCGGAGGACGTCCGCCCCGTCCGGACGCGCGGTGAACGCCCCCTGACGGCGCCCACCCCCCGGACGCGACACGGGCCAGCATCTAACTTCAACCTATGTTCAAGTCAACTGCCCGGGGCCCGGCGGCCACGATCACCGCGGGAGGCGCCGACGGCGAGGCCGGCACGGCGTCGTGCCGGGGTCAGGCGGCGAGCCCTTCGTAGGCGGCCACGACGACGCTGAGGCCACGGGTGTCTCCCGTCGTGCCGCCGAGCATCCGGTTCATCATGTACGCCACCGTCATGCGGGCGTCGAGGTCGTTCACGACCAGCGAGCCGCCCCATCCGCCCCAGTAGCAGGTGCGCGGGCCGGGGAACTGGCCGGTGTCCAGGCCGTACCCCATGCCGTAGCGCATCGGCCCCCCGAGGATGGTGTCCATGCCGCGATACTGCTCCTCCAGTGCCCGCTCGCAGCCGCCGCGAGACAGCAGCCGCACACCGCGCGCCGTTCCGCCGCACGCCAGCACCGACTGGACGGCGGCGACCGAGCGGGCGTTGCCGTGCCCGTTCGCGGCCGGGAGCTCCGCACGCCGCCAGGCGGGGGTGTTGGCGATCGCGGGCCGCACCGGAGGGTTCTCCGGCTCCTCACTCGCGTCGCCCGGCGGCGGCGGAGGCGGGATGATCGGGGAGACGCGGTGGTCCTGGTCGGCGGGCAGCCCGATGTGGAAGTCGGCGCCGAGCGGCCCCGCCACCTCCTCGGAGAAGAAGACGCCCAGGCTGCGGCCGGTGACGCGGCGGACGACCTCGCCGATCAGGTACCCCTGGGTGAGCGCGTGGTAGCCGGCCCTGGTGCCCGGCTCCCAGCGGGGGAACTGCGCGGCCAGACGTGCCGTGGCCTTCCCCCAGTCGTAGAGGTCCTCGACCGCCATCGGCTCGTCCCAGGTGGGCAGGCCCGCGGTGTGGGAGAGCAGGTGCCGCACCTCCACGCGTTCCTTGCCCGAGGCGGCGAACTCGGGCCAGTACTTGGCGACCGGCGCGGCCAGGTCGAGATCGCCGCGGTCGGCCAGGATCAGCGCGCACAGCGCGGTCATGGTCTTGGTGGTCGACCAGACATTGGTGATGGTGTCGCGTTCCCACGGGATCGTCCGCGCGGCATCGGCGTGACCGCCCCACAGGTCGGCCACCGGCTCGCCGTCCACGTACACCGCCACCGAGGCGCCGACGTCCTGGTCGTCCAGTGAGGCCGCCAGCGCTTCGCGCACCGCGCCGAACCGGTCGTCACACGTGCCATGAATTTCCGCCATGGACGGAAACCTAACCCGCTCCCTCGGTCGAAACCACCGCCGGACCCCGTTTTCGGCGACCACCGGACCGACACCGTTCACACATCTCGCCGACGCCCTTCCTGACATGCCGTGCCGCGATCGGCCGACGGGGGCGGTGCGGCATCGTCACCGGCCGGGCAACGCCGCCGGCGGCCGAGCGGCCGACCGGCGGGCCGTCGGCTTCGCCGCGCCGGGCCGGCCGGGCGGGTCATCTCGTCCCTTCGGTCATTCCGAAGGCCGTCCACCCCCTGTCGGGGAAGCCGGCCGCGTCCGCGACGGCAGCGGAGGCGAGATTGTCCCGCCCGTGCATGTAGGTGGGCACGGCCCCCTCGTCCAGCACGCGCCGGGCCGCCTGCGCGACGAGCCTGCGCGCCAGCCCGCGCCCGCGCGCTTCTGAGGCGGTCACCACGGCGAGCTCGTGCCCGAAGTCGTCATGGCGCTTGACGCCCACGCCCGCCAGGTACGCCCCTGTCCGCGGATCCCACGCCACCAGCGCCTCCCCGCCGAAGGGCCGCAGCCACCCTGGCACCCGAGGGTCGTCCACGGCGACCCAGACACCGGCGTCCGCGGAGCGCGCGGGGCTCACGCTCCAGCGGTAGACGGCGGTGAACCAGCCGCGCTCGCCGTATCCGAGCAGAGCGGTCACCTGGGGCGCGATGGCGGCCAGGTCGCGCGCGCCGGAGTACAGCTCCGCCACCTTCTCCGCGTGGCGGGGCGGCACCGACAGCACTCCGCCGTCCGGGCTTCGCACTCCCAGCGCGGGATGGACGGCGCCGTCCCACCCTGGGAGCGTCCGCCCCGGCGCGCCCACGACCTCCAGGTCACCGGCGCCGGGCCACTTGCCCAGCCACCGCGCCAGATGCTCCGCCAGCCTTCGCATCGGATCCATCGACCTCACTCCTCGTATCCGGGGCCGGGATACTACAAGGTCGGTGCGCGGGCGGGTCTGCGGTCATCCGGCCCTGGCACTGGTCAGGGCGCCGTGCAGGAACAGCTCCACCAGTTCGGCGGAGGTGAGCGCGTCCGGCTCCCGGCCGGCGGACATGATGAGGTACTGGAACGCGCCGGCCAGCTTCTCGGCGGGCAGCCTGAGGCTGTCGCGCTCGGGTTCGAACAGCGCGGCCAGCACCTGACGCGAGGCCGCCATGGAGGCCTCCCTCCCGGTAGTGCGTCCCCCGCCGGACAGCCGGTCGGCACCGGCGGGACGGCCCGCGTCGGAGGGACCGCCGGATGAACGGGCCTCGCCTGACGGGCGGGACGCGCCGGGCGCAGAGGCCTCATCGGATGAACGGGTTCCGCCGGCGCGTCGCAGCCCGCCGGAGGCCGCGAGCGCCCCGGCGATCGCGCCCATCCGCGCCAGGTAGCCGCGCATCGCCTCGGCGGCCTCGACCAGCCGCTCGGCCAGGGGCAGTTCGAGAGAGATCGCCTCGACGTGGGCCAGGGTGTCGTCGGGGCGCAGCGCTTCGGCCATGCAGGCCTCCAGCACGGCCTCCTTGTCGCCGAAGGCGCGGAAGACGGTTCCTTCGCCGATGCCCGCCGCGCGGGCGATCTGGGCGGTGGTCACCGAGGCGCCGAACTCGATGACCAGAGGGAGCGCCGTTCTCACGATCATCGCGCGGCGCTCGTCGGGACTCATGGCCGGCGCGCGACGCCGGCTGGGTGTGTTATCCATGCCCGCCACACTACGGAGTGAGTACTCACTCCGTCAATTGCTTTTCCCCGTTCGCCCTTGCCCGTCGCCGTGTCGCGATGCCGAAGGGCCGGAGACCCGTGGTCTCCGGCCCTTAGGTGCGGACGGTCGCGGCCCAGGTGGACGCGGGCTCGGGTGGGCGTGGGCTCAGGCGGAGGCTGCGAGGGCGGCGGCGACGCGGCGTTCGGGGGCGGAGACCGTCGCCGGGTCCTCTTCGGGGTGGACGTCGCCGTACGCGGCCACCAGGACGGCGCCGGCCGCCCTGGCCAGCACGCGGGCCAGCAGCGGTTCGATGATCCGGTCGTACATCGGCGCACCGAGGTCGAACCGGGCCTCGAACCGCACCTGGCAGGAAGTCCCGCCGCCCGGCGCGCCGTCGCCGGGGAGGAAGTGCCAGGCGCCGGACAGCAGGGCGAAGTCGCCGTCCGTCTGCTCGAAGGCGATGCCCGGCCGGGGTTCAGAGGTGGCGGCCGGCGGCCCGGCGGTCGCGGTCGCCGGTCCGGAGGTCGCGGCCGCCGGATCGGCAGGGGTGGGCGGGGGTTCGGCGGTGGCGCGTTCGCGTTGGAGCCACCGGACGGCGCCGCCGCGGAAGGGCAGGGACCATTCGGCGAGGCGCTCGCCGCCGGACCCCGCTCCGGCCTGGCCGGCCGGGCTCACCGGGCCGCCGGAGGCGGCCTCGATGCCGGGGGTCACCGACAGGACGCCGGCGGGGAGGCGGTCGCGCCAGGCGCCGCCCGCCAGGCGGGCGAGCGCGGCGGGGGCGTCGAGCGGGACGTGGACCCGCACACCGACCTTTCGCATGTCAGGGTCCCTTTCAGATCCCGCCGGACCGGGCCGGCGTCTCGCTGGGGCGGGCGGGCCGGGCGGGGGTCATGGCCACGCCCTGGAGGTGAGTGGTGCGGATCATCATGTAGCTGGCCTCGCCGAAGACGCCGCCGGTGAGGCCGGTGCCGCCGTGGGAGGGCATGTAGGGGTAGAAGCCGCAGTGGGAGTCGTCGTTGACCTTCAGGACCCCGCCGTTGCGGACCTCGTCGGTGAAGCGCCGGGCGACGCGCTCGTCGGCGGTCCACAACGAGTTGCGCAGCCCGTAGGCGTTGCCGTCGACGAACGCGAGCACCTCCTCCAGCAGTCGCTCGTCGGAGCGTCCCGGCTCGGGGACGACGACGGGCAGCAGCGGGAAGAACGTCTCGCTGCGCACGGCCTCGACCTCGCGCGCGCCGGCCAGGCCGTCCACGCGGACCACGGTGGGCTCGATGAAGAACCCGGTGTCGGAGGGCGTGCCGTCGACCTCCAGGCGCCGCCCGCCGCACACCAGCCGCGCGCCCTTGTCCAGAGCGTCGGCGAGGAAGGCGAAGAACCCGTCGGCGGCCAGGACCGGGGTGAGGACGACGCCCTCCTCGTCGGGGAGGCCCGGCCGGACGCGCGCGGCCGCGGCGGCGAGCCGTTCGACGAGCTCGTCGGCGATCGCCGGGTGGGCGATGACCTGGTTCGGGATGTTGCAGATCTGGCCCGAGGCGTTGAACGCCTCGACGAGCGCGCCGACGGCGAGGTCGAGGTCGGCGTCGCGCCAGACGACCGCGCAGTCGTTGCCGGCCAGTTCGAGGATGGGCTTCTTGCCGGCGGCGACGCAGGCGTTCTGGAACGCCAGGCCCTTCTCGGTGCCGCCGAAGTAGATGATGTCGTCGACGTGCTCGCTGGCGAGCCACTCCTCCATCATGGGCGGCCCGCAGACGACGTTGAGGGTGCCGGGCGGTGCGCCGACCTCCTCCAGGGCGGGGACGATGATCTCCCGCAGCGCGTACATGACGCCGAAGGGGATGCTGCGCGGCGCCCGCACCACGACCGCGTTGCCGGACAGCAGGGCGGCGGCGCCGTAGATGGCGTTGGAGTGCGGGGCGTTCTGCGGCGGGGCGACGCACACGACCCCGTCGGGCTTGCGCCGCATGGAGATGCGCTTGCCGCCGTAGTGGAAGTCCCGCTGCAGCAGTTCGGCGCACCAGCTCAGCGTCTCGGGGCTGACGATGTGGAGCAGGCCGTCGACCTCCCACTCGGCCAGCGTCCGCGTCCGCCCTTCGGCGATCATGACCTCGACGAACGCGGCCCGCGTCTCGGCCAGGCGCTTGCGGATCAGCTCCCCGGCCCGCAGCCGCACGTCCAGGGGGCTCCTGGACCATTCGCGCGCCGCCGCGGCGGCCGCCTCAAGGGACGCCCGGGTGGTGGCGGCGTCGGCCAGCGCGCACCGGCCGATCACCTCGGGCCCGGCCGAGGCGGGGTCGATCTCGCCGCGCTCCAGCATGCGCTTCAGGCGCAGGGCGCGCGGGGCGTCCTTGAGTATCGCGCGGGACGAGACGGCGTAGATGTGCTCGGCCGCGTCGATGTCGCGCCCTCCCACATAGGAGGCGTAGGTCGGCAAGGGTGCGTCGGGTTCACGCATCGGACGGTCTCCGCTCGTGGACGATGATGTGGAGGGGTCAGGGGGCGTGTTCCCTGCCGAGGAACTCGCGGGCGATGACCAGCTTGGTCGCGGCGGCGGTGCCGTCGGCGAGCTGGGTGCCGATGACGTCGCGCAGCCGCCGCGCCACCGGCCCGTCCTCCGACCAGCCGAAGTGCCCGAGGGTGAGCAGCGCCTGGTGGGCGGCCTCCGCCGAGGTCTTCGGCGCCCACCACTTGGCCATGTTGGCCTCGACCCGGTGGTTGAGCCCGGCGTCGTTGCGCCACAGCGCCTCGTAGGCGAGCAGCCGCGCGGCGTGCAGGTAGGTGGCGTGCTCGACCAGCGGGAACGTCAGGCCCTGGAACCGGCTGAGCGGCTGCCCGAACGCCTCGCGGTCGCGGGCGTGCTCCAGCGCGGCCTCGACGGTCACGCTCGCGGCGCTCACGGCCATGAGCGCGATGAGGGCGCGCGAGTAGTCGAACCCGCGCATGCCTTGCACGAAGCCGAGGCCGGTGCCGCCGACCACGTTCTCCGGGCCGACGCGCAGCCCGTCGAAGACCATGGTCGCGCGCCCGCCGGACCGGCTGCCGAGGCTGGGCAGCGTCGTCCGGGTCAGGTGGGCGTCGTCGAGCCGGGTGTAGAAGGCGGTGACGCCGCGCGAGCGTTCCTGCTTCTCGCCGGTGCGGGCGAAGACCAGCCCGTGGGTGGCGTACGCGCCGAGCATGATGGAGGTCTTCTCGCCCGACAGCCGCCAGCCGTCGCCGTCCGGTTCCGCGCGCAGCTCCAGCGCAGCGGCGTCGGTGCCGTGCGCGGGCTCGGTCATGCACACCGCGACGACGGCGTCGCCCTGGGCGATGGAGGGCAGCCAGCGGGCCTTGAGCTCGTCGCCGCCGTGCAGGTTGAGCACCCCGCCGACCAGCGCGGCGTTCAGCACCGGGTAACAGGCGGTGATGTCGCCGCGCGCCAGCTCCTCGAGGACGATGCCCGTGCTGACGGCGTCCAGGCCCATGCCGCCGTACTCGACGGGGATGCGCAGCCCGAACAGGCCTTCGGCCGCCAGCTCGGCGAACAGGCCCGGCGCGAAGCGGCCCTCGCGGTCGCTCTCCGCGGCGGCCGGGGCGAGCCGGTCCGCGACGTAGGCGCGGACCTTCTCGGCCAGCGCGTTCTGCTCAGGGGTGAAGAGAAAGTCCATGAGATGTCCTCACTCGGCCGTTCCGCCGGTCAGCCGGTCGCGTAGCACGAACTTGCGCACCTTGCCCGAAGGGGTCCTCGGCAGGGCGTCGACGATCTCGACCCGCTCGGGCCAGTACTGCTTGGCCATGTCCAGCTCGGCCAGATGGGCGCGCAGGTCCTCAAGGGTGGGGCCGGGGCCGTCGGCGACGATCACCGCGCAGGCGCGCTCGCCGAGCCGGTCGTCGGGGACGCCGACGACCGCGACGTCGCGGATGGCGGGGTGGCGCAGCAGCGCCGCCTCGACCTCCACCACAGGGATCTTCACGCCGCCCCGGGAGATGACGTCCTTGACGCGGCCGGCGATGCGGATGCCGCCGTACCCGTCGTCCCTGGCCAGGTCGCCGGTGTCGAACCACCCGTCAGGGGTGACGGACTCGGCGTACAGTTCCTCGCGGCGGTAGTAGCCCAGGCACTGGCTCGCGCCGCGCACCTGCAACAGGCCGGTGGCGCCACGCGGGACGGGCCGGCCGGTCTCCTCGTCGACGACGCGCACCTCCATGCCGGGCACCGGCGTGCCGTCGCTCTCGGCGGCCCGCATCGGCGGGTCCTCGGGACGGGTGACGGTGACCGCGCCGTTCTCGGTCATCCCCCACAGCGCGTACAGCCGGCAGCCCAGCACGTCGCGGGCCTGCTCGACGAGCACCGGCGGGATGGGGGCGCTGCCGGTGGCGAACGAGCGCAGCGCCGACAGATCCCTCGGCTCGTCCTGCTGCGCCCGGATCAGGTCCATGAGGAACGGCGGCGGGCCATAGAAGAAGGAGACGCGCTCCTGCTCCATGATTCGGAGCATCAGCCCGGGGTCCCACGCGTCGACCTGGACGGCCGTGGCGCCGAGGATGAGCGGCATCAGGAAGTTCCAGGTGTACCCGGCCTGCAGCGTGGTGGGCGACCCCATGGCGGTGACCTCGCCGGAGGTCAGGCCGAGCACCTCGATCTGCGCCCGGTTGAGCGCGCCCAGCGTGTTGTGGCTGTGCATGACGCCCTTGGGCTCGCCGGTCGTGCCGGAGGTGAACATCACCTGCGCCAGGTCGTCCGGCCGGGCCTCGCGGGCGTCCAGCTCGCCGGGCTCGACCTCCCGCTCCCACTCGCGGCCGAACAGGTCGCGGTCGAAGTCCAGTGCGCCGTCGTGGCCGCCCCCCGCCCCGCCGAGCAGCACCCGGTGCCGCAGCGTGGGCACCGCGTCCGCCACCTCGGAGCACATGTCGGCGAAGGAGTGCCCGCGCAGCTCGGCGGGGCCGACGTAGATCGGGCTGCGGGTCAGCCGGGTCATGAACTCGACCTCGCGGCGGCGCATGATCGTCGCGACGGGTCCGGCGACCGCGCCGATGCGGGCGCACGCGAGGCACAGCGCGACGAGCTGCCAGGAGTTCGGCAACTGCAGGGTCACCACCTCGCCGCGGCGCACGCCGAGCCCGTGCAGGGCGGCGGCGAGCCGTTCGACGCGCGCGGCCAGCTCGGCATAGGTGAGACGGTCGGACCGGCGGCCGTCCGCGTGATGGCACACCACCGCCGTGCGGTCGGGGAAGCGCTCGACCGCACCGCGCAGGTCGTCCATCGCGGTTCGGTCGTGCCACACTCCGTCGGCTCTGAAACGGTCGCCGGTGATTTCCAGCACCGGAGCCATGTTCCGCTCCCTTCCTGGAGGCAGATTTCGGCTGGTCGGTAATTCCGCCGGGGTGAATTCTCGTCGGCCGAGAACCGGCGGCGGTCGGTTAGTGGGCCAATGCGCGGCCGACGGGAATTCGCGGATCCGGCGGCCCGGCGAAACGTTCGCCCGTTCTTTCGCCGGCGGTCGTCCTGGTGCACCGGATACGACGCATACGCGCTTCCCTCCGATCGCTTCGACGTTCGACAAGTGTGCTCGGGAACGGCGCCGCAGGCCACTGACCGGGTCATCGGTGCCATGTGAAGGATTCATGACGGGAATATGAGCGGGAAACTGGCCGGGCACGCGGCGGCGTTGCGAAAATGCGGTGCGCGGGGTCGCCACCGGAATAGTTCCCGCGACCGCGGGCAGGTGCGCCGGCCAAGGCGGCGGCGACCGCCCACCCCCTGTGCCCCCGACGGCCCGGAAGAGGCTCTCATGGTGGAAACGGAATCCGGCACCGGCGTCACCGTCGCCCATCGCCGCCTCGGCGCTCCGGCGGCCGGTGCGAAGCGCGTCGCGCGCGGCGCCGATCGCATCGGCTTCAAGAGCCACCTGCGCCCCCAGATCGTCCCGGGCGAGGCGGTGTACCTGGTCTCCGCGCGCGGCACGACGGCGCTGTCGGGCCGGCCGGCCGAGGTGCTGGCCCCGCTGCTGGACGGCACCCGCACCCTCGCCGAGATCCACGAGCAGGCCTCCCGCGAGCTGTCCCCCGCGCGCATCGGGCAGGTGCTCGACCGCATGGCCAAGGCCAACCTGGTCGGCCGCCGCGCCTCCGCCGACGCCGCCGCCGTCCCTGCGAACGCCGGCGCCGCGGACGCCGCGGAGGCGTACTGGGACCTCGCCGGGCTCGACGGCGGCCGCACCGAGGCCACGCTCGCCGGCGCGGTCGTGAGCGTGGTGGCGCTGGGCCGCGTCGAGGCGGGCGCCGTCCTCGCCGCCTGCCGCGCGGCGGGCCTCACCGCCGTGCCCGGCACCGGCGACGGCGAACCGCGCGCCGACCTGTCGCTGGTCGTCTGCGACGACTACCTCGACCCCGCGCTGGCGGAGGTCAACGCCCGCATGCTGGCCGAGGGGCGGCCCTGGCTGCTCGCCAAGCCGGGCGGCGCCGACGTGTGGACGGGCCCGGTCTTCCGCCCGGGCGAGGGCCCCTGCTGGTCGTGCCTGGAGCGGCGGCTGCGCGGCCACCGCCGCGCCGAGAACTGCCTGGTGTCCGCCTCCGGCGCGCCCGTCCTGCCGCCCGAGGCGTCGATCGCGCCGACCCGGGGCATGGGGTTGCTGGCCGTCGCCCTGGAGGCCGCCAAGTGGCTGGCCGGGCACCGCCACGACGGGCAGGACGCGGTGTGGACGCTCGACACGCTCACGATGACCGGCCGGCACCACCCGCTGACCCGGCGCCCGCAGTGCCCGTCGTGCGGCGACCCCGGCCTGGTGGCCCGCAACGTGCGCCGCCGGGTCGTCCCGGCCTCCCGCCCCAAGGAGTCGCTCGGCGGCACCGGCGAGCGGGCCGCGTCCGCCCGGCAGGTGTGGGAGCGGTACGGCGGGCTGGTCGACCCGGTCACCGGGATCGTCGGCGCGATCCGCCGCGATCCGCGCGGCCCTTCGTTCCTGCACTGCTACCTGGCCGGGCCGAACCTGGCGCTGCCGGTGAACAGCCTGTCGACGGCGCGGGCCGGCCTGCGTGCCCAGGCCGGCGGCAAGGGCGTCACCGACATCGAGGCCAGGGTGAGCGCCCTGTGCGAGGCGGCCGAGCGGTACTGCGGGTCCCGCTTCGGCGACGAACCCGTCGTGGTGGACACCTACGCAGGGCTCGGCGAGGCCGCCGTGCACCCCGACGCCTGCCAGTTGTTCCATCCGCGCCAGTTCCGCGACCGCGACCGGTGGAACGCGGCGCACCCGCCGTTCCAGCACGTCCCCGCGCCGTTCGACGAGCGCGCGCCGCTGGAGTGGACGCCGGTGTGGTCGCTCACCGGGGAACGGCACCGCTTCCTGCCGGCCGACCTGCTGTACTACCGCCCGTTCGACCCGCGCAGCCCGGCGCCGGTGCGCGCCGACTCCAACGGCGCGGCGGCCGGCGCCAGCCTGGAGGACGCGATCGTTCAGGGGTTCCTCGAACTGGTCGAGCGCGACGCGGTGGCGCTGTGGTGGTACAACCGCACCCGCCAGCCCGCGGTGGCGCTGGACTCGTTCGACGACCCGTGGATCGCCTCCGTGCGGCGCGGCCTCGCGTCCATGGGCCGCGAGACCTGGGTGCTGGACCTCACCTCCGACCTGGGCATCCCGGTGATGGCGGCGATTTCGCGGCGCACCGCAGGGCCGGCGGAGGACATCATGTTCGGCTTCGGCGCCCACTTCGACCCGAGGGTGGCGCTGCGCCGCGCGCTGGCCGAGCTGGGCCAGTTGCTGCCCGTCACGCTGGGGGCGGGAGACGGCGGCGGACGGTACGCGACCGCCGAACCCGGGCTGCTGTCGTGGTGGACGCGGGAGACGGTGGCCGGGCATCCCTACCTGCTGCCCGACCCCGCCCAGGCCGAGACGACGGCCGCCGCCCGTCCGTACATCCCGCGGGGAGACCTGCGCGAGGACGTCGCGCACGTCACCGCGCTCGCCCGCGCCAAGGGCCTGGAGGTCCTCGTGCTGGACCAGACCCGCCCCGACGTCGGGATGCCCGTGGTGAAGGTCGTCGTGCCGGGGCTGCGCCACTTCTGGGCCAGGTTCGGTCCCGGCCGCCTGTACGACGTCCCGGTCGAGCTCGGCCGCCTGGACGCGCCGACGGCCTACCGGGATCTCAACCCCGTACCGTTCTTCCTTTGATCCGTGCCATGCCGTGACACGAACCTGGAGAAGCCGCGTGTCCCCACCTCAGGACAGGGAAGCCGCCCCCGGCGGCTTCCTCCTCTGGTCGCTGCGCGAGGACGTGCACGTGGAGCCGGACGCCGGCGAAAACGTGGTGATCCTGCACAACCGATGGGGCGACGAGAGCGTTCCGCATCCCGCGCCCAAGGTGGTGGAGGCGCTGCGCCGGATGAGCCTCGGACCGGTCTCGCTGGAGAACGCGATCAGCGACCCCGCCGACCGTGCCCAACTGGACCGGCTGCTCTCGCGGATGCAGCACCTGGTCGTCCGCTCGATCGGGCTGGACCAGGAGCGGGCGCTGATCTCGGTGGTGCCGGTGAGCCGGCAGGCGCGCTTCCAGCCCGCGCGGCTGTCCCCGGTGCGCGCGGTGCGCATGTCCAGGTTCGCGGTGCTGCGCGCCGAGGACGGCGTGTACTGCCTGGAGTCGCCGCTGTCGCTGCACCGGGTGGTGTTCCACCGGGCCGAGGCGATGGCGCTCATCGGCGCGCTGAGCCGGGCGATGACCCCGTCCGCCGCGCTGGCCGGGCTGCCGCCGTCCGTGCCGGGAGCCGAGGCCCTCGCCTACCTGGTGGCCGCCGGCATGGTGGTGCAGGCGGAACCCGGCGAGTCTGCCAGGCCGCCGGTGTTCGCCGAGGACACCGACCCGGCCCTGGTCACCTGGCTGCCGCAGGACCTGATGTTCCACACCCGCTCGACCCTCGGCAGGCACGACCGCGACTTCGGCGCCACCTACCCCATGGGCGAGCGGTGGTCCGTCGAGCCCGTGACCAAGCCGGCCACCGACGGCGGGTACGTCTCGCTGCCCCGGCCGTGCTGGGACCGGCTCATCGCCGCGGACCCGCCGCTCACCGCCGCCATCGAGGGCCACCGGCCCACCGACCGCTTCCGCGGCGAGCCGCTGACCGCCCGGCAGCTCGGCGAGGTGCTGTACCGGACGGCGCGGGTGCGCTCCCTGGTCGGTTCCTCCGCCTCCTCCGGCGCGGGCGCCGGGCCGGCCAGCGACCGTCCCTACGCCAGCACGGGCTCGGCCTACGAGCTGGAGCTGTACACCGCGGTCAACGGATGCTCGGGCATCCGCGACGGGGTGTACCACTACGATCCGCTGGGTCACCGGCTGGAGCCGATCGACGTGGACGCGGTCGACCTTCGTGAGCTCATCGACCGCGCGCGGCTGTCGGCCGGCCTGGCGACCGTCCCGCCGGTGCTCATCTTGGTCACCGCGCGGTTCCGGCGCGTGTCGTGGAAGTACACCGGCCCGGGGTACGCGCTCATCCTGAAGAACGCCGGTGCGCTCATCCAGACGCTGTACCTGGTCAGCGCGGCCATGGGCCTGGCCGGATGCGCGCTCGGCGCCGCCGACATCGAGGCGACGGCCCGGGCGCTCCGCACCGACTGGCGCACCGAGTCGTGCGTCAGCGGGTTCGCGCTCGGCCACCGCGAGGAGGGGCCGACGGGCCTGCCGCCCGGCCGCCGTCCCGCCAACGACCCCGTCTGGGGAGACCTCGCCGCCGAGTTGCTGCGCGAGACCGCCGGCTGACCGCGTATCGGGCGTGCGCCACGTCGGCGTCAAAGCCTCGGGGATGCCGCAGGAAATGCGTACCATGAGAAATTCATAACCGGCTCGTGAAACGCTGACTACCTTTTACACCGCCTTTCGCCGCACAATTGACTCAGCTGGGAAACACACCGCGAGAACAGGAGAAGGCCATGCCCACCTGCACGATCGACACCGGCCGGCACTTCATCGAGTTCATGGCCGGGTCCTGGGCGGAACCGGAGGCCGCGGCGTCCCTCGAAAGCGACGCCCTCGCCGTGTTCGACATTCAGTCCGACAGCCGGGAAAACGCGTCGGAATCACTTCTCGGCCTGGACCTCGATCTGGTCATCGAGGAACTGGACGGCTCCACCCCCGCCTTCGCGCTGCCCACCTACTGCGGCTGATCCGGCGCCGGCGACGCCCCGGCCGATCGCCCCGTCCGCGGAGCGCGCTCGGGAGGCACGGCGGCGGACGTAGCACACACGACGCGCTCCCCCACCTCGCCGCACCTCGCCGCATCAGGCCGCACCCGGCCGCTTTCCCGCCCGTCCAGGCACGCCTTTCCGTCAGGAGGCCTCCGCGCCCGCCCCGCGACGTTCCGCACCACTTCCCCACGCCCGGTCCGTCCCACTTCGAAACCTCGCTCCACCACGATGAGCGACGCCCCTTGTCTTCCGTAGAATCCCCCTGAGACCCTGATCACGGCGCGCACCATCCATGGACACCCGTGTACCCTCGGGCACCTGTGGGAGCGCTCCCAGTCCTCGCGCTTCGAAGCGGGAGTCAATGGACAGCGAAGTGTCACGCGGGCTTTCACTGCAGCGGCCGAGGCGGGCGCCGCGAGCGGCGCCCGCCTACTCTCCTTCCGGCGAGGCGGAGGAGCGGCCGTGGACGCCGCGGGTGGTGCTGCCCCTCATCCTGGTCATGCTGGCCGGGTTCGCGCTGACCACGATCATCAACGTGCTCGTGACCGGCCCGGACCCGGCCCGGCTCGCCGGCTTCGCCGTCTGCCTGATGCTCGTCTTCACCCTTCAGCTGGCACACTCGGTGGCCGAACCGCGTCACTGGCGGGCCCGCACCAGGGCTCTCACCCTCACGCTACAGGCGCTCGCCACCTACCTGCCGTTCTTGTGGCTGGGCGACGCGTGGGGAGGCATGCTGGGCTTTCTCGCCGGTTCGGTGCTGCTGGCGGTGCCCGGACGCGCGCGCTGGGGCCTGTACGCCGCCGGCGGCGCGTCGATCCTCCCGGTGCTCGCCGCCCAGAACGTGGGCCCCGTGGGCGTGGCCTACGGCACCGGTTTCACACTGCTCACCGGCCTGGTGGTCTACGGGATGAGCTCGTTGTCGACGCTGGTCGGCGAGCTGTACGCCGCGCGCGGCCAACTCGCCCGCATGGCCGTCACCCGCGAACGCCTGCGCGTCGCCCGCGACCTGCACGACCTACTCGGCTACAGCCTCTCCGCCATCACCCTCAAAAGCGAACTCACCCACCGCCTCCTCCCCGCAAACCCCCACCGCGCCCGCGACGAGATCACCGACATCCTCACCGTCGCCCGCCAAGCCCTCGCCGACGTCCGAACCGTCGCCAACGGCTACCGCACCATGTCCCTCACCACCGAAGCCGACTCCGCCACCAGCGTCCTGACCGCCGCCGACATCGACGTCACCACCACCCTCACCACCCCCGACCTACCCCCCCACATCGAAACCGTCCTCGCCACCGTCCTTCGCGAAGCCGTCACCAACATCCTCCGCCACAGCAAAGCCCAGCACGCCACCATCCACGCCACCACCCAACCCCACCACCACCCCAACGACCACCACCACACCATCCGCCTCCACATCGCCAACGACGGCGTCGACCCCACCTCCACCACCCCCACCCTCAACGGCGGCAACGGCCTCGGCAACCTCACCACCCGCCTCCACGCCATCAACGGCCACCTCACCACCGGCATCGACACCAACGGCTGGTTCCACCTCACCGCCCAGGTCAGCACGGGCCCCGCCGCGCCCGGTGCCGTCCCGGAACAGGCGCCCGCCTCGGACGCGATCGTCCCCCGCTTCGCGCGTCCCCCCGTCCCGGCGGTCCCCGCGGCGCCGCGCGTCCCGTCCCGGTGGTCGGCACGGTCGGCGCGGCGTCGGCTGAGACAGGCGCTCCCGCTCCCCCGGGCGAGAATGCGCGCCGACGACGTGGACACGGACATGTGGGGACCGCGCCAGGCGCTCCCCGTCACTCTGGTGGTGCTGACGGGATACGCGGCGATCATGCTGATCAACGTGATGGACACCGGCCCCGGCTCGGCCGCTCTGCTCGGGTTCGCGGCGTGCCTCGTCGCCGACTTCACCTTGCAGCTGGTCCACTCGTTCCGCCGGCCGCAGGGCTGGTCGTGGCGCGCCCGCGCGCTCACCCTGGGCGCCCAGGCGCTCGTCAGCTATCTGCCCCTGTGGTGGATCGGCGGCCCGTGGGGCTCCATGGTCGGCTTCCTCGGCGGGTCGGTGCTGCTGGTCATGCCGGGAGGCGCCGGCTGGGCGCTGTACGCGGCCATCGTGGGCAGCGTGCTGCCGCTGTCGGTGCTGCTCGGCGCCTCGCCCCGATATCTGGTGTACCTGACGATCTCAAGCCTGCTCACCAGCCTGATCGTGTACGGGATGAGCTCGTTGTCGACGCTGGTCGGCGAGCTGTACGCCGCGCGCGGCCAACTCGCCCGCATGGCCGTCACCCGCGAACGCCTGCGCGTCGCCCGCGACCTGCACGACCTACTCGGCTACAGCCTCTCCGCCATCACCCTCAAAAGCGAACTCACCCACCGCCTCCTCCCCGCAAACCCCCACCGCGCCCGCGACGAGATCACCGACATCCTCACCGTCGCCCGCCAAGCCCTCGCCGACGTCCGAACCGTCGCCAACGGCTACCGCACCATGTCCCTCACCACCGAAGCCGACTCCGCCACCAGCGTCCTGACCGCCGCCGACATCGACGTCACCACCACCCTCACCACCCCCGACCTACCCCCCCACATCGAAACCGTCCTCGCCACCGTCCTTCGCGAAGCCGTCACCAACATCCTCCGCCACAGCAAAGCCCAGCACGCCACCATCCACGCCACCACCCAACCCCACCACCACCCCAACGACCACCACCACACCATCCGCCTCCACATCGCCAACGACGGCGTCGACCCCACCTCCACCACCCCCACCCTCAACGGCGGCAACGGCCTCGGCAACCTCACCACCCGCCTCCACGCCATCAACGGCCACCTCACCACCGGCATCGACACCAACGGCTGGTTCCACCTCACCGCCGAGGCGCCGGTGGACACGGAGGTCCACCAGGGCGAGGAACTCGACGCCGAGCACGCGGCCGCACGACCGGCACTGTGACGCGCGGCCGGACGGGCCGGCGCGGTGACGCGCGGCCGGGGAGGGAAGGCGCGGTGACGCGAGGCGGGGCGGGCCGGCGCGGAGCATGCCGGTGGGCACGGGCGCGGGACGGCGTTCGGTAGGTTGTGTCGGGTGTCTGTCGAGCCCGGTGCGCCGTCCGTGTCCGCGGCGAGCCCTTCCTCCCGGCTGGCGTGGCTGGACGCCCTGCGCGGCATCGGGGCCGCCGCGGTGGTCGGCGAGCATCTGCTGCCGTGGGTGGTCCCGTGGCTGCGGCCCTACTGGTTCAACCTCGGCATCTACGGCGTGCTGGTGTTCTTCCTGGTCAGCGGCTACATCATCCCGGCCTCGCTGGAACGGCACGCGGACGTGCGCGCGTTCTGGATCAGCCGCGCCTTCCGGCTGTACCCGCTGTACCTCCTGGTCATCGGCCTGGTGCTGGCGATGGCCTGGCACCTGCCGGTGCGCGACGCGGTGCCGCGCGACCCGGCCTCGGCCGTCGCGCACGCCACCATGCTGCTGGACGTGATCGGCGTCGGAGGCGTCGCCGACACCATGTGGACGCTGTCCTACGAGATGGTCTTCTACCTGGTGGTCACCGCGCTGTTCGTGACCGGCGCGCACCGGCGCGGCGCCGTGCCCGCGGTGCTGTTCGGCGTCGCGGCCGTCGTCGTGGCCGCATTCGTCCCCTCCGCCGCGCTGCGCGGCGCCTGGCTCGCCTGGGTGTCGGGCGCGGTGTTCGCGATCGGCATCGCGTGCGTGGTGTCCGGGCGGTTCCGCAGGACCGGCGCCGTGGCGCTCGGCGTCATGGCGCTGGCGCTGCTGTTCCTGAGCAGCCGGGTGCCCTGGTTCGGGGTGCTCATCCTCGCGGTGATGTTCGCCGGCACCGCCGTGCACCGCTGGGAGCGCGGCGCGGGCCCGTTCTGGCCCGTCGCGCTCACCATGGCGCTGGTCGCCCTCACCCCGCTACCGGCCCTGCAGGCCGGGTGGTGGTGGGTCGAGCCGCCGGTGTGGATCACCACCGTCGCGCTGGCCTGCGCGACCTTCGCGGGCGCGTTCGCGTGGCGCCGCAGGCGCGTCCCCCGCGCGCTCACCTGGCTCGGACTGGTCAGCTACTCGCTCTACCTACTGCACCACCCGCTGCTGCGGCTGTACGTCTCGCTGACCGGTGACCTGCGCTGGTCTGCCTGGCAGGTCCAGCTCCTCATGGCCGCGCTGTTCGTCGCGCTGATCCTGCCCGCGGCCTGGGTCACCTACCGCCTCGTCGAACGCCCCGCCCAGCGTCTGGGCCACCGCCTCGCCCGCTCAGCGCCGTACGCCGACCGCCATCGGGACGCCGCCGCGGCCGCTCAGGGCGGCTCCTCCAGCGCGATCTGACGAACCGACGGCAGGTACGGGCCGATTCCGCCGTCCCCGGATCGGCGGTCGCGGGCCGGCGACAATTCGGCGGTCACGTCCGCGACAGGTCCTCGCCGCTCGGCCGGGGCGCCGCGCATGTCCGCGGAGATCGACGATCAGGAGTCCGTCGCGGATAATGCTGGGATGTCGGCGGGGCGTTGGCGGGATACGGGGCGGGGATGTACTGGCGCGTGATCTCCAGACGCTTCTCGACCGCGGAGGCGCCCCGATGGCGGATCCGCCTGGTGATGTGCGGCGCCGGGGCCTGGCTCGCCTACGTCGCCCTGCAGCACCTGCTGTCCGGCCGGTTCTGGCTGTGGCTGGTGCCCGACCTGGCGCCGCCGCTGGTCTACCTGGCCGTCCCCCTCGTGCTGCTGGCCGCCGCGCCGCTGGCCGGGCGGGCCTGGCGGTGGTGCGCCGTCCTGACCGCCGCCGCGCTGCTCCTCGGCGCCGGGCGCAGCGGGCTGAACCTTGGCGTGGCGCCCGCTGCCGCCGGCCCCCCGCCGGCCGGCGCCGTGCGCCTGTTCTCCTGGAACACCGAGTATTGGCACCAGGACGACGACCCCGACCGGTTCTACCGGTTCCTCAAGGAGCAGCGCGCCGACGTCTACCTGCTGCAGGAGTATCTGAACTGGACCGACGACGACCTGCCGCGGCAGGTGGACGACCTGGCCCGCCTCCGCCGGGAGTTCCCCGGGTACCACATCGTGGCCCAGGGTGAGCTGATCACGCTGTCGCGCCTCCCCATCGTCGCGAGCCCGCCGGTCGGCCCGGCGAGGACGCTCGGGCCCCGATCGCCCTGGATCTCGGCGTTCGAGTTCGCCAAGGTGCTGCGGACGGACCTGCGCGTCGGCGCCGCCACCCTGTCGGTGTACAACGTGCACATCCCCACGCAGTACATGCTGGACAAGAACCCGCTGACCTCCCGCTTCTACACCAACCTGCGGGCGAGGGACGCCGCGCGCAAGGCCCAGTTCGACGGCCTGCGCGACGACGTCGGCGCGAACGCCGGGCCGGTCCTCGTCAGCGGCGACTTCAACAGCACGGCGGCGATGGGCGACATGGACTGGCTGTTCGACCGGCTGTCCAGCGCCAACCGGGCGGTTCCCGACCTGCATCCTTCGTCGTGGCCCGCCAGTGGTCCCGCTCTGTGGCAGCTCGACTGGACCTTCACCTCGGCGGCCCGCGTCCACGGCTACCGCCTGATCGACCCGCTGGGCATGTCCGACCACCGCGCGCAGGAGATCCTCGTCAGCGTGCCGGACGGTCAGCGGCAGGCGGCGCCGAACAGGGCCGGGTCGGCGGCCGCGGCGATGGCGGCCGCGCCGGCGTCGCTCGGGTGGAGGTGGTCACCGCTGTCCAGGCCGGCGCGGTAGGCGGCCGGCCGCGCGGGGTCGCGCAGCGCGGCGTCGATGTCGAGCACGGCGGCGAACTCGGGGGTGCCGCGGATCCACGCGTTGACCTCGCCTCTCACCAGGTCGCCCTCCTCGGTGTGGTAGCCGGGGATCAGCGTGCCCTCGAACGGGGGCAGCGTCGCCACGACCGGGACCACCCCGGCCGCCCTGGCCTCGCGGGCGAGCGCGGCCAGCCCGGCGGTGATGTCCGCGGCGTCCGGCGCGGGCAGTCCGTAGGCCGCGGCGATGCCGATGTCGTTGATCCCCAGCTCGACGATGACGTGCGTGACGCCGGGGACCTCCAGCGCGTCGCGCCGGAACCGGGCCAGCCCCGCCTGTCCGTACCCGTCGCGCAGCAGCCTGTTGCCGGCGATCCCCATGTTCAGCACCGGCACGCCCAGCCGTCTGGACAGATGGTCCGGATAGCGCTGGTCGGCGTCCATGGTGGTGCCGTCCCCGTCGGTGAGCGAGTCGCCGAACGCCACGATGACCGGCTCGTCGCCGGCGGGCGCGAGAGCGTCCACCCCGTTCAGCCAGTAGAGCGCGCCGATCGTCTCGGCCGTGGCGGGCTCGGCCTCGGCGGTGGTGTCGCCGCGCGTCACGTATCCGGTGCGCAGTGCCGCCGGGTGACAGGTGGCCGGCCCGGTGGGCTCCGGGACGTACACGCTCACCGCGAGCTCGCGGGCGTCGCCTGACGCGATCTCCACCGGGTCGGTGACCGCCTCCTCCCCCGCGGGGATCACCGCCCGCGCCGCGCCGCCGAAGGTCGCCACGGCGCCGTCCGCCGCGGTCCGGCCGCCGCCGAGGTGGGCGGCGACGCGGATCATCCCGATGGTCAGGGGATCCCTGCCGAAGCGGTTGCTCATCCGCAGGCGCACCGTCGTGGCGCCGCGGTGCAGGTGGACGACATGCCGGACGGTCTGGTCGGCGAAGCCGCGCTGGGGGACGAAGGCCAGCGCGTCGTACGGGCTGGTAGAGGCGGCCCGGTGCCACGGGACCCACTTGGGCGTCATATCGATCACGACCTTCCGGCCGAGGCGATTATCCCGCAGTCCGGCCGCGGCGGCCGTTCGGGGAATGTCGGTCGGCTCTGGTAGAGGTTGGTCATGGGCGTGAGCATTGATGAGTTCCTCGACATGCTGGCCAGGCTGCCTGAGGTGAAGCAGGCGGACGCCGGCGAGTGGACGACGTTGAAGGTGCGGGGCAAGGGCTTCGGCTACGTGTGGGAGCGCACGCGCACCGTCGGGCTGAAGGCGACGATCGACGAGCAGATGGCCCTGGTCGCCGAGCGGCCCGAGGTGTTCGAGGTCCAGTTCACCGCCGGTCGTTTCGGGTGGGTCGTGGTCCACCTCGACAAGATCGACGCCGATGAGCTGTTCGAGCTGGTCACCGAGGCGTGGTGTCTCACCGCCCCGCAGGCTCTCGTCGAGGCCCACGAGGCCGCCGGAGGCATCCCCTTCGCCACCTGACCCGTCTTACGTCTCACCCCGCCGGTCCCGTTCCGGGGGACGAGATCGGGCCGGGGTGGCGGGAGACGGCCGCTGTCGCGGCGGTGTGAGCGGCCCAGCACAGCAGCGCGCCCACGGTGTACCAGAGCAGATCGGGGGCGTTGAAGGTCGTGCCGAACACCAGGCGGGCGACCGGGGTGTGGGCGGCCAGCTCGGCCGGGACGCCGGTGAGCTGGGCGAGCTCGACCAGCCAGCTCGCGGTCAGCGCGACGGCCGCCGCCCGCGCGGGCCGCAGGCGCGGCGCCGCCGCCAGCACGAGGGTGTACAGCAGGACGGTGTAGAGCAGGTCACCGGCGTACTTCGCCGCCGAGCCGTCGAACACCACCCGGACGCCGAGCCCCGCCACGACGGTCACCGCGGCGGCGACACAGGCGACCACCCGCTGACGCACCATCCCGCAACGATATCCCGCCACAAGATCCCGTCCGCCCCAGCCGTCCGCCCGGCCGGTCAACCCGGCCTTTCACTTGCCCCGTCCCCCCGGGCGGTCAGGCTCGGCCGTTCACCCGGTCCCGTCCCCCCTCCCCCGAGCGGTCAGGCCCGGTCTGCTGCCCGTTCCCGTCGTCCGAGACGGGCAGGCCGCCGAGTCCGTCGATCAGCCGGCGGTGCGCGGGGACGGGGGGCGGGTGGTGCGGAATCGGGCGCGGTAGGCGGCGGGCGGCACGCCCAGTTCGCGGATGAACGCCCGCCGCATCGTCTCCGGGGAGCCGAAGCCGATGCGGCGAGCCACGACGTCGAGCGGCCTGTCGCTGGTCTCCAGCATGTTGCGGGCGCTCTCCAGGCGGGTCAGCTCGACGTACCTGGCCGGGCTGAGCCCGGTCTCCTGCCGGAACAGGCGGGTGAGCTGCCGCACGCTGAGCCCGGCGCGCGCGGCCATGGCGGCCAGGCCGTGGTCGCCAGCCGGGTCGACGGCGACGGCGTCCAGCACCGGGCGCAGCGGCGTGCAGCGCTGCCCACCCGCCAGCAGGCGGACGCTGAACTGCGACTGGCCGCCGGGCCGCTGCATGAACACCACCAGGTGCTTGGCGACGGTGCGGGCCAGGTCGGCGCCGTAGTCCCGCTCGACCAGCCCGAGCGCGAGGTCGATGCCCGAGCTCACTCCCGCCGAGGTGACGATGTCGCCGTCCCTGACGAAGATCGCGTCCCGGTCCACCTCGATGCCCGGGTACGCCCCGGCGAGCCGCTCGGCCAGTTCCCAGTGCGTGGCCGCGCGCCGCCCGTCCAGCAGCCCGGCGGCGGCCAGGACGAAAGCTCCGGCGCAGACCGAGGCGGTGTTCCCGGCGCGTCCGGACAGCCGCCGCACCTGGTCGAGCAGCGGCCGGTCGGCGGACGCCGCGTCCACGTCGGGGCTGCCCGGCACGAGCAGGATGTGCCCGCCGTCGCCGAGCTCCTCAAGGGCCGCGTCGGCGCCCAGCCGGACGCCGCCGCTGGTCTTGATGTCGCGCCCGCCGAGCGAGGCGATGAGCGGGCGGTAGCCGGCGCCGTGCTCGCCGGCCATGGTGAACACCTCCAGCGGCCCGGTCACATCCAGCAGGCGGACGCCGTCGTACACGACGACGACCACGGTGCGTCCCTCATGCTCGTGCGGCGTGACCATGGCTTCAGTCTGCTCCCCTCCTAGGACGGCGGGCGGCGGCGGCACCGTGGTGCGCGAGATGCGGCGTGCTCATCATGTCGCGCGACCGGCTCGCGGCCAGCCGACCTCGTGACCCCGCGGCGGAGCCATCGACCGCGGCGGGAGTGTCGTCGCGCATGGTTCCTCCGGGTCAGGACGGGGCGTGCTCGCGATGGAAGAGCGCGGTGAGCGCCGCGATGACGAGCAGGCCGGCCGAGAGCCACAGCCCCCGGGCGATGCCGCCGTCGCCGTCGGACAGCAGGCCCGACACCAGCGGGCCCGCGGCCTGCCCGACGGAGAAGGCGACCGTGAGCAGGGCGATGCCCGCCGTCCAGCCGGTCGCCGGCAGCATCCGCCGGGCGATGAGGGTGGCCGCGGTCGGGCCCGCCATGAACCCGGCGCCGAAGACCACCGCCGACAGCAGGGCAGGGAACGGGCCGGGCGTCATGAGCAGCACGGGCAGCACGCCCGCGAAGACCAGCGCCGCGACGAGCGCCAGCGCCCGGCCGCCGCGCAGCCGTCCGGCCAGGTGGCTCCAGACGGCGAGCGTGGTGACCGCCGAGGAGAGCCCGAGCACGACGAAGAACAGCGCGGTCGTCGAGGAGCCGAGGCCCTGCGTCCTCAGCAACGCGATCACGAAGGTCATGTAGCTGACATATCCGGCGCCGAACAAGACGTACCACACGAAGGTCGGGGCGAGGCGGCGCAACTGGTGCCGGGCCAGGACGGCGGCGTGCGTGCCGGCGAGGTCGGGGACGTGCCTCGCACCGAGCCAGGCGGGCAGCAGCGCGACCACGGCGGCGGCGCCCATGAGCAGCCAGCCCAGCCGCCAGCCGCAGTCGCCGGCCGACAGCGCGGCGGGCACGAGGAGCCCGGAGATGACCACCCCGATGCCGACGCCCGCCATGTAGACCGCGACCGGCAGCACGGAGCGGCGTCGCGGGGCGCCCGCGACGCCGCGGGTGCCGGCCGACCGGCCCGAGGCCGGCGGCGCGCCAGAGACGCCGGCGGCCGGCGGCGGGCCGGCGGCGACGCGGGAAGCCAGCGCCGAGCCGACGACGAAGGTGACGGCCGTGGCCAGCCCTCCGACGAACCGAGACGCCAGCAGCGCGGCGAAGTCCGTCCACACGGCGGCGGCCAGCAGCGCGAGGGCGCTGAGGGCCAGGCTCCACAGGAACGCGGCGCGGTCGCCGAGCCTGCGCGCCCAGTGGGCGGCGGACGCGGCGCCCAGGATGTAGCCGGCGGCGTTGGCGGTGTTCATGCTGCCGGCCTGCGCGTAGGACCACCCGAGGGTGTGGTGCATGGCGGGCAGCAGCAGGGCGTAGGCGAAGCGGGTGAAGCCGAGCGCGACCACCGGCCCGGTGGCCAGGCCGAGCGCGATCAGCACCTGCCGGGCGACGACCGCGCGCTCACCCTGAAGGGGAGAAGTGACCGCGGTCATGTACGGCCTCGGCCGCGCGTGATCCACATGGTGATCGTCCTTCCGGTCGGTTTCGGGGTCATCGAACCCCTCAAGGCGCCGGAGGGCGCCACCCATGGCCGTCGATCGGGCCACCCGTCCCTCGGATCAGGCCATCGGCCTCAGCAGAACGGCCCTTCGGCGGCGGCGAACTCGCGCAGTGTGAGCGGCGGGCGCCCGCCGACGCGTTCGATCGCCTCGGTCACCTGGTAGAGCTCGTGGTGGCCGCCGATGACGCGGAACAGCTCCCACAGGTGGGACAGGTGCTCGACGGCCACCGGGTCGTCGTAGAGCGCCATCGCCTTGCGCCGCCACTCCCCCGGATGCTGGTCGACGTAGACCAGGCCCTCGCCGAAGGCGCGCGCGGCGTCGCCGATGGTCATGACCTCGCCGGTCAGCCGGATCACCGGATCGGCCGCGCCCTCGGCGGAGGTCAGCGCGCCGACCGCCACCCGGGCCACGTCCGTGGCCGCGACCAGCGGGAGCACCGTCTCGGGCGACCCGAGCGGCAGCGTCAGCTCGCGTCCGCCGCCGGCCCGCACCAGGACGGCGAGGTTCTCGAAGAACACCCCCGCGCGCAGGTGGACCGCGCCGGCGCCGGCCCGGTCGAACAGCTCTTCCGCGACCCAGTGGCGGCGCATGTGCGGCGTGCCCGCGTAGGGGTCGGCCGCGAGCTGCGAGACCTCGACGACGCGTTCGAGCCCTTCCCGCCGGGCGGCCGCCGCGAAGACGGCCGCGGCGTCGAGCATGCCGGCGGTCACCGGATAGGTGAAGAACGCCCGTCGCACCCCGTCGAGGGCGGGCATCACCGAGGTGATCTCGCGCAGGTCGCCGAGGACGACCTGCGCGCCCAGCGCGCGCAGGCGGTCGGCCCTGGCGTCGTCGTGGCGCACCAGCGCCCGGACGGCCTGCCCGCGTTCGAGCAGCATGCGGGCGACGTGCAGCCCGGTCGACCCCTGCCGCCCTCCGGCCGCGCCCGTGACCAGCACCGGTTCCATCGTGCCTCCTCCGTCATGGCGCGTTCGGGTCCCTTCGCCGCCCGCGCGGTGTCGTCTCACGCCGGCCTCGCCGGCTTCAGGCCTCGCGTTCACGTCCGGTCCGTGTCCGGTCCGTGTCCGGTCACAAGGTGACGGTGAAGGCGCCGAGCCCTTCGAGCGCGCGCAGGAACGGCTCGGCGGGGAACACCTCGGCGGCGCTGAGGACGCCGCCCTTGGCGGGGACGTCGCCGCCCGCCAGCCGCAGGGCGCCCTCCACCGAGGCCAGGGCTCCCGCCCGCCACAGATCGCGCCCGGTGAGCAGCCCGGCACGGCCCCCGTGCTCGGTGATCGCCTGGACGGCGACGGTGAACTCGGTGCGCGCCCGGTCGCCTGGTGTGACGTCCTCGCTGTCGAACACGCCTTCCTCCTCGAACGTCCTCGCCGTCAGCATGGCCTCGACGTTGCGGGCGGGGATGTGCCGCGGGATGGTCAGCGCCTCGGGGAACGGCACCGGGGCGATCATGGTGCGCGGGCCGAGCGGCGGCGGGAAGGCGAACACCGCGTTGCGCGGCTCGACGTACCCGACGCGCAGGGCGCCGTCGGTGAAACCGATGCGCTGGGTCTCGGCGAAGAGCTGCCGGGCCGTGGCGAGCGCTCCGGTGGTCAGCCGCCAGCCGGTGACCGCGTAGGCGACCGTCACGCGGTCGATGCCGGTCATGCCGTCGGCCACGGCGGCGGCGAGCAGGTCACCGAGGCCTCCGTAGAAGCTCAGCGAGGGGATCATCGTGGCCCCGGTGTGCTGGGCCGGCGCCTGCAGCGAGTCGAACAGGCGCTTGACGTGGTGCGGCTCGACGGCGTGGTCGATGTAGTGGCAGCCCGCCTCGGCGGCGGCCGAGGCGACCGGCTCGCCGGTGACCGAGAAGGGGCCGGCGCAGTGGATCAGCACCGCCGCGCTCTCGGCGAGCCCGCGCAGGGCCGCCGGGTCGTCCAGCGGGGCGTGGTGGGCTCGGGCGCCCAGCTCGGTGGCCATGACCTCCAGCGCCGCAGAGTCGCGCCCGGCCAGCACCATGGGCTGCCTGCGCGCCTGCAGCTCGGCGGCGACGAGTCGCCCGGTATGTCCGGTCGCACCGTAGATTGCGATCAGGGGTTGGGTCATTGACGACTCACTTCCATACCGCGGGTATGTAACTGGAAATCGAATCTATGTTCGGCTCTGATGAGTGTCAAGGGGGTGCCATGGCCCGCCGTACCCAGGCGGAGCGATCCGACGTGACGACCGCCAAGCTCGTCACCGCCGCCCAAGAGCTGTTCGGGCGCGACGGCTACGCCGCCACCACGATCGAGGCGGTCGCCGCCGCGGCCGGGGTGACCAAGGGCGCCGCCTACCACCACTTCCTCAACAAGGCGACGCTGTTCCGCGAGGTGTTCGAACGCGAGCAGCGGCGGATCTCGGCCACGCTGGAGGCCTCCGCCTCGGCCGAGCCCGACTCCTGGTCGGGGCTGCTGCGCGGCTGCCTGGTCTTCCTGGAGCACTGCCTGGATCCGGCGTTCCGCCGCATCGTGCTGCTGGACGGGCCCGCCGTCCTCGGCTGGGAGGCGGTGCGCGAGATCGAGTACGAGCACACGCTGCGCGTGCTCACGCAGGGCATGCGAGCCGCGGTCGCCGACGGCCACATGATCGGCGGCGACCTGTCCGTCCGCGCCCAACTGATGTTCGGCGCGCTGTGCGAGGCCGGCATGCTCCTGGCCCGCTCCGACGACCCGCCACGAGCTCTGCCGGCGGTCGCCACCGAGGCCGCCCGCTTCCTCGCCTCCCTGGCCCGCGATCCGGCCCAGAGCGACTGACCGCGCGCGAACCTCGCCGCGACCCTCGCCGCGGGCCGGGCCGGACGCTCACCTAGCCCCCCCGCGAGACGGGACGATCGCCATCCGCGGGGGCGAACGGCGCGCGCACGCGCCCACGGCACGGCCGGGGTACGGGCGCGGAGGGGTCCATAGCTTTTGGCTGATCGAAAGTTGGTCGTTGACGAAGATTTGTTACCTGTTATTCATGGGATTTGTCAGGAAGTTTCCGCCCAGCCGTACCACCTGCATCGGGACCCCGCATCCCAACCCCTAGGAGGACGCGCATGGCGCGCAGCCAGTTCGCCGATCCACCCCATGATCTGCTCGGCCCCGTCCGGGGAGAGGTCTCCTGGTTCTGCTGCGGCTCGGCCTGGGGGCCGTGCGGCAGCACCGGCAGGGGGGCCTGCGGCACCTGCAACTCCGGCAGCATGCAACACGCCTGGCCCAACACCTCCGACGCGTGCCTGTCGATCACGCGTCCGGACACCTGCGGCGTCAGCCTCTCCCGCAGGACCTGCGGCTTCGCCCACCGCACGACGGCGCTGTGCACCGGCGCCAGCGTCGTCACCTCGATCGCCGACTGCGGCCCGCAGACGGACCTGTTCTGCGGCGAGCGCAGCTGCTGCGGCGCGACCTGCGCGAGCAACCGGCTCATCGACCTGACCCCGGCGGCCTTCAGCGCGATCGCCGGCCTCTCGGCCGGGCTGCGGCCGTGCGAGATCTCGGTTCCCTAGGAGGCCGCCATGACCAGCAGAAGGCAACTGCTCAAGTCCGCGGTGCTCGGCGGCGGCGCCGGAGTGCTCGCCGCGACCGCGATGGGGTCGCTCGGCCCGGAGGCCGCGTTCGGCGCCGCGGCGCCCGCCATCCAGCCGGGCGCGCCCGACCCGAACTTCGCCGAGGGCCGCATCCGCTCCATCCGGGACGACACCTTGTTCGTGCTGGGCTCGAACATGGTGTTCCACCGCATCCGGGTCGTCGACGGGACGAGCCTGTGGAAGCTCGGGCCGGTCGCGTTCGACGAGGCCCGCCCCGGGGACGGCCTTTACGCGCGGGGGGTGCGCATGCCGGACGGCGTGCTCGCCGCCGAGTCGGTGTGGCTGAACATCGTCAACGTAAAGGGCCACATCCGGAACATCACCGGCGAGAAGCTGCACCTGGACCACAACGGGCAGGAGATCCTCTGCCACCAGGTGCCGGGCAGGTCGGTCGCCGTCTACTCCGACGCGCCGCCGTCGGCCGACCTGTCCTCGCTGCGCGTCGGCCAGCACGTGCAGGTGCTCGGCGCCTGGCGGCCCGACACCAACCAGGTCGACATCGCCACCGTCTTCTCCCCCCACTAGGAGCGACAGATGAACGGGATCGCGGCGCTGCAGCCGTACGTGATCGGCCCGCTTCTGGCGTGGGCGGCCGTGCTGAAACTGGCGGGCCGCCGTACGCGGGCGCAGGCCGGGCGCACCGCCCTGGCACGCCTGGTCGGCCCGGCGCGCGCGGTCCCGGTCCTGCGGCTCGTCGGCGTGCTGGAACTGGCGGTGGCGGCGGCGCTGCTGCTGCCGCCCTCCGCGCCGGCGGAGGGGGCGGCCGCCGCCGTGCTCTCCACCGGCTTCCTGGCCTATCTCGCCTACGCCCGCCTGGCCGCGCCGGACTCCTCGTGCGGCTGCCTGGGCGCGCACGCCCGGCCGGTGGACACCCGCGGCCTCGCCCGCGCGGGCCTGCTGCTCGCCGCGAGTGTCCTTGCGATGTGGGCGCGGCCCTACCCGTTCGACGGGCCGCTGTTCGCCCTCGGCCTGGCCGAGGCCGCCGCTCTGCTCGCACTGTCGCCTGAGCTGGACCGCGGCTGGCTGCTGCCGCTGCGCCGGCTGCTCGTGCGGGTGCGCGGCCCGCTCACCGCGCCCTCGCCGGGGGAGGTCCCGCTTGAGGTCAGCCTGCGCCTGCTCTACCGCAGCCCGGCGTACTGCTCGGCGTCCGCGCGGCTGAGCTCGGACGTGCGGGAGGTGTGGGACGAGGACGGCGTGCGCTTCGTGGTGTACGCGGCGCGAGGGCGGACGGCGGTGTTCGCCGTCCCGTTGTCCGGGGACGACCCGGCCGCCGTGCGGGTCGCGCTGGTCGAGGAGCCCGCGACCGCGGCCTGACCGCGCCTCGCCGGGGAAGGCGGCGGGCGCCTATCGTGGCAGGCAGGTAGTGCACGTGATGGCCGACGTGACTGGGGGCGAGCCCGTGACAGAGCGCAAACCACCCGGCGTCTCCTTCGAGACGTGGATCGACCGCCAGATCCGCGAGGCCGCCGAGCGCGGCGCGTTCGACGACCTGCCCGGCGCGGGCAAGCCGCTGCCCGGCCAGGGCGAGCAGCACGAAGAGATGTGGTGGATCAAGCAGAAGCTCCGCGAGGAGAACCTGTCGTTCCCGCTGCCCGGCACCCTGGCGCTGCGCAAGGAGGCCGAGGAGGCCCTCGCTGCGGCGGCGCGCGCCCGATCGGAGGCCGAGGTGCGCGCGATCGTGACGGGTATCAACGCCAAGATCGTCGAGGGTCACCGCAAGGCGATGTCGGGCCCGCCGCTCACCCTGATGCCCTTCGACGTCGAGGAGATCGTCCGCGACTGGCGCGAGCGCCGCCCCGCCGAGCCCGAGCGCGCACCCGCCGGGCCCCCGTCGCGGCCGCGTCCCAGAAGACGCTCCTGGTTCCGCAAACTGCGCGGCATGGACTGACGCACCATCGCGGCCCCGCGTACGAGGCCGCGTTCCCGCCACTCCGGTGCCCGCAGATGTGAGACTTGACTCTCACATAATATGAGAGAACACTCTCACACTATGGAGACCGGCAACCGCCTCGGCGACATCGAGATAACCGATCCACAGGCGATGCGAGCGCTGGCGCACCCGGTGCGGCTGGCGATCCTCGAACGACTGCGGCGACACGGGCCGGCGACGGCGACGCAGCTCTCGCCGCACGTCGGAGCGACCCCATCGGTGACCAGCTGGCATCTGCGCCACCTGGCGGGCTTCGGGCTGGTCCGCGACGCCGAGCCCGGCCCCGACCGCAGGCAGCGGCGATGGGAGGCGGTGGCGCGCGGCTTCCGGTTCGAGCCGCCGGCGGATCCGGACGACGAAGAGGGCAGGTCGGCCGCGCGGCTCCTGACCCGGGAGATGTTCCTGCGCTCGGGAGAGCTGTCGAGCCGGTGGGCCGCCGAGGTCGAGCCCGGGCTCGAACCGGAGTGGCTCAGGCTCGCGGGCCTGGCCGACACCCGCGTCGTGGTCTCCGCCGACGAGCTCGCCGCCATCGAGGACGCCATCGAGCGCGTTCTCGCGCCCTACGTGACGCGTGAGGAGGCCGCGCGTCCGGCCGGCGCGCGTGGCGTCCGCCTGCTGCGCCACGTCCTGCCGGAGCGTGCCGACGAGCAGACCGGCGGGACGTCTTGAGCGCCGTGGACGCCCAGGCCGTCAAGGTGTCGCTGTGGCGTGACCAGCGGTTCCGCCGCTTCTGGGCCGGCCAGTCGGTCTCGCAGTTCGGCGACCGGATCACCGAACTGGCCCTGCCGCTGATCGCCGTGGGCGCGCTGCACGCTTCCGCCGGTCAGGTGGCGTGGCTGACCGCGCTCACCTGGTCCCCGTACCTGCTCGCGATCGTCCTCGGCGCCTGGGTCGACCAGCGCGTCCACAAACGGCGCCTGATGGTCCTCGCCGACCTGGTGCGCGCCGCCGTACTGCTCTCCCTCCCGGCAGCCTACCTGGTAGGGGCGGTGACGCTGGGTCAGCTGTACGCCGTGGCGTTGCTGACCGGCGCCGCGCAGGTGCTGTTCAACACCGCCTATCCGCCGTTCTTCGCCCACCTGGTGCCCCGGTCGTCCTACATCGACGCGAACAGCAAGCTCAATGCCAGCCGGTCGGCGTCGTACGTCGCCGGTCCGGCGATCGGCGGTGTCCTGATCCAGGCGTTGACCGCTCCCGTCGCCGTCGTCATCGACGCCCTCACCTTCCTGGCGTCCGCGGTTCTGATCGGCCGGGTCTCGATCGGCGCACCGCCTGTCGCCCATGACGAATCGGCTCCCCCGCTGCTGCGGCGTGCCAGGGAGGGACTGGTGTTCGTCATCCGCCACCCGGTGCTGCGGGCGAGCCTCGGGTGCGCGGCGACCCTCAACTTCTTCACGCTCGTCGCCGGCAACGGACTGCTCGTGCTGTTCGCCAGCCGGCACCTCGGACTGACCGCCGGAGTCATCGGCATGGCGTTCGGGATCGGCGCCACAGGCGCGCTGCTCGGCGCGGTGATCGCCCCGAAGGTCTCGCGAAGGCTCGGCGTGGGCCGCAGCATCGTCGTGGGCGCCGTGTCGTTCCCCGCGCCGATCGCCATCGCCGCCGCCGCGGGCGGCCCCGTCTGGGCTCGCGCCGGAGCCCTGGCCCTAGCCGAGTTCCTCTCCGGCGTCGGCGTCATGCTGTTCGACGTCAACCTCAACTCCCTGCAGACCCATGTGATCCCCGACGGCATGCGCAGTCGAGTGGCCGGCGCGTTCAGCACGATCAATTACGGCCTGCGCCCTGTGGGCGCCGTCCTGGGCGGCCTCCTCGCCACCCTCATCGGACTCCGGGCGACCCTCCTCATCGGCGCGATCGGCGGAACGCTCTCGCTGCTCTGGCTGCTGCCCTCGCCGATCCCACGCGTCCGCTCCCTCCTCCCGGACACCCCCGCAACCCCCCCGGACACCCCCGCGACAAAACCCAGCGACACGAACCCCGAAACCCACCCCCTCCCTCACTGACCCACCGTCAAGCCCTGCTTCCTGCCCCCACCGCCCTGACCGGCATCCGCGCCGGCCGGCCCTGCGTGGCCGGGTGCGTTCACGGATTCGGGTGTCCGGAGAGTCGGCGAAGTGACAGTTCCGTGGAATTCCGGCATTCGGTGCCTGCATTCCGGTCGAATTACTGCTGTGACATCACGGCGAGCGCGTCCGCGGCGAGTTCTGGTCTGGTCGATCGGCATGGTCGTCATCACCGTCATCGCCACCATGACCCTCTTGTTCGCCGGCGCACCCGGCACCGGCTGGTGGCGACGGGTCCTGGAATGGCTTCCCGGCTACCTGGTGCCGCCGTACTCCACGGCGGACCTCCCTCCCGTGGCGCTCACCATCCTCGCGGCCGCGTCCCTCCTGATCGGCGCCGGCCGCCGGTTCGCGAGCGGATGGCGCCGCCGCCCCGGCCTGTGGCCGCGCACGCCGAAGGAGATCGGGGCCCGCCCGCCTGAAGGATCCCCCGACGACGCGCCCGTCGCCGAGCGGAAGACGCTCCTGCAACGGATGAGCACGTGGGAGGTCGCCCTCGGGATGCTGCTGGCCGCGGGCGGCCTGGCCTACGCCGCCGAGTCCATGGAGAGCCCACGGCCCAGGCAGACCACCGCCGGGTACACCGAGGCCGTCGAGCGGCTCGGTTCTGAGAAGGCCGAGGTCCGGCTGGACGCGATCCACACGTTGCGACGCCTGGCGCGGGATTCGCAACGAGACCGTGTGACGACCGCCGATGTCATGTCCGCGTACGTGCGCGAGCACGACTCGATGTCGGAGTCCCTGCCACTCGGGCGGCCGGCCACCGACGTGCAGATGGCGCTGACCGTGCTCGGCAGCGTGTACGACGCGCCGGACACCGCGCCGGGGCAGCCGGGGCACGACTGGGTCTGCAACTGCGACCTGGCCGGCATCCGTGTGCCGGGCGCGGAGTTGAGCGGCCTGAACCTCGGCACCGCCGTCCTCACCCGGGCGGACCTGCGCGGGGCCCGCCTGGGCGGGGCCAACCTCGCGCACGCGGACCTGTCCGGCGCCGACCTGCACAAGGCGTATCTGCACAGCGCGGACTTGCCGTACGCGGTCCTGTTCATGGCGAACCTGAGCCAGGCGAACCTCCACGGCGCGGACCTGCGCGGGGTGGATCTGTTCGAGGCGGACCTGAGGAAGGCGGATCTAGGCCGGGCGGACCTCAGCGGGGTGGACCTGTTCAACGCCGACCTGCGCGGGGCGGACCTGCGCGGCGTCGATCTGAGCAGGGCGAGCCTGAACGGGGCGGACCTGCGCGACGCGAATCTGCGTGAAGCAATCCTGCGCGGCGCGGACCTGAAGGGAACGAACCTCAAGGGTGCGGACCTGACCGGTGCCGACCTGACGGGGGCGGACCTGACGGGCGCGAAGTCGGCCGAAGCGAGTCTGCGCGCCGGCAGGACCGACGCCGGGACCAAGCTCCCCGCGGGGGGCGCTGGGACGTGAGCGGGCGGTCAGACGCCCGCGTACCGGCCGTCCTGTCCGTGACGTGCGCGGGTAGGACGGCCGGCGGGGAGCCGCCCGCCGGCCCGGGGGCGTGAGCCGGGCCCGCGGGGGCCGGTCTTCGGGACCGGTCATCAGGCACCGGTCTTCGAGTGCCGGTCTTCGGGTGCCGGTCATCCGGGACCGGTCATCCGGGACCGGTCATCCGGGACGGGTTTCCTGGGAGGAGGTCTCCTGGGAGGGTTCAAGGGTCAGGGATGGGGCGTGAAGCGGCCGAAGCGGCCCTGGTGGTACAGCAGGGGACGGCCGGGCTGGTACACCTCCGCCTCGGCCACCAACCCGACGACCAGCACGTGGTCCCCCACGTCGAAGGTGTCGTAGGGCAGGCACAGCAGGTGCGCCGAGACGTCCTGCAGCAGCGGCGCCCCCAGCGGTCCGGGCCGCCATCGGGTGGGCTCGGCGAAGCGGTCGACGCCCTTGCGGGCGAACCGCGCCGCCAGCTCCGCCTGGTCTCCGGTCAGGACGTTGACCGCGAAGTGGTCGGCCGCCCGCAGCCAGGGCCAGGTGGTGGACTCCTGGTCGACATAGAACGACACCAGGGGCGGGTCCAGGCTCACCGAGGAGAACGAGGTGGCGGTCAGCCCTACCGGCACGCCATCGCTCTGCGCGGTGATCACGACGACCCCGGCGGCGTGCACGGCGAGCGCCTGCCGGAACGTGCCGCCGTCCACCGCTGAACCCGGCACCGCACCTCCCGGCCTGGCGCGCACGGCACCGCCGTTCCGACCGGGCGCGGCGGATACGGCAGCGCCGTTGCGGGCGGGTGGGCGGAGTGGGGGGCGCTGGGCGGGGACGGTCTCGGTCATATCTCCGCCCTTTCTCGCAACGCCGCGGCGACCTGAGGAGCGACCCGGTCGGCCCAGCCTGTGAGGGCCGCCTCCAGATCCGGTATCCGGGATTCCAGCAGTGCCAGTCCAGGGGTCGGGACCTGGGCGCCGAGCTCGGTCAGCACCGGGCGCAGGTGCAGTTCGACGGCCAGGGCGTGACGGGGGTCGCCCATGACCAGCAGCGGCAGCGCCACGACACGGGCCAGCGCGCCCGCCGGGATCCGGTCGAGGAACACCTTCAGCAGGCCGGTGTAGGTGGCCTTGTAGGTGGGACTGGCCACGACGAGCACGCCGGCCTGTGTGACCGTCTCCAGCGCCGCCTCCACCGCGGGCGACGGGACGGGGGCGAGCAGGCGCTGCCCGAGCGCCGACAGGTCCACGATTTCCACGGGCCCGTCGTGTCCAGTGCGCCGCCCGACCGCCTCGGCGGCCGCCACCGCGGCCGTCAGCGTCCTTGATCCCGCGCGGGGATTGCCGACCAGCGCGACCAGCGGGCTCATGACGCCACCACCACGTCGAGCCGCCCGCCGTCGCCGCCGAGACGCCCGCCTTCGCCGCCGCCGTCGATCTCGCCGATGCGGCCGGCCTCGGCGGCCTCGGCCGCCGCGTACCGCGAGGCGGGCCGGGCCAGCCCGTAGTTGCCGCGCAGCGTGCGGCCCTCGTACTCGGTGCGGAACAGGCCTCTGATCTGCAGTTCCGGCACGACGTGGTCCACGAAGTGCTCAAGGCCGCCCGGCAGGATCGGCGGCATGATGTTGAAGCCGTCGGCCGCGCCGTTCTCGAACCACTCCTGGATCTGGTCGGCGATCTGCTCGGGCGTGCCGGTGACGACGCGGTGCCCGCGCCCGCCGGCCAGGCGGCCGAGGAGCTGCCGCACGGTCAGATCCTCCCGGCGGGCGAGCTCGACGACCAGCTTGCGGCGGCTCTGCGCGCCTTCCGTCTCGACCGGTACGTCGGGCAGCGGCCGGTCCAGCGCGTCCTCCTCCAGGTCGATGCCGACCAGGTGCGAGAGCTGCGCGAGCCCGTATGCGGGGATGATCAGGTCTTCGAGTTCCTTCTCCAGTCGCCGGGCCTCGTGCTCGGTAGAGCCGATGATCGGCGATATGCCGGGCAGGATCAGCACCTCGTCCGGCCGCCTGCCGTACGCGGCGACCCGCGACTTCAGGTCGGCGTAGAACTCCTGGCCGTCGGCGAGGGTCTGCTGAGCGGTGAAGACGGCCTCGGCGAAGCGGGCGGCGAACTCCTTGCCGTCCTCGGAGGACCCGGCCTGCACGAGCAAGGGGCGTCCCTGCGGCGAGCGCGAGGTGTTCAGCGGGCCGCCCACCCGGAAGTGGGCGCCGTCGTGGTGCAGCGCGTGGATCTTGCTGGTGTCGGCGTAGTGCCCGCGGTGGCGGTCGCCGACGATCGCGTCGTCCTCCCAGCTGTCCCACAGCGCGGTGACGACCTCGAGGAACTCGGTGGCCCTGGCGTACCGGTCGGCGTGCGCGGGCCGCTGGACGCCGAAGTTGCGGGCCTCGGCCTCGCCGGCGGAGGTGACGATGTTCCACCCCGCCCGGCCGCCGCTGATGTGGTCCAGCGAGGCGAACTTGCGGGCCACGTGGAACGGCTCGTTGTAGGTGGTGGACACGGTCGCGATCAACCCGATGTGGTCGGTCACCGTCGCGAGGGCCGACAGCAGGGTGAGCGGTTCGAGCCCGCCGAGCGCGTTGTGCCGGACGTCGCCCTGCAGCGCCAGGCCGTCGGCGAGGAACACCGAGTCGAGCAGGCCGCGCTCGGCGATGCGCGCCAGTTCCTGGTAGTGGCGGACGTCGGTGAGGCGGGCGGGCTCGGTGCGCGGATGGCGCCAGGCCGCCTCGTGGTGACCCACGCCCATGAGGAAGGCGTTCAGATGGAGCCTGCGGGTGGTCATGCGGTGGTCCTCCAGGTCGAGAAGCGGCGCTCCACGGTGAGCAGGAGCAGGTTGAACAGCAGGCCGAGCACGGAGATCGTGATGATCCCGGCGTACATGTCCGGGATGCGGAAGCTGAACTGGGCGTCCTGGACGAGGTAGCCGAGCCCGGCCTTGGCACCGACCATCTCGGCGAACAGCAGCACGAGGATGGAGTAGGCGCCCGCCAGCCGGATGCCGGTGAAGATCGTGGGCACGGCCGCCGGGAGGATCACCTTGCGGAACAGCCTGAGCGGGCCGAGCCCCATGGAGCGGGCCGACTTGATCAGCAACGGTTCCACGGTGCGCACACCGCCGACGGTGTTGAGCAGGATCGGCCAGGCGCAGGCGTACAGGATGAAGCTGATCTTGGATGGTTCGCCGAGGCCCATGATGAGGATGAACACCGGCAGCAGAGCCACGGGCGAGGTGTTGCGGAACAGTTCCAGCACGGGGTTGAGGAAGTCGGCGACCGGCCGGTACCACCCGATGGCCAGGCCGAGCGGGATGGCCAGCACGATGGCCAGGCCGAACCCGGAGATCGACCGGATCAGCGAGGCCTGGAAGTGCTCCAGCAGTTGCCCGCCGGCCAGCAGGTCGTACCAGGCGAGCAGGACCTCCGACAGCGGGGGCACGAAGACCCGGTCCACCACTCCGGCGCGGGGCAGCGTCTCCCAGGCGACGGCCAGCAGCACCAGGGCCAGCGACCGCCGCGCCGGCAGCGCCGCCCGCGCCGCGACTCTGGAAGTCGCGGACGCCGCGGCGGCGGTCGCCGAAGCGCCGGCGCCGGTAACCCCGGTGGCGGGCCCCGGCGCGCCGGATGCCGCGGGGGCGTGGGCGGTCGTACCGGGCGCGGTGGCGCCGGGGGTGGTCGTGCCGGGGACGGCGAGGGTGTCAGCCAATGGTCCGCTCCTGTTCCTGGGCCGCCGCGACCTCGTCGCGCAGCAGGGTCCAGATCTCGTGGCGGTACTCGCCGAACCGCGGGTCGGCGCGCAGGTCGCCCTCGCGCGAGCCGAACGCCACGTCGATGATCTTTTTGATCCGGCCGGGCCGTGAGGTCATCACCGCGACCCGCCGGCCCAGGTACACCGCCTCGTCGATGCCGTGGGTGATGAAGACGATCGTCTTGTGCGTCTTCTCCCAGATGTGCAGCAGTTCTTCCTGGAGCGACTCGCGGGTCTGGGCGTCCAGGGCGGCGAACGGCTCGTCCATCAGCAGCACGTCCGGGTCGAAGGCCAGGCTGCGCGCGATGGCGACGCGCTGGCGCATGCCGCCCGACAGCTCGTGCGGGTAGCGCTGCTCGAACCCGGCCAGCCCGACGAGGTCGAGGTAGTGGCGGGCCCGCTCACGCCGTTCCCTCCTCGGCACGTCCTTGGCCTCCAGGCCGAACTCGACGTTGGCCAGGGCCGTGCGCCAGGGGAACAGGGCGTACTGCTGGAACACGATGCCGCGGTCAAGGCCGGGCCCGGTCACCGCCCGGCCGTCGATGAGGATCTCGCCGGAGGTGGGCGCGGTGAGGCCGGCGATCAGGTCGAGCAGCGTGGACTTGCCGCAGCCGCTCGGGCCGACCAGGGTGAGGAACTCTCCTTCCAGCACGTCCAGGTCGACGCCCTCGACGGCGGTGAACGGCCGGGCGGCTCCCCTCACCTGGAAGGTCTTGCCGACGTCTCTGATGCCGATCTTCGTCCGGGTCGGGACCCGGGTGGCGGTGATGGTCACGGCGCCTCCTTCGTGGGCGCGGGACGGCCGGCGGGGGTCATGAGGCGTTCCCGTTCTGGAAGGGGTTGTACTCGTTGGTGAACAGGTCGTCCGTCTTGACCTGGCCCGGCTTGATCTCGCCTTCGCGTTCCAGCCAGTCGACCCAGGTCTGGAAGTCCTTGGCCTCGATCACGCCGCCCTTCTGGACGACGCCGCTGCTCTTCCAGAAGGCGACGCTCCCCGCGTCCTCGTTCCTGCCCCGCGCCGCGATGATCTTCTTGTACTCGGCGATCACCTCGTCACGGGAGTGGGTCTGGGTCCACTCCACCGCCTTGGCGAAGGCCTGGACGAACTTGCGGGTCGTGTTCGGGTTCCGCTGGATGAACCGCTGGGTGAGCACGACGCTGCCGGCGGTGAACGGGCCGTACAGGTCGATGTCCTTGAACACGGGGCGGATGCCGCCGCGCGCGAGGGCCTTGTCGCGCAGGATGCCCGAGAGCGCGGCCACGTCGATCTGGCCCTGGCGCAGCGCCTGCTCGGTGTTGACCGGCGGGACGACCACCAGCTCGACCTTGTCGATCTCCTCCGGGGTCAGGCCGCCGCGCTTGAGGTACTCCTTCACCACGGCCTCCAGATGGGCGCCGAGGGTGTTGACGCCGATCTTCTTGCCGATCAGGTCGCGGGGGCCCTTGATCGGCGAGCCGTCGGCGACGTAGTAGCCGATGTAGCTGTCCTTGTCGCTGCCGTAGTAGCCGATCACCGCCTTGATGGGCGCGTGGGCCGCGGCGAGCTTGATGATGGCGCCGTTGAACGCCCCGCCGAAGTCGGTCTGGCCGGTGGCCGCGGCCTGGATGTCCTGCGGGCCGGAGATGGTGTTGCCGATCCACTTGAGCTTGACGGGGGCGAGGTAGCCGAGGTGCTCCGCCAGCTCGGGGAAGGTGACGGCCCCGACGCTGCCCTGGTAGCGCAGCTCGGTGACCTCGGGGCCGCCCGGCTTGGCGGCGCCGGAGGCCGAGCCGCACGCGGTGAGCGACATCGCAAGCAGGACGGGGATGAGCGCATGTCTGTGTCTGATCACGAAAAGGCCTCATGGAGAAAGGGCACGCTCGCGCGACGCCGCGCCGCGGGCGAGGCGTGCCAGGGGGAACGGTTTTCCGGGGTAGCAGGTGCGGTCAGGGGAGGCGTGGACACCGTCGGCCACGCGGAATCGCGAGGCCGGGCCGCGGCGGCACCGTGGCCGCGCGCCCCCTCGCCGGTGTGCGAGGGCGTGGATGACGCCCGCGATACGCGATCAGCGGTCGATCAGCGACGATCAGCGACACTGCGCGCTGGCGATGTGGCCGAAGTCCACATGCGAGCGCCGCGTGAGGTAAAGCGCTTGGCCCATGGATCGAACCTACGACGCCGGAGAGCCATAAGTCAATATTTCCTACCGGTTGTACATAGATATCCCTGGTGGAGTGGCGGCTCTCCACCTGCCATCCTCTCCCGAGTTCACCGAGGTTCGCCGAGGGCGCTCCACCGCAGGCCGCCCACCAGCAACGACTCCGCCGCGTGAACGGTCGCACACTACCTATTGACTCCATAGGCAATGCGGGAATTATTGATGACATGGCCGCCGCTGGTCACCGACATCGACCTGTCCGTGGACGACCGGCGCCTGTACGTCTCCTGCTGGGGGACGGGCGAGATCAAGCAGTACGACGTGAGCGACCCGTTCGCACCGGTCGAGCTGGGGCTCTCTGCGCATCGGCGGGATCACCCGCACGCAGGCTCATCCGGCGGCGGACGTCCCGCTGCGCGGCGGCCCGCAGATGGTGGAGGTGAGCAGTGACGGCAGGCGCGTGTACGTGACCAACTCGCTGTACGGGGCGTGGGACGACCAGTTCTACCCCGAGGGGGTCGGCGCCTGGCTGGCCAAGATCGACTCCGAGTCGTTCGCCTTCGACGAGCGCTTCTTCCCGCACGGCGACGACTTCCGCGGCCTGCGGGCCCACCAGGTGCGGCTCCAGGGCGGCGACGCCTCCTCCGACTCCTACTGCTACCCATGACCATCACCGCGGCACTGCGCGACCACCTCGGGCTCACACGAAGGAGATCCCATGACGTTGCATCTCGCCGTCGCCGGTGACCGGCGCGCCGCCGCAAGCCGCCGCCACAGGCCGGCGGCGGGCGGTCAGCGCAGCGCGCCGGCGGCGACCAGCAGGTCCGCGACCAGCCCCTCGTACATCGCCTCGCGGTCATCGGCCCGCAGGACGGCCGAGGGGTGGATGGTCGCCAGCAGGCGCGCCTCCTCCTCGGCGAAGGCCGCCTTCCACGGGCCGGCTCCGTCGCCGGCGGGCGGGAAGGGCAGCAGCACGCCGCGTTCTCTGGTCACCCGGAAGGAGGGGCCGAGCAGCGCCTTTCCCGCGGTGGCCCCGAGGGCGACGATGACGTCGGGGCGCAGGACCCGCAGCTCGGCGACCAGCCACGGCCGGCAGGCCGCCATCTCACGAAGCGTCGGCGGCTTGTGGATGCGCTTCTTGCCCGCGTCCCGCACGGTGAACTTGAAGTGCTTGACCGCGTTGGTGACATAGGCCTGCGCCTTGTCGATGCCGGCCTCCTCCAGGGCGCGCGTCAGGATTCCGCCCGCCGGGCCCACGAAGGGATGCCCGCGCCGGTCCTCCTGGTCACCCGGCTGCTCCCCCACCAGCACCACGCGGGCGGTCGCCTCGCCCTCCCCGAACACGGTCTGCGTGGCGTCGCGGTACAGCGGGCATCCCCGGCAGCCGGCGGCGGCCTCGCTGAGGGCGCGCAGATCGTCCCTGCCCGGGAGATACGGCGAAGCGTCGTACCCCTCACCGTCCTGAGCACCGTCCTGAGCGTCGGTACGGGTGGTCACGGCCTCCCCCTCTCCCCGTCCCTGCTGACTCCGGGCACTCTCATCCCCCTCGCCTACCCCGTCCGCCGGCCCCCATTCGGGACGGCGTGCCGCCGCATCGGGGACGGCGTGCCGCCGCGCGCCCCGCCGCGCCGCCGGTTGTAGGTTGGACCGCTATGGGGATGGACTCGGCGGGCGCGCGCTGTCGGACCCGGGTGGTGTCGCTGGTCGCGTTCGCCTCCGTGGCACTGGCGGCGGCGGGCGGGTGCGGGTGGGCGTCGAGCGCGCCCCCCTCGGCCGCGCCGCCCTCGGCCGCGAGCTCCGCTCCGGCCGCGACGTCCTCACCCGGGCCGAGCGCGGCGCGGACGCCGGCCGGGCAGCCCGATCTCCCGCCGCCGGACGCCGAGATCCCCGGCGACCCGGCCGGGCTCGCCCGCGCCCTCGACCGGACCACCCGCGCGCTGCGCACGGCCATCACCGCCTGGATCAAGGACGGCGACCCCGGGCGCGGCCGGCCGCCGGAGTCCGTCGTGCTGCTCACCCTGTACCACCAGCGCCTGTGCCGGTGGGCCGCCCGCCACCCCGAGACGGCCTCGCGCGCCTTCGCCCGGCTGAGCGCGCCGATCGCCGCGCAGGCCAGGGACGACGCCACGGCCGTCCGCGAGCTGCTGTCGCTGGCCCACCCGCTCACGGGCAAGGCGACGTTCAAGGTGCGCGACCCGCTGCCGGCCGACGGCCTGCTCGGCCACTTCAAGCGGGCCGAGCGGCGTTTCGGCGTGGAGTGGGAGGTGCTCGCCGCGGTGATGCTCGTGGAGACCAAGTTCGGCCGGGTGCGGTCGGCGAGCCACACGGGCGCGAAGGGCCCCATGCAGTTCATGCCGGCGACGTGGCGGGCCTACGGCATGGGCGGCGACATCCAGGACACCGGGGACGCCGTCGCGGCCGCCGCCAACTACCTGCGGTCCTCCGGCGCCCCAGGCGACTACCGCAGGGCGCTGTACGCCTACAACCACTCCCAGGCCTACGTGGACGCCGTCCTGCGGCACGCCCGCCAGATGAAGCGCGACAGCCGCACCTACTACGCGTACTACAACTGGCAGGTGTTCGTGCTCACCACGAAGGGCGAACGCCGCCTCACCGGCCCCGGCCTCTCCTGACCACCGCGAGCCGGCCGCCCCCGTGCCGGTGTGAGGGCCGGAGCCGAGGTCGAGGAAGGGATGACCGCGCTCTGGCGGCACCGCTTCCGGCACGTGAGGCGGTTCCGGTCACCACGGTGATCGACCTGATGGTCGACACCGTCGTCACGATCTGCCCCGCCGGGCCGGCGGGCATCTCGCCCGCACTTCCGCGCTCAGGGCGATTCGGACGATTTGCGCCAGGGCTCGCCTGTCATACGGTCACGGTGACCGTCCATGTGATCGGAGGGGTGAGACTTGTCCGCTGATCTCCACCACGTCACCGTCGCCACTGCCACTGCCGTCGCCGCCGCCGCCACCACAGCCACAGCCACCGTCGTCGCCGGCGCGCACGCCGTCGTCGCGCCGGGGCGGCCGCTGTGAACCTCGACGCCATGCTGCGAGACCTGGAAGAGCTGGTCGGCTGCGAGTCGTTCTCCGCCGACCACCACGCGGTGGCCCGCAGCGCGGGGGTGGTCGCGCGCCAGGGCGGCGCGCGGCTGGGAGCGACGCCCGAGACCATCCTGATCGGCGGCGTCACCCACCTGCGGTGGAGCTTCGGCACGCCCCGCGTGCTGCTCGTCGGTCACCACGACACGGTGTGGCCGATGGGCTCGCTGCGCACCCGTCCCTGGCAGGTGACCGACGGCGTCGCCCGGGGGCCGGGCGTGTTCGACATGAAGGCCGGCCTGGTGCAGATGTTCCACGCGCTGGCCTCGCTGCCCTCGCTCGACGGGGTCTGCGTGCTGGTCACCGGAGACGAGGAGCTCGGCTCGCCGACCTCGCGCGCGCTGGTCGAGGAGTCGGCGCGGAGTTGCGCGGCGGCGTTCGTCCTGGAGGCGAGCGCTGACGGCGGCGCGCTGAAGACGGCGCGCAAGGGCACCTCGACCTACGAGCTGGTCGTCCACGGCCGCGCCGCCCACGTGGGCCTCGACCCCGAGAAGGGGATCAACGCGGCGGTCGAGGTCGCCCACCAGATCCTCGCCATCGCCGCGATCGCCGACCAGGTCAACGGCCGGCGGCCGGACCCGGGCGGTGCGGGGCCGGCACAGGCCGGCATGGGCGCGGCGGAGCCAGGACAGGCCGGTACGGGCGGGGAGAAGGCAGGACAGGACGGCACCGGCGGGGCGATCGTCACGCCGACGGTGGTGGTGGGCGGGACCACCAGGAACACGGTGCCGGCGGCGGCCCGGCTCTCCGTCGACGTCCGGACGCCCACACCGGCCGCGCAGCACCGGGTGGACGAGATGATCAGAGCCCTGTCCCCGCGGGTGGACGGCGCCCGGCTGGAGGTGCTCGGCGGCCCCAACCGTCCTCCGATGGAGCACGCGTCCTCGGCCGCGCTGTTCGCACTGGCCCAGCGGATCGCCGCCGAGCGCGGGCTCGGGCGGTTGCTCGGCGTCGCCGTGGGCGGGGCCTCCGACGGCAACTTCACCGCGGGGGTCGGCTGCCCCACCCTCGACGGGCTCGGCGCGGTGGGCGGCGGTGCCCACGCCGAGGACGAGCACGTCATCGTGGCCGAGATGCCCCGCCGGGCGGCGCTGCTCGCCGGCCTCGTCGCGGCGTCGCTCACGTGAACCGGCGTTGACCGGACCGCGATCACGACCCGGCCCAGCCCCGGCACCGACCCGGCCCCCAGCACCAGCCTCCGACCCCGGCCCGCAGTCCCCGGCCCGGCAGTCCCCGGCCCGGCAGTCCCCGGCCCGCAGTCCCCGGCTCCAGCCTCGTCTCCGACCCCGGCCCTCAGCCCTCGACCCCCAGCCCCCGGCCCCAGCCCCGTTTCCGACCCCGGCCCAGCCCGTTTGCGGCCCCTGTCCCGATCCCGAGCTCGACGGCGCGGCGCCCGGTCGCCGGAACGGGCCCGTTCCGCCGCAGGTAATGTTCCGGCCTGCGTTTGGTCCGTATATGGGGTGCGCATTGCTTGATCTCGTCTGTGCCGGATAGCTTCGAAAGTACCCTGACCTGGTGTTTTGCGTAACAGGAAGGAGGTTTCCTTGGGAAGCAGGCGACTGTCCCTTCTCCCGGCATCGATACGGGCACGGTCCACGCTGATCGTCGGAACCGCGTGCCTGTTCGTACTCATCGTGATCGGCGCGGGCATCGACTTCCTGGTCATGGACAGGATCGAGGCCCGCGTCTTCCGTGACGCGCAACGGGCCGCCACCAACTGGATCGGCTCCATCCAGCCCGGTCTCACCCCCAGGCCCATGCCAGAGGGGCGCATCGACCTGCTCCAGCTCGTCGACTCCCACGGCCGGGTGGTGGCCGCCACTCCCGCGGCGGCGCGCCGGCCCGCCCTCAGCCCCGAACGGCCGCCGGTCGACAACCGCATCGAGGAGGGCACCCTGTGCCGTACGGGGGACGGGTGCGTGATGTTCACCGCCATCCGGATCCCCCCGTTCGAGACCCGCGAGATCTGGCACGGCGAACCCCATTTCGTCTACTCCGGGACCGCCCAGCCGCGCATCCTGGCCGGTCACCGGCTCGAACTCCTCACCACCGCCGGGGTCCTGCTGGCCACCGGCCTCGTCGCGTGGGGGAACTGGTGGGTCGGCGGCCGCGCGCTGCGACCGGTGGCGGCGATCCGCGCGGCCATGGCCGACATCACGGTGAGCGACCTCAGCCTGCGGGTGCCGGTGCCGCCCGGCCGCACCGAGTACGCGCTCCTCGCCTGCACCGCCAACCAGACCCTGGCCCGGCTGGAGGAGGCGGTTAAGCAGCAACGCCGGTTCGCCTCCACCACCTCCCACGAGCTTCGCACCCCGCTCACCGGGCTGCGCGCCCGGCTGGAGGAGGCGGTGCTCTACCCCGACGACGTCGACCCCCGGCAGACGATCAGAGACTCGCTGTCCCTCACCCAGCGGCTGGAGACCATCGTCGAGGACCTGCTGGTGCTGGCCCGCCTCCGCTCGGGCAGCCCGGCGGAACACGAGGCCCTCTGCCTCGCCACGCTGGTGCGCGAGGCCATCGCCACCCTGCCGGCCGGCGGCGTGCCGATCGACGTGCACGGCGGGAGCGACGTCACCGTCCTCGGCAACCGCAGCCAGCTCATCCGGGTGCTGGACAACCTGCTGGCCAACGCCCGGCGGCACGCCCACGGCCGGGTGGACATCACCGTCGAGCCGGCGGACGGCCAGGCCGTCGTCATGGTGGACGACGACGGCGACGGCATCGCCCACAGGGACCGCGAGCGGGTGTTCGAGCGGTTCGTCCGCCTGGAGGACGGCAAGCGGCGCGAGCCCGGGGGCAGCGGGCTCGGCCTGGCGATCTCCCGGGACATCGCCCATGCTCACAAGGGCACGCTGCGCGTCGAGGACTCGCCGCGCGGCGCCCGCTTCGTCCTGCGCCTGCCGTCGATCGACCTGACGGACGCTTCCCCCTCCGCCCACGGCGGCGCGTCCGGCGCGGCGGGGCCCGCGGCCGGATCCCACACCCCGATCTGGCGGACCTGAACACCAACGCCCTGTTCTCCCACGTCCCACGAGATTCCCCACGCCTTCACACGATTCCCCACGCCCACAAGGTTTCCCACGCCCACGAGGCCATGCCCATGTCTCCCCGCGCCGGCGGCCCGCCCCCAAGGGGTCGCCGGCGCGGCACCACTCAAGGAGCCAACGGTGTCCGATGATCGAGAAGTCACCGACGAGTTGATCAGCGCGTTGAACGCCGGCGACCTCACGACGGCGACGTGCATGTTCGGTCCGCGTGCCGTCTACGTCTGTCCCGGTGGCGTCGCCGAGGGACGCGCGGAGATCGCGTCCTACTTCGCGCTGTACCGCGAGGCGTTCCCCGACCTCAGGGTCACGGCGCACGACAAGGGGACGTGCGGCGACATGCTGGTGCTGGAGTGGACGCTCACCAGCACCCACACCGGCCCCCTGCTGCTGCCCAGCGGCGGCGTCGCCGAGCCGACCGGCCGGCGCGTCGCCGTCCGCGGGTGCGACGTCCGCACCATGGAGAACGGGCTGATCGCCAGCCAGCGCGTGTACTACGACCAGCTGGAGATGCTCACCCAGCTCGGCCTCCCCTGACCCGCCGAGCGCGCCGCCGCCCCGCCGGCCGCCGGCCCCGCCACCGTCAGGCCGGTGCGGCGGTGCTGCCGCGTACCACCAGGTGGGTGGCGAGCTCGACGCGGTGGTGTTCGGCGGTGTCGCCCGCGCTGATGGCCATGACGAGTTCGGCGGCGGCGGCGCCCATCTTGGCCAGCGGCTGATGCACGGTGGTCATCGGCGGGTCCGTCCACTGGGCGAGCGGCAGGTCGTCGAAGCCGACGATGCTGAGGTCGTCGGGCACGCGCAGCCCGGCCCGCAGGGCCGCCTGGTAGACCCCGAGCGCCTGCAGGTCGTTGCCGGCGAAGACGGCGGTGGGCCGGTCGCGGAGGGCGAGCAGCGCCTGCGCCTCGGCACGGCCGGGCTCCACGTAGAGCGGGCAGGTGCGCAGGAGCCGGGGGTCGACGGGCACGCCCGCGGTCTCCATGGCGGCGCGGTAGCCGTCGAGCCGGGCGCGGCAGCACATCAACGTCACCGGGCCGTTGACTATGGCGATCCTGCGGTGCCCGAGCTCCAGCAGGTGGCGGGTGGCCGACAGGCCGCCGTTCCAGTTGGTCGCGCCGACCGAGGGAACGCGATGGCCCGGCTCGCCGTACGGGTCGAGCGCCACGAGCGGGATGGACCTGCTGGCAAGCTGCGCGTGATTGCGGTCGCTCAGCTCGGCGGAGACGGCGATCACACCGGCGGGCCGGCGGGCCAGGACCTCCTCGATCCATTCGCGGTGCGGGGAGTTGTGCCCGTGCATGTCGGTGACGGCGACGGTCAGGCCGTAGGACCCGGCGACCTGGTTGACGCCGCGGATGAGCTCCAGCGCCCACAGGCTGTCGAGGGCCTGGAAGAGGACCTCGATGATGGCCGCGGACTCGGTTCTCTCGGGCCGGCGCTGCCAGCCGTGCTCGTGGATCAGTTCCTCGATGCGGCGCCGGGTGGCGACCGACACGCCAGGGCGTCCGTTGATCACCTTGGACACGGTGGGCGGGGACACGCCGGCCAGTCTGGCGATCTGCGCGACCGTGATCTCCGGGCGGCGCTGCGGTCCTAGCTCGGTGGGAGGGCTCGTGCCGGTCACACGGAAAGCTTAGGAGTCCGCGACAGCGTTCGTGAAATATTCAGAATCATTCGTCGGCCCGATCCGCATGACCTGCGGGAGTCGGACGCGTCCGGCCGAGCAATGTCCTCCGACCGCGTTTCACCCCATCATGCGGTAACGAAACATAAAGGCCGGAGGTGTTCATGATGAATAGATCAGGCCGGCAGGGCCGCCGCCGGGCGGCACTGTCGATGGCGCTCGCCGTGGGGGTGGCGTCGTTCGCCATGGTGACCGCGACGAGCCCGGTGCAGGCCTTCGCCCGGCCGTCCGCCGGACAGAACATCAAGGTCAACCAGGTGGCCTACGCGCCGGGCATGGCCAAGCAGGCGACCGTCGTCAACTCCTCCTCCTCGCCGCTGACCTGGAACCTGCTCAACGGCTCCGACGAGGTGGTGGCGACGGGGACCACGACCGTCTTCGGGCAGGACGGCCCGTCGGGCGACACGGTCCACAAGATCGACTTCTCGTCGTACACCGGAACGGGCACGAACTTCGCGCTCGTCGTGGGCAACGAGTCCAGCCCGTCCTTCGACATCGGCGCCGACGCCTGGAAGAAGCTGCCCTACGACGCGCTGGCGTTCTTCTACCATCAGCGCAGCGGCATCGCCATCGACGCGCAGTACGTCGGCGGCCAGTACGCCCGGCCCGCCGGGCACCTGAACGTCTCGCCCAACCAGGGCGACAACAACGTGCCCTGCCGCAGCGGCTGCGGGTACCGGCTCGACGTGCGCGGCGGCTGGTACGACGCGGGAGACCACGGCAAGTACGTGGTCAACGGCGGCATGTCTGCCTGGCAGCTGGTCAACATCCACGAACGGGCCAAGTACGTCTCCGGCGCCGACCCCGCCGCCTTCGGCGACGGCACCATGGCCATTCCCGAGCGGGCCAACGGCGTGCCCGACGTCCTCGACGAGGCCCGCTGGGAGATCGACTTCATGCTGAAGATGCAGGTCCCGTCGGGGCAGCCGCTCGCCGGCATGGCGCACGCCAAGATGCACGACCAGGCGTGGACCGGCCTGCCGCTGCGCCCCGACCAGGACTCCCAGCCCCGCCTGCTGTCCGCCCCCACCACCGCCGCCACGCTGAACCTCGCCGCGTCCGCCGCGCAGTGCGCCCGCGTGTGGGCCTCCATCGACTCGACGTTCTCCAGCCGCTGCCTCACCGCCGCTGAGAAGGCGTACGCGGCGGCCAAGGCCAACCCGTCCATCATCGCCCCGAGCAGCGACGACCAGGGCGGCGGGTCGTACGTCGACACCAAGGTCACCGACGAGTTCTACTGGGCCGCCGCCGAACTGTACGTCTCGACGGGCAAGCAGACCTACCGCGACGACCTCACCGGCTCGTCCCTCTACTACGGGAGGAGCTTCAGCAACGAGGGCGCGCAGTGGTCGGAGGTGGGTTCACTCGGCGACATCACGCTCGCGCTCGTGCCGAACGGCCTGACCTCCACCATCGGTCAGCAGTTGCGCGCTCGTTTCGTGAGCAACGGCGACACGTTGCTCAACGCGATGCGCGGACAGGGCTACCCGGTGCCGTTCGCGCCGACGGGCGGCGGCTACATCTGGGGCTCGAACAATCTGATACTCAACAACGCCGCGCTGCTCGCGCTCGCCTACGACTTCAGCGGGCAGGAGCGCTTCCGCACCGGCGTGTTCGAGACGATGGCCTACGAGTTCGGCCGCAACCCGCTGGGCCAGTCGTATGTGACCGGGTACGGCGACAAGCCGTCGCGTAACGTCCATCACCGCTTCTGGGCGCACCAGCTGGACTCCTCGCTGCCCATCGCACCGCCCGGCGCGCTCGCCGGTGGCCCAAACAGCGGACTGCAGGACCCGGTCGCCCAGTCCCGGCTCAGCGGGTGCCGGCCGCAGAAGTGCTACCTGGACGACATCGAGGCATGGTCGGTCAACGAGGTCGCGATCAACTGGAACGCGGTGCTGTCCTGGGTGGGCGCCTGGGTCGCGGAGCAGACCCGCACCTCCCCGAGCCCGTCCCCCACGCCGACTCCGACTCCGACTCCGACGCCTACGCCCACTCCCACGCCCACGCCCACGCCCACGCCGACTCCCACTCCCACGCCGACTCCCACACCCACGCCCACGCCGACGCCGACGCCGAGCGCGGGTAATGCCTGCACCGCGACGTACGCCATCACCAACCAGTGGCCAGGCGGCTTCGGGGCGAGCGTCACCGTGAAGAACACCGGGACCGTCACCACCAGCGGATGGACGGTCGCCTGGACCTTCCCCAACGGCCAGACGATCACCCAGCTCTGGAGCGCCGCCTACACGGCGAGCGGATCGAACGTGAAGGCCACGAACATGTCCTGGAACGGCACGCTCAGCGCCGGCGCCTCGACCTCGTTCGGCTTCAACGGCTCCTGGAACGGCGCCAACTCGGTCCCGTCCCAGGTGACCTGCACCCCCGCCTGACGAGCAGTGCCAACGGAACGGGCGACGGTGCGGCGTACGGCGCCGTGGGGATCTCCCCGGCGGCCACGCGCCGCACCGTCCCTGGTTTTCCGCTCACTTGGCGGCCGGGCCTAGAACGGCGGCGACGCCCCCGTTCGTGACCCGGTCACCTTCGGACGCTCAGCGGCCGTGGTGGCCGGAGTGGCCGGAGTTGTGGTGGTCCGAGGACCCGTGGCCGTGACCGTGGTGCCGGTCGCGGGGGAAGTCCTTGCGGTCGAACCCGTGGTGCTTGGCATAGTCGGACGACAGCGACTTCCACTTGCCGTCGCTCCACTTGTAGAAGCGGTGGCCGTCGAAGCGGTAGTGCTTGCCGTGGGACTTGCTGTACCAGTCACCGCGAACGGTGTACCGGTACCACCAACGGTGGCCGTCCCAGACGCGACGGCTACCGTCCCCGTGCTCTCCATGATCCCGGTCGACGACGGTATCACTGGAGGTCACACCCGTTTGTACCGCCGCTGAGGCGGCACCGCCCGCGGCGAACAGGGCACCGCCCGTGAGGGTGAGGGCGGTTATCGCGGTGGCAAGACGCCGAGTGATCGTGTTCATGATCTTCTCCTCGACACGCACACCCGTCCGGTGTCTCCGGACCTGGGGTGTTTCCTGCGTGTTACACGGGGCTCAACTCCAACCTCCCGGGCGATTAATCCCAATCATCCCATGATGTGGAGTTTGTCACTAAAAGTAAGGTTTCCAATCTTGCCGTCCTCCGCCACCGGCGCGAGCGGGCCCTGACGCACAGACGCCAGGGACCGGCGGGTTCCCCCGCTCAGCCTTGAGACGGTGTGCGGATCTGCCAAAGGCCCCCGTGCACACGCCTTCCGATCGCAGCCAGCACTTCGGTGCCGCGCGGGCCGGCTGTGCGGAAGGTGCTCATCTGCCGGGCCAGTCCGGTCATGTCGAGCCAGAGATCCCCGGCGCCGGCGACGGCCGCCTCCTCGCCCTCGCCTTCAAGATGATGTCCGGCCAGCACCCGCACGGACAACGCCGGCACGTCCGGCCGGGGAGCGGCCGCAGTCACCATGTCGACTTCCTTGGTGCCCAGCATGGTCAGACGGCTTCCGTCGCCGCCGGTGAACAGCAGCCGGTACACCAGAAGCTGGTTACCGGAACCGGCGGCCACCGGCATGAACATGAGCCGGCCGTGCTCGATCGCACACCGCCCACCGAACGACGTGGCGTCGATCCATCCCTCGGCGCGGGCGACGCAGACGGAGGTTCCGATGAGCCGTTCCCCGTCGTCCATCGTGACGTCGAGATGGAACGCCAGAGGTTCACGCCCGCCGCCGACCGGCGTGTAGGAACCCTTCAGTTCCTCGGCGAAGGACACCGACGTCGGCGGTGAGAGCGTGGATCCTGCCAGGCTCTGCGGCATGGTCGTCCCTGCCGCCCGCGTACCCCCCTCCAGCATCCTGGTGGACATGCGATCGGCGAGGGCGGCGACGGTCAGTGCCGGGTTGGGGCCGACGGCTCCAGGAAGCATCGCCGCGTCGGCGATGTAGAGGCCGGGGTGACCGAACACCTCACCGTACGGATCGCACACGCCCTCGTCCGGATGGCGGCCCATGGGCGCGCCGCCGGTGGGATTCATGACGAACCTCCGCCCGCGCACGGGGAGGTCGGCGTACTCGGCTCCAAGCACGTCGGCCATTCTTCGCATGGTCGTCCGCACGCGATCGGAGTACTCACCGCTCGACGCGGCCGTCCTATCCGACTCCAGGCGATCGCCTCGCATGCGCAAGACCCCGCCGGGGACGTCACGGCCCTGGGCGAGCAGCGGAAGCGCCCTTCCTTGACCGAACAGCTCGGGCAGATCTTCTGCGGTGCCGTCCCCGGCGCCGAACAACGAGGCGACGAAGCGCTCCCAGGTGCCTTCGACCGCGCGGACCGCCCGTGACGCGACGTCCGCCTCCTGAAGGAAAGAGACGAACCCGGGCCGACCGCCGTCCTCGATGTACGCGCCGCGTCCGCGCGCCGCCCCGCCGTCGAGCGCATCCGGCAGGCGGATCGCGCTAGTGGTGACCGGGCCCATGGCCGGGTCCAACCGCGTGAGTCCGCTGCCGTCCCCCGCCATTTCGAGCATCAAGGCCAGGAGGTCGCCGTTGTCGCCGTGCCGCGTGCCGAGAGCCCCGCTCAGTCCCGGCAACGCGGCACGCGAGCGCAACAGCAGATCGGTGGTGCCGTACGCGCCCGCCCCGAGAATCAGCCGATCGCACCCGATGGTCGTGACGGGGCCCCCAGGCGCCGGACCGGCGTCGCTGTGACGGACGTAGTCCACCTCGTACCCGCCGCCGGGACGCAGGCGGATCGCGGTCACCTCGTGGAGCGTACGAAGGTCGGCGCCGTGGTGGCGGGCCGCCGACAGGTAGGTGTGGTCCAGGGTGTTCTTGGAACCGTCGTTGCAGCCGATGTCGCACTCCCCGCACAGCCGGCAGGTTCGGCGCGGCACGCCGTGCAGGTTGCCGTACCTGGGCTCCTCGATGGGCAGGCTGATCCCCGGCCTGGCTCCGCGTGCGGGCGCGAAGGCGATGGCGAGCGGGGGGAGGAACCAGTCCAGTCCCAGCTCGGCGGCGGCGTTTCGCATCGCCAACGTCTTGGGCGTGCCGGAATAGGCCGGGTGATCGAGCGGGTAGGGGGTCGTGTCCAGCATCCGCTCGACCTGGTCGTAATGCGGATCCAGGTCGGCTCGCGTCACCGGCCAGTGTTCGTACCCTCCGCCCGGCAGCGGCTCCTCCTTGACGAACCAGCGTTCGTCCTTCCGGAGCAGCACGTTCGCGTAGATGAGCGACCCACCGCCGAGCCCACTGGCAACCAGGGAGTAGTCCCCCTTCGCGGAACCTCGCAGATCGAACATGCCGTATAGGCCCTCGCCCGGATCCCAGAACGCGCGGGTCATCTCATGGGGACTGCGCGGGAAGGCGCCAGGCGGGAACGCCCGCCCTCGTTCCAGGACGACGACCGACCGCCCAGCCTCCGCGAGCCGGTAGGCCGCCACAGATCCCCCGAAGCCGGACCCGACGACCACGGCGTCCACGTGCTCCCGCGGATGGGTGAGGAGCGGCGGCTCCCGGTGCTCTTCGAGTCGACGTTCCCCGCGAAGGCCCTCCGCTCCTTGCTCGGGCGGTGCTTCCTCGGGTGACGCTTCCCGTCCCGGCCTTCCCTGAGCCGACCCGGCCTCGCGGTTCGGTGCCGCCGCTTCTGGCAGGACGGTCTCAGGCGCGGCCGGGATCGCGGGCTCAGGAGCGACCATCGGCTCGGGGGACACCAGCCGGGCATAGTCGCCGCCCAGCCGCCGCAGCACCTCGGCCGGGAAAGCGGCGAACGGGAGGGTCAGGTCCGCCAGTGCTCGATCACCTGCGCCCCCCGGCACCGATAACAGCGCGCCGGCCACCCTCGGACTCCCGGCCTGTTCCATCACGAAGGCGTTTATCTCGTCGGCGACCCGCGTGGCCTCCGAGCGGCGGATCGTACCCAGCAGGATGGCCCGCACACCGTCGTCCCACTCATAGCGCGTCAACTCCGGATCGGCGGACGGCTCGCCCACCGTGTGGAGCAGACCGCTGTCGAAGACCTCGGCCAGGTGCGCCGGACGGCCGTGCGGGAGCATCAATCGCTGAACCATCCGCATCACCGGCAGGGTCAGCGGGACGACGGACAGATAGCCTGCCAGCCGGTAGGCCGTCGGTGACGCCGCGGCCCTGAAACCGGCCACACGACTCAGCGGCGACCGCCGTCCCTCGGCCGGGCCGGCGTCCTGGCCGGACAGCCTGGGCTCCTGCCCGGTCCACGCGACGATCCCTTCCATGCCACCCGCCGCCGAGCCGCTGACAAGCCGGGCCCACGCCTCCAGCCACGCCGGCTGAATCTCCAGGATGGGCACCGGGATTCCGGGGGGCCGGGGTACTCTTCTGAGCCGCGACCCGCCGGCCACCCTCAGCAGAGGATTGGGCACGCCCCGTTCGTCCGCGTAGATGCGCGCCGCCGTCGTGAGCAGGCCGGCCCGTTTCCACATCCGCTGTGGCAGCGGCTGCAACAGCGCGAGAGGCCCGTGACGGCCCCACATGTCGAGGAGCGCGTGCCCCGTGCCGTCATACCACTTGGCGTCGACGCAGTCGCTGACCACCAGCACGACCTGGCGGCCGGTCGGGTCGATCAGCCCTCTCGGTCCGCGCAGCGCTCCGCCGTGCGTGGTCGTCCGTGTCAGCAGCCCTGGTCTGCCGTCCGCCCCGGTGCGCAGGTACCACAGTCGGATGTCCTGGAAAGCACCGAGCCGTTCCAAGAGCAGCCGCAGCTCAACGACCAGCGACCGCCAGATCTCCATCGAGGGGGTCAGATCGACCACGATGGCCAGGCTCAGCCAGCGCCGGGACTGTGGGACCAGCACGGGCAGGAGAAGGTTCTGCTCAGCGGCGCGCTCCGCCGTGGCCTCCTCATCGAGGACCAGCCGGCGACTGGAGGGAACCTGTCGTTTCAGAGGCCGCAGCGCCCGCAGGAGGTCCAAGCCGTTCGGCAGCGGGGAGACAGCCGGAGCGCGCACGGGAACCGCGTCCGTGCCCGGCCGCCGCGGCTCGGAGACGGATGGATACAGCCGCGCCCGCGCGACCGCGCGGGGAGAACGCTCTTGTTCACCCGCCGCCTCATCGTCCGGCGGCGGCACCTGGCGGGACGAGGGCGGCGTCACCGCCGCAGGCGGGGCCGGAACTTCATCCAGGGGAGGCGCGGCGTGGACGTCCGGCTCAGGACGAGGCCCGGAGGCGTCCATCTGAGCGGCCAACCAGAGGGTCTCAGCGACCTCTCTGACGTCGGCCTCGATCCCCAGGGACATGAGGGACGCCAGTAGGCGTTCGACGAAGCGGTCGACGGTCACGGTCGTCAGTCGCCCGTCGTCCGCAGGTCCCTCATGAGCTTCAAGGCAAGCTGGTCGAGGTCCACGCCGTCCCGCCGGGCGGCCTGGAAGCGCAGGTAGATGGCGTTGAGCAGCTGATCGGTGGCCAGGTCGCCGTCCCGCTGCCGCTCCACGAAGGCCTGGACCAGGTCGGCTCCGGCGCGGCCGAGCTCGTCGCCGAGCCTCGCCTGGACGATCTCGGTCAGCCGCTGCCCGGAGGGCGGCGTGATCGTCAGCGGCACGCACCGCCGCAGGAACGCGGGCGGAAACTCTCGCTCCTGGTTGCTGGTCAGGACGATCACCGGGAAGGTCCGGCAGCGCACCTGGCCCTCCCGGACCGGAGCCCGGCCCGTGGCGTCGGCCGTGAGCACCATGACCTCCGGCTGGCCGACGGCGACCCGCACCAGCTCGGGGATCGTGAACTCCCCGTCTTCCAGCACGGTGAGCAGGTCGTTAGGCAGATCGATGTCGCTCTTGTCGATCTCGTCGATGAGCAGTACCCTCGGCCGGTCGCGGGGCAGCAGTGCGGTGCCGAGCGGGCCAAGGGTCACATAGCGCCCCATGTCGCCCTGCGCCCCCGGCACGTTGAGGTTGAGGTCGTGCAGGCGACCGATCGCATCGTAGGTGTAGAGCCCTTCCTTGAGCGTGGAGCGGCTGGTGATCGGCCAGCGCAGCACCGGTCCGAGACCCAGCTCGTAGGCGACCGCCAGCGCCAGCGTCGACTTGCCGACGCCGGGGTTGCCGGTGACGAGTAGCGGCCTGCGCAAGAAGAGGGCGGCGTTGGTGAGGTCGATGGTCTCCTGGTCCGCCTTGAAGAATCGCGCCCTGCCGACGTCGCGGGGCTTCCAGTCGGGAAGCTTGCCGGTGAGCGCCGGGCCGCCGTCGAAGCGCCGCCACTCCAGCGGCTCGGGCAGGTCATCAATGCCCCCGTGCGGCTCACCGGTGCCGCGGAAGATCTGCCAGGTCACGTTGTCTCCCCTCGGGGGCCGACCAGCGCCGGGCCGTCCGGGTCGGGCCGGGTCGGGTCGTCCCACAGCAGGGTGAGACCCCTCCCGCAGTGCTCAGGGTCGCGCCCGTGCGCCTGTGCCTCCGCGCGCAGGCGGCGTACGAGCGGGGGAAGCCGGCGCACGGACCCCTCAGCGGACCGGCCGGCCAGCCATTCGATGATCGCGCGCTGGAAGCGGTCTCCCGTGCACACTTCCGCGCCTGCCGCGCCGCCGGCGTGCTCGGGGCAGGGCAGACGCCGCCACAGTGCCGCCGGCAGTCCCGCCTCGTAAGCGGCCTCGAGGACGAGCCTCCCGGGCTCATTGTCCGGCCGGTAGGTCAGCATCAGCACGGTTTCGTCGGCGCAATTCTGGAAGGAGGCGTAAAGCTGCTCGATGTGGTCGCGGGTGCGGCAGTCCACCCAGTGCAAGATCGGCTCGGCGGATTGAAGGCTCTTCCACCTGCGTCGGCTATGGACCTTCGCGTCCGCAGGCCGGCCGCTGGTGCGGACGACGACCGGGAACTGCGTGCCCAGCGGCTTGAATGGCTTATCGACGTACCACTCGTCCACCCCATCGTCGCCGCTGCCCAGCAAGTTGTACGGGAGGACGAACTCGACGACGAGGTCGGAGGCCTCGGTGAACTCGGCCAGAGCGTCTTGGAGCACGGCACGGACCCTCGCGCGGATCTCCGCCAGCGGGAGCGGGACGTCGTCACAGTAGGCCATCGCCGGAGGTTCGCGCGTGTCGCGATAGGTCCAGACCGTGACGATCAGCTTCTCGCTGTCGGTGCCCGCGGGTGTGAGATGAATCTCTATCAGCGCAGTGCGGACGGGCTCGGCGGCCGGCTCCCAAGCGGGGTCGGCCGGCCGCCGCGTAGAGGCCGCCGCCGCTTCGGCGCGCAGCCGGTCCAGCGGCCGTAAGGCGTCGTCCCGCGCGGGGCCGAGGGAGTCGGCCACCTCCCAGATGAGGTCGTCCGGTGTGCGGAAGGGTTGGTCCGGGAGCGGGCGAAGGCCGTCGAAGACACGATGGAACAACTCGTACAGGCTGCCGCGCGTCGCCTCCAGGTCTGCCCGGAGCTCGCGCAGCTCCCCTAGGGTCAGGTGTTCCATCGGCGTACCATCGCCGTCCGGCGCCCGCCATCGCGGGTCGGGCGGCGGCTGTCCGGCCGCCCAGATCTCGGGGAAGAACCGCCGGAAGGCCGCCGCCGGAGTCGCCAGGCCTCCCTGAGGCCATCCCTCCTTCCGTGCGGTGGTGAGGATGCCGCACACGGCGCCCTGTGCGGGATCGAGGACGGGGCCGCCGGACATGCCAGGAGCCAATTCGCGGTCGGCCATGGTCAGCATCGGCCGGCCATGGAAATCGCGTGGTGCGTCATAGGCCACCCACACCCCGCCCCGCTCCGGCTCGGCGGTGTACGTCCGTTCGAACCCGCTGGCGTACAGCGTGGTGCGGTCGTCCGGCAACTCTTCCGCCAATCGCACGCAGGGATGGCCATCGGGCAGCTCGGTCGAAGTCACGAGCGCGAGGTCGGGGTAACCCCACAAGCCAACGCCGCGGCCGGTCGCGGGCACCGCCCGCACGGTGCCGGTGTACACCTGCACGCCCCAGCGGAACCGGACCCGGGTCGCCGTCTCGTAGCCGTCACCGATGCGGACGCCGACGACGTGGGCACAGGTCAGGACCATGCCTGGAGCGACCAGGAAGCCACTGCCGCCACGGACCTCCCCTTCCAGGACCCATACGACGCACGAGTCCACCAGGCGGGCGAGCACGGTACGGTCGTTCACGACGTCACCTGCCGCCGGCCTCGTCGCCCTTGCGCCATTCCAGGCGTACCCTGAGCGTCGCCTTGGTTTCCCCGTCGGTCAGCAGGCACAGCAGGCGGCCGCCCTTGACGGCGAGCTCGAACCCGAACTCCACCTCGGCCACGTCGGGCTCGACCTGCTTGACCGCGTCCCGGACGTTGGCCGCCACACCGCGCAGTGCCGAGCCGACGGCTGCGAACGACAGCGTCTCAGCCAGCCCGATGTTGGACGGCCCGCCGCCGGCCGGGTCCTCCACCCGCTCCGCCCGCACCAGCACGACGCCACCGCCCGGCAGCTCGAGCTCGACGACCTCCGTCTCCCCCATCCGAGTTCCTCCTTGGCGCGCCCCATCCCTGCTGGACAGCTTCGCCCCGATCATCATCGGGCACAAGGGATCGCCGCGAGAGGCCTATGCGCGAATACCCCTCCTGGACCGCGTCACCCTCGATGCCGGTGGGTGAGACGGCCTCGCCCACCTCATCGCCTGCGCATCGGCCGCTCCGTCGGCCCCACGTCCCACCCGGCCGGCGTCCTCAACGATGGCGAGCGGTCGCCTGCCGCCTGGACCAGGGCGGTGCGCAGGCGGAGCCGGCGACCTGGCGGCCGCGGCGGCCCACAGCGAGACAGGGCCGTCTCGCCGGGGTCAGATCCAGCCGCGGCGGGTGGCCTCCATGGCTATCTGGAAGCGGGTCTGGGCTCCGACGCGCTGCATCAGCTTGGTGACGTGGCGTTGCACGGTGCGCTCGCTCCATCCGAGCGCGCGGCTGGCCGCCTTGTCGGTGGCCCCTGCCGCCAGCAGCGTCAGCAGCCTCGCCTCCTCCTCCGACAGTTCCTCCAGGGCGGGCGAGGTGTGCTGGACGGGCACGCTGCGCTCCCAGACCGCCTCGAACAGGGCGACCAGCGCGTCGAGCAGCGGCGAGGGATGGATCAGGTAGGAGGCGGTGACCGCGTTGTCGCCGGGCCGCAGCAGCGGGATGATGGCCAGCCGGTCGTCGGAGATGCCGAGCTTCATGGGCAGGTCCGCGGCGATCCTGGCCTGCTCGCCGTGGCGCATGCCGACCGTGACGTCCTCCAGCCAGCCGTCCAGTTCGAGCGCGCTCTTGTCGTAGATGACCCGGTACTTCACCCCGCGCTTCAGCAGGGCCAGCTCGACGTGGTTGGGCTCGGTGTGCGCCTGCGGGGCGGCGTACGGCGGGCGGTCGAACCCGCGCATCTGCGCGCGGGTGTTCTGCTGCATCTGCACCCAGCGGTGGTTGACCTCGTCGCGTCCGGAGACCACCTCGATCAGCTCGCCCGGATGGGCGAACCGGGTGCCCTGGCGGTACATCTTCATCAGCGTGCGGATGTGCACGCGCACGTCGTGCAGCCCGGCCTCGCGCTCGCGCAGGACGGCCTCCAGCCCGCTGTCCGGCGAGACGGCCACGTACCGGACGGGACGCCCGGTCGAGCGGGTGGCCAGGCCCAGCTCGACCAGCGTCCGCAGCGTCCGCCGCGCGGCCGACACCGGCAGGTGACAGTCGTGGACGAGCTCGGACAGCGTCGCCCGCGTCCTGCGGACGAGCGCGTCGTACACCGCCTCGTCCTGCGGGGTCAGACCGATCGCCTCAAGCACGCACCCTCCTGAAACAGCGCCGTTACCTGCTGGAAACGGCTGCCACCTGTGGCTTGTCGTCTTCCCGTCACCTGACCGGAACTCGCCGTTCGCTCAGCTTGTCAGCAGATGACCACTGATGCCAGCGTTCATGGTCGTCACCCCTGTGCTTGTTTCTACTGAGGAGTCCCCAATGTCCCCCTACGCCCTGCGACATCGCGGGCAACGCCTCGTCCTTGCCGCGCTGTTCGTCCTCGGATCGATCGCCGCCGTCCTTCCGGCGCGTCCCGCGGTGGCCGAGACTCCCCCGCCGGCACCGGCGCACCGGGGGAAGATCGCCCCTGAGCTCGTCGAGCGCATGAAGGACACCCGTTCGCGCTCCGACGGCCGCATCGAGGCCGTCGTCGTGCTGGGCGCCCGCCCCGGCCTGCCTGCGGCGACCGCCGGCCCGGCGAAGGTGCGCGAGGGCCTTTCCGGCACGGCCGCGTCCATGCAGGCCCCCGTGGTGCGACTGATCGAGTCCCAGGGCGATCAGGTCGTCAACACGTTCTGGCTGAAGAACATGATTTTGGTCCGGGCCAAGGCCGCCACGATAGAAGCGGTGGCCGACCTGGCCCTGGTCGACCGGGTCATCCCCAACTTCGAGCTCAAGGCCCCGAAGACCAAGCCCGTGGAGCCCTCCGCGGCACGCCGGGCCGCCGAGGACGGGGAGCCGGCCTGGGGCGTGGCGAAGATCGGCGCCGACCGGGTGCACAGCGAGCGCGGCCTGACCGGTGACGGCGTCCGCGTCGCGGTGCTCGACACCGGCGTCGACATCTCCCACCCCGACCTCGCCGGGAAGCTCGCCACCGACGACGCCTCCGACCCGGCCTACCCGGGCGGGTGGATCGAGTTCGCCGAGGACGGCACGCCGGTGGCCTCCACGCCGCACGACAGCGCCTACCACGGCACGCACGTGGCCGGCACGATCGCCGGCGGGGACGCCTCGGGCACGCAGATCGGCGTGGCTCCCGGCGCCGACCTGATGGCCGGCCTGGTCATCCCGGGCGGCCGCGGCACGTTCGCCCAGGTCATCGCCGGCATGCAGTGGGCGATCGCCCCCTACGACGCGCACGGACGCCCGGCCGGCAAGCCCGCCGACGTCGTCAGCATGTCGCTGGGCGGCGAGGGCTACTCCGACGAGATGATCGAGCCCGCGCGGAACATCTACCTGGCCGGGGCCTTCCCGTCCTTCGCCATCGGCAACGAATGCCTGCCCGGCGGGTCGAGCAGCCCCGGCAACGTCTACGAGGCCGTGGCCGTCGGCGCCACCGACGCGAACGACGACGTGCCGGACTTCTCCTGCGGCGGCACGGTCACGCGGGACGACTGGGCCGACGCGCCCGGCGACTGGCCGGACTCCTACGTCGTGCCCGACATCTCGGCGCCCGGCGTCGACGTGCTGTCGTCCATCCCGGGCGGCGACTACGCCTTGTTGAGCGGCACCTCGATGGCGACCCCGCACGTCTCCGGCACGGTCGCGCTCATGCTGCAGGCGCGCCCGGACCTCGGCGTCGACGAGGCCCTGAACATCCTGGAGGGCACCTCCTTCTCCGACGAGCGCTACGGCCAGCGCCCGAACGACCGCTACGGCGCCGGGCGCATCGACGCCTACGCCGCCGTCGCCGAGGCCGCCCTCACCAGCGGAGTCCGCGGCACGGTCACCGACGGCAGGACCCGCACGCCGCTCGCCGGCGTGACCGTCACCCGGGCCGACAACGGCAGGACGGTCCGCACGGACGCGCAGGGCAGATTCGAGATGCGGCTCGCCGCCGGCGCCTACGACCTGCGGCTCTCCCGGTTCGGCTACCAGCCGGCCTCGGCCCGCGTCAGCGTCCAGGCGGACCGCCTCTCCGACCTGAAGACCGCGCTGGAGCAGACCCGCCGCGGCAAGATCTCCGGCCGCGTGGTGTACGGCCCGACCGGCTTCACGGTGCCGGGCGCGACGGTCACGGTGCTCGGCGTGCCCGACCGGCTCGCGGCGACGACCGACCACAACGGCGGATACACGATCAACGACGTGCCCGAGGGCGACTACCAGATCGCCGCGGCGGCCCCCGGGGTGTCCCGATCCGACCCGCAGCGGGTCGGCGTCACCGGCAAGGGACCGGGCCGGGCCGACATCGCCCTTCCCCGGTCCCCGGACACCCAGCGCGTCTCGCTGACCAGTGACGGCCGGCAGGGCGACAGCGACAGCTGGTGGCCGCAGCTGAGCGACGACGGCAGCGCGGTGGTCTTCGCCAGCATGGCCGACAACCTCGTCCCGGACGACACCAACAACGACCTGGACGTCTTCGTGACCGACCGGCGCACCGGGGCCACCGAGCGCGTCTCTGTCGCCTCCGACGGCACCCAGGCCGACGCCTTCTCGCTGGTGCCGACCATCAGCGCGGACGCGCGGTACGTCGGCTTCAGCAGCGGGGCGACCAACCTGGTGCCCGGCGACACCAACGGCCAGACCGACGCCTTCGCGCACGACCGGCGGACCGGCACGACCGAGCTGCTCTCGGTCGCCACCGGCGGCGGCCCGAGCGACGGGCTGACCTCCCAGCCCGCGTTCAGCGCCGACGGCCGCTTCGCCGTCTTCAACAGCGACGCCACCAACCTGGTGCCCGGCGACACCAACGGCCTGACCGACGTCTTCGTCCGCGACCGGCAGACCGGCACGACCGAGCGCGTCTCGGCCGGCATGGACGGCGCCGAGAGCGACGGGAACTCGCGCGAGCAGACGATCAGCGCGGACGGCAGGTTCGTCGCGTTCGAGAGCAACGCCGGCAACCTCGTCCCGGGCGACACCGACGAGAGCGTCGACGTCTTCGTCCGCGACCGGCAGACCGGCACGACCGAGCTGGTCACCGCGCCCGACGGCGTCGAGCCGAACAGCCCGCGGATCAGCGCCGACGGCAGGATGGTCGTCTTCATCGGCACCGGGTCCAGCGGATGGCACATCTACCGGTACGACCGGCAGGAGCACACCAGCACGCTGGTGTCGGCGGCCCCGGACGGAAGCCCGGCCAACGACTGGTCCTTCGCCCCCTCGATCAGCGCGGACGGCCAGACGGTGGCCTTCTACAGCTACGCGACCGACCTCGCCGGCCCGGACGCCAACGGCCGGACGGACGTGTTCGTGCGCGACATGAAGGCGGGCACGACCGAGCGCGTCTCCGCGGGCCCGAAGGGCGCCGAGGGCGACGGCAGCAGCGAGCTGCCGTCGATCAGCGGGAACGGGCGTTACATCGCCTTCCAGAGCAACTCGGCCAACCTGGTCGAGGGCGACACCAACCGCCATGCCGACGTCTTCGTCCACGACCGCACTCCGGGGCCGGAGCCGCGTTTCACCCTCGCCGAGCTGCGGGTGCACCCGGACGCCGTGCGCCCCGGGCACGCGGTGAAGATCACCGCCTGGGTGAAGAACGTCGGGGAGAAGGCCGGCGGGTACGACGCCGTCCTGCGCGTCGGCGACCAGGAGGAGGAGCGCCGGACCGTCCAGGCGCGCGCGGGCGAGGCGGTGCGCCTCAGCTTCGACGTGCGCCGTAGCGCCGCCGGCGTCTACACCGTCGAACTGGGCCCGCTCACCGGCACCTTCACGGTGAGCGGCCGCTGAGTCGCGACATCTCGTGATCCGGCCGGCCGCGGGCACGCGGCCGGCCGGATCACGGCTTCCGGGACCACGGCTTCCGGGACCACGGCTTCCGGGACCACGGGACCCGGGACCACGGGAGCCGGACGTTCGACGCGGGACCCGCGCGCCGGGCGGTCAGACCTTCTGCGCCGCGAGGACGTCGCGCCAGGAGCGCTCGGCGACGTAGCCGAGCTCCCGGCCGGCCCGTTCGCTGCTGAACAGGCTCTCGTACCCCTCCAGCGGGCGTCGCGGCGTCAGCCCGGGGAACACCTCGGCGACCAGCTCGGCCGTGGGCCGGTCGATCAGCGTGTCGCGTGCGGCGATGACGTAGGACCTCGCCCCGGTGACCTCCGCGAGCAGGGCCCGGCGGAACGCCTGGCCGACGTCGTGGACGTCGACGTAGCCCCACAGGTTGAACACCCTGGTCATCGGGTCGGCCCAGTACGAGGGAAGGTTGGCGTAGTCGGCGACGTCCAGGACGTTGGACAGCCGCAGCCCGATGATCGGCATGCCCGACCACGACGAGACGTGCTCGGCCATGGTCTCGCCGAGCACCTTCGACAGCGCGTAGGTGGAGGTGGGGTGAGGGTAGTGGTCCTCGTCGAGCGGCGCGTAACGCGGCGGGGAGTCCGGCCCGAAGGGGAAGCCCAGCGTGGTCTCGCTGGAGGCCCACACGACCCGGCCGAGGCCGAGCTTGGCGGCGGCCAGGAAGACGTTGCCGTTCATCGCGTTGTTCTCGTTGAGCGTGCGCGCGTCGGTGAAGAAGCCCGGCGCGGGGATGGCCGCGAGGTGGACGACGGCGTCCACGCCGGTCAGCGCGTCGACGGTGTCGCCGAAGTGCGTCATGTCGGCGCGTAACAGCGGGGCGCCGAGCTCGGCGAGCTCGCCGCGGTCGCCCGGCGCTCCCGTCACGTCGATGGCACGCACCTCGTGCCCATGAGCCAGCAGATCTTTGAGGACGGCGCGCCCGGCCTTGCCGCCCGCCCCTGTCACCGCGATTTTCACCGGACAAGCCTCGCTTTCACCACATCATCCCCGACCGGTGCTCTACGGTAGTGCGATCCGCGATCGAAAGTTCATCGAAACTACCGCCGCAGCGTAACCGTCGGCCGTCGACCGCCCCGACCGCGGAAAACGCGGCCTTGCTGGCATTTCACCGCCGTCATCTCCCTTGACGTTCGCCGACCCGCCGTTCTACGTTGGCACGTATCGCTGAGATTTCGGATGGTTTCCGAAAGTTTCGGTCACCGTCCATTCTTGCCGCCCGCCATGAAGGAGCCACCGGTGCCTCTCGCACGGATCTTTCCAGGCGGTTCCCTCGCCGAGCGGCCGGCGGGCCGGAGCGGCGACGGCGTCGCGTAGCCGGCGGCATCCCCCCGAGACCGGAGTCGAGCATGAAGCTTCTCTATATCGGCGGCACCGGCACGATCAGCTCGGCCTGCGTGGCCGAGTCGGTGCGCCAGGGCCACGACGTGCACGTGCTGAACCGCGGCCGCACGGCCGCCCGCCGGCCGCTGCCCGCGGGCGTCACCTCCATCACCGCGGACATCGCCGACGACGGCGCGCTGCGCGACGCCCTCGCCGGCGCGACGTTCGACTGCGTGGTCGACTTCCTCTGCTTCGGCGCCAAGGACGCCGCCGCCGCGGCCGAGCTGTTCCAGGACCGCACGGGCCAGTACATCCACATCAGCTCGGCTTCGATCTACCACAAGCCGGTGCGGCGCGCGCCGTTCACGGAATCCACCACCCGGCGCAACCCGTACCTGGCCTACGCCCGCGACAAGATCGCCGCCGAGGACGTCCTGCGCGGCGCGTACGAGGAGCGCGACTTCCCGGTGACGATCGTCCGGCCCTCGCACACCTACGACGACGCGGCCCCGCCGCTGCCCGGCGGCTGGACGGCCTGGGACCGGATCGCGCGCGGCGAGGAGCTCGTGGTGCCCGGCGACGGGACCAACCTGTGGACGCTCACGCACGCGCGGGACTTCGCCGTCGGCCTGGCCGGCCTGACCGGGAACTGGCAGGCCGTCGGGGAGGACTTCCACATCACCTCCGACGAGGCGCTCACCTGGAACGGGATCTACGACGTCATCGGCCGGACGGCCGGCTCCCCGGCGCGGCTGCTGCACCTGCCCTCGGAGTTCCTGCCGCTCGTGGCCCCCGACTGGTTCTGGTCCGAGCTGATCATCGGGGACCTGTCGCACAGCGCGGTGTTCGACAACACCAAGATCAAGCGGTTCGTGCCGGCGTTCCACCCGACGATCACCTGGTCGGAGGGGGCGCGGCGGCTGGCCGACCGGCGTGCCGGGCACACCGATGAGACCCGCCCCGACCCGGCGACCGACGCGACGCTGGACCGGCTGGTCGAGGCGCACCGCCGCGCCGTGGCGGCGGTGGCGCCGCCGTCCCTGTGACGCCGCCGGCGGGCGGCGACCTCACCGCCCGCCCGTGGCTCGCGGTGTCCGGCGTCCATTGCGAGGGCGTGGTGTGGGACGACGCCGCGGGCCTGCTGCGGTTCGTCGACATCCCCCGCGGCCGCCTGTTCCACGCCGACGTGGAGACCGGCGAGGTCGGCTGGGCCGACCTGCCCGCGCCGGTGGCCGCCGTGCACCCCACGACCGATCCCGCGACGGTCATCGTGGCCGACGGCGCCGGCGTCGCGCTGGTCGCGGGGGGCGAGCTCGTCGAACGGCTCGCCGCACCCCTCGCCGACCGGCCGGACATCCGCATGAACGACGGCAACGTCGACCCCGCCGGACGGTACTTCATCGGCAGCATGGCCTACGACGCCGAACCGCGCGCGGCGAGTTTGTACCGCCTGGACGCCGACCGGTCCTTGCGCACCGTGCTGACCGGCGTCACCATCGGCAACGGCATGGACTGGTCGCCGGACGCCTCCCTGTGTTACTTCGTGGACAGCCCGACCCACCGCGTCGACGTCTTCGACTACGACGTGGCCACCGGTGAGCTGTCGGGCCGTCGGGTCTTCGCCGACGTCTCCGCCGTCCCCGGCATGCCCGACGGCCTGACCGTCGACGCCGAGGGCGGCGTGTGGGTGGCGTTCTACGGAGGCTCACGGGTGTGCCGCTTCGCCCCCGGCGGCCTGCTCGACCGCACCGTCACCCTGCCGGTGTCACAGGTGACCTCGTGCTGCTTCGCCGGCCCCGGGCTGGACCGCCTGGCCGTCTCCACCTCCACCGAAGGGCTCTCCCCCGACGAGCTGCGACGTCAGCCCGCCGCCGGGGCGATCTTCCTGGCCGATCCCGGATGCCGGGGCCGGCTTTCGAACAGATTTGTGATCTGACCCGGAAAGGCCGCCGCCGGCCCGCGGCCCGCCCACCGGACGGCTACGGGCGGTTCGCGCCGGTCCGACCGGCGTCGTGCCGCTCGCCGGGCATGCCGCGGACGACGGTGTTGCGCAACACGCCGACGCCGTCGATGCCGATCTCGACCACGTCGCCGGCGGCGAGGGTGAACGGCCACGGCGGCACCAGGCAGGTGCCGGTGGAAAGGACCACGCCGTCGGGATGCACGTCCCCGCGCATCAGGTACGCCACCAGGTCCGCGAACCTGCGGCGCAGCCGCGCCGTGCTCGCCTGCCCGCTCCACACGCGCACGCCGTCCCTGCGGATGGTCATCTCGATCGTCAGCGCGTAGGGGTCCTCGACCTCCCAGACCGGCGTGATCCACGGGCCGAGCCCGCACGCGCCGAAGTAGATCTTGGCCTGCGGCAGGTAGAGGGGGTTCTCCCCTTCGATGCTGCGCGAGGACATGTCGTTGCACACCGTGTAGCCGGCGATCTCACCCAGGCGGTTGACCACCAGGGCCAGCTCGGGCTCCGGCACGTCCACGGTGGAGTCGGTGCGGATGGAGAGCCGCCCGCCCTGGCCCACGGCCCGCCACCCGGCCGACTTGAAGAACAGCTCGGGCCGCTCGGCGTCGTAGACCAGGTCGTAGACGCTCGCGGCCTGCTCGCTCTCTTCGACCCTGGCCTCGCGCGAGGTCTGGTAGGTGACGCCCGCCGCCCACACCTCGGTGCGCTCGTCCACCGGGGCCAGGAGCTCGACGCCGGCGAGCGGCGTCCGCTCGCCCAGCGGGGCCGACGCCAGCAGGTCGCGCAGCTCGGCCACCGGCCGCGCCCACAGTTCGGCCAGGGAGGCCACGCCGGCCAGCTCGGCGACGCCGTCCTCGCCGTCGTGCAGACCGATGAGGGGACGCGCGGTCCCTTCCTGCCGGTACCTGACGATGTTCACCTGACTCCTTCCGAAACGCCGCAGGCAGGCACCCGGGTTTCGAAACATTTCGGAAATGCCGGCTCCGGGCCATGGTAGCGCCATCGGGGATCTTCCGACATCCACGCCACGTGGGCCGAAACTCGGCGCGGGCGCACCGAAACTGAAGACGGCGGCGGCCGGGATCAGGGCGTGGGACGGCGGTGGGACGGCGGGGCCGTGCTGCCGCGCACGACGAGCTTGGTGGACAGCTCGACCCTGCCCTCGGGGACATCGCTGCCGTCCTGGTGGGAGAGCAGCGTGCGCACGGCCAGGGCGGCCATCTCGGCGATGGGCTGCCGCACCGTGGTCAGCGGCGGCGTCACCCACTGTGACATCGGAACGTCGTCGAAGCCCACGACGCTCAGGTCGTCGGGCACGCGCAGGCCTCGCTGCTGGACGGCGGCGTAGACGCCCAGGGCCTGCAGGTCGTTCGCCGCGAAGATCGCCGTCGGCGGGTCGGGCCGGTCGAGCAGGATGGGTGCCAGCCGCAGGCCGGAGGAGTAGTGGAAGTCGCCGTGCTCGATGAGCGCCTCGTCGGCCGGCACGCCGGCCCCTTCGAGCGCGGCGCGGTAGCCGGCCAGCCGCGCCTGGCTGCACAGAAAGCGCATCGGCCCGGTGATCAGGCCGATGCGGCGGTGGCCGAGGTCGATCAGGTGACGGGTGGCGGCCAGCCCGCCGCCCCAGTTGCCCGCGCCGATCGACGGCAGGTCGGAGCCGCCGTCACCGACCGGGTCGACGAGGATCGCCGGCGCGCCGATCTTGGCGATGCGCTTGTGGTCGGCCGCGGAGATCTCGGACAGCGCCAGGATGATGCCGCGCGGGGCGCGGTCGGCGATGTCGTCCAGCCACTGCCGGCCGCGGCCGGGGTTGCCGCGGCCCGGACTGCCGCCGATCACCGAGACCACGATCGCCGCGCGGGCCGCCCGCGCGGCCTCCTCGGCGCCGCGGATCATCTCGGCGGCCCACGGCGTGCTCGCGTCGTGGAACAGCACCTCGATCAGGCCGACGCGCCTGACGGCGGGCACCGGCCGCTTGGTGCGCGTCGTGGGCACGTAACCGCGCGCGGTCAGCATGGCCTCGATCTGCGCCCGGGTCGACGGCGCCACGTCCGAACGGCCGTTGAGCACCTTCGAAACAGTCGCCCGTGACACCCCGGCCTCGGCCGCGATGTCGGCGACGGTGACCCGCCGTTCGATCGAGTGAGACACCAACGCTTTGCTCCATCGCCGAAACTTGGCTGCTCTGTCGTGGCCACCCATCGTACGGGGTGCCGGGCCTTCGAACCCGACACTCGGCCGTGGGCCGGATCGGGCGTCCGAAACTCGCCGCCGACCGCTCTGGCGCCTCCCGAAACCGCCGCCGGACGCCGGCGAGGTTTTGTAACAAGATCGTCTACGTCGTCGTGGCCGCCGAGTCGGCGCTCACCGGCATGTTCGAGTCGGTGAAGAACTGCCTGGTGCCGGCCGTCGTCGCACCCGACCGGCTGATGAGCGCCAACGCGGCGATCAACCTCAGCGGCAACCTCGGCCGCCTGGCCGGCGGCCCGGTGGGCGGAGTCCTGCTGGGCTGGACCGGCATCGTGGGCGTCGCGCCGGCCTCGGCCGCCATGTTCCTCGTCACGGCGCTGCTGGTGGCGGCGGTCTCGGCCGGGCACACCCGGCGGCCCGCGCCGACCGCGCCGGCCGTGCCGGGCGCGCCCGGCACGGTGTGGCGGGAGCTGCCCGCGGGGCTGCGCGCCATCGCCTCCTCCCGCAGGCTGAGACCGGTCGCCTGCGCCCTTGGGCTGCTGTCGCCGGCACAGGGGCTGTTCGTGATCCTGTTCCTGCTGTTCGTCACGGACATGCTCATGGTCGGGGAGTCCGAGGCGGGCATGCTGCGCGGCGTACAGGCGATCGGCGGGCTGCTGGGCGGCGCGGTGGCCGGCCGGCCGGCGCGCAGGCTCCAGGCGCACCGGTTCGTCGTCCACGGCCCGCTGATCTTCGCCGTGATCAGCGCGGCCATCTGGAACCTGACCCTGGTCACCACCTGGATCTGGGTCTACGTCGGGCTCTTCGTCCTGGCGGGCGCGCCCACCCGCTGACGACGCCCCGGCCGCTCGCCGGGCATCGGCGTCCGCGGCCCATCGGCGGTCAGGCGCCCGTGGCGCGGGTGCGCTGGTGGTGGCGGCGCGCCTTCATGCGGTTGCCGCAGATCGCCATCGAACACCACCTGGCGCGGTTGGCGTGGCTGCGGTCGATGAGGAAGAGCGTGCACTCGTCGTTGGCGCAGGCGCGCAGGCGTCCGGGGGCGTCGCGGCGCAACTCGTCCCAGGCGAGGACGGCCTCCACGGCGAAGCGCCTCTCGTCGTCCACGATGAGCTCCCAGCGGATGCCGTCTTCGCCGGCCCGCGGCTCCTGACGGGCGCCGGCGACCACCTCGTCCAGCGCGGAGGCCGGCGCGGCGCCGCGCACGACACGGTCGAGCAGGTCACGGGCGCGCCGCACCGCGCGCAGCTCGCCCTCGGACCCGTGGCCGCCGTGGTCGCGCAACCATCGCCGCCCCTCGGCGTCCTCGGCCAGCGCGTCCTGCGGGGTGCCGTCCACGACCGGCCGGCTGTTCAACAGGGCGAGCATGACGTCGGAGGTCATCGGCCCCCCTCTCACCTGACCCTCACCTAACCGGAGATTTCCACCTGACAGGTTAGGCGCAGCCGTGCGACACGGGCAAGCCGGGCGTCCCCGCCGCAACGGGGACGAGCCGGAGTCGGCGCCCCCTAACCATATTGATCGGTTTGACAGGTTAGCCATGCCGGCACTTCAATGAGGGTAACCACACAAACGGACTTGAGAGGTTAGCCATGGCCGAGATCAGACACCTCACCGCGACGGTCGCGGGTCAGCGGGTCTTCTACCGTGAGGCCGGTCCGCGGGAGGCGCCCGTCGTCGTACTGCTGCACGGCTTCCCGACCAGCTCGCACATGTTCCGCAACCTCATCCCGCTGCTGGCGGACCGCTACCGTGTGATCGCGCCGGACCACATCGGCTTCGGCCACTCCTCCATGCCCTCCCTGGCGGAGTTCCCCTACACCTTCGACGCGCTCGCGGACGTCACCGACGGTCTGCTGCGGCAACTCGGCGTCGAGAGGTTCGCGATGTACGTGCAGGACTACGGGGCGCCCATCGGCTGGCGACTGGCGATCCGCGCCCCGGAGCGGATCACCGCGATCATCACCCAGAACGGCAACGCCTACACCGACGGCCTGGTCGAGCCCTTCTGGAGGCAGGCGCTGGGCTACGCCGCCTCCCCCGGCCCGGACACCGAGCCCGCCATGCGCGGCGCGCTGTCCCTGGAGACCACCCGCTGGCAGTACCTCAACGGCGTCCCCGACCAGAGCCTCGTCAGCCCCGACACCTGGGTCCACGACCAGGCGCTGCTGGAGCGCCCCGGCAACGACGAGATCCAGCTCAAGCTGTTCCGCGACTACCCGACCAACATCGATCTGTACCCCGCGCTGCACGAGTACCTCCGCGACAGCCAGGTGCCCCTGCTCGCCGTGTGGGGCGCCAACGACGAGATCTTCGGCCCGGACGGCGCGCTGGCCTTCCGGCGGGACCTCCCGGACGCCGAGATCCACCTGCTCGACACCGGCCACTTCGCCCTGGAGAGCCACCTCGACGCCATCGCCGGCTACATCCGGGGCTTCCTCGGCCGCACGGTCGGCTGACCCGCCGGGGCGTCCGGTGCGATGCCGGCGCACGGTCGCGAGCCTGCCGATGCGATCGGGCCGATGCGCACCCGCTCGGGGCGGCGGCCGAGAGCATGTGTCCTGTATGTGACCGTAGGTCTAACCTGAGTCCCGTTCCTCATGGGAAAGCGTGCCACAGCGGCATACGAGACGGGAGACGGGCGGATGAGCGGCGGCACTGGGGCGTTGGCGATACCCGAGGTGGTGGAGAGCCCCGCCCGAGCGGCGGAGCCGACCCGCGGGCTCGCGGGCTGGCTGCTGCGGCACCGGGTGCAGCCGGTCGGGCCCGAGACGGCGGAAGGACATGCCAGGCCGCAGGCGTGGTGGAAGGTGATGTGCCTCACCGGGGTCGACTACTTCTCCACGCTGGCCTACCTGCCGGGCATCGCCGCGCTGGCGGCGGGGGCGCTGTCGCCGCTGGCCACGTTGCTGATCGTGGCGCTGACGCTGCTGGGCATGCTGCCGATGTACCGCAGGGTCGCCAAGGAGAGCCCGAACGGCCAGGGGTCGGTGGCCATGCTGGAGACGCTGCTGCCGTTCTGGCGCGGCAAGCTGTTCGTGCTGGTCCTGCTCGGCTTCGTCGCCACCTCGTGGATCATCACGATCACGCTGTCGGCCGCCGACGCGTCGGTGCACGTCGTGGAGAATCCGTACTTCCCGGCCGCCCTGCACGGGCACGAGGTCATCCTGACCGCGGTGCTGCTGCTGGTGCTGGGCGGGGTGTTCCTGCTCGGCTTCACCGAGGCCGTCAGCGTGGCCATCCCGCTCGTCGCGCTGTTCCTGGTGCTGAACGCCGTAGTGGTCGGCGTGGGCATCGGCGGGGTGATCGGCGACCCTCAGGCGATCTCGGCGTGGACCGCCGCCCTGACCGAGGGCCGGGGAGGGTTCGGCGGTCTCATCGGGCCGGCGGTCCTGGCCTTCCCGCTGCTGGTACTGGGTCTGTCCGGCTTCGAGACCGGGGTCAGCATGATGCCGCTGGTGGAGGCGTCGGGCGGCACCCCGGAACAGCGGATGGCCTCGCGGGTGCGCAACACCCGCAAGCTGCTGACCGTCGCCGCGCTCGTCATGAGCGTCTACCTGATCGCCACCAGCTTCGTCACCACGGTGCTCATCCCGGCCGAGGAGTTCCGCCCCGGCGGGCGGGCCGGCGGCAGGGCCATGGCGTTCCTCGCGCACGAGCGCCTCGGCGAGGCGTTCGGCACCGTCTACGACGTCAGCACCATCCTCATCCTGTGGTTCGCGGGCGCCTCTGCGATGGCAGGTCTGATCAACATCGTGCCGCGCTACCTGCCCGGCTATGGCATGGCGCCCGAATGGGGCCGCGCGGTGCGCCCGGTCGTCCTGGTCTACACCCTCATCTGCGTCGTGCTGACCATCGCGTTCGGGGCCGACGTCGAGGCCCAGGCCGGCGCGTACGCGACCGGCATCCTGGCGATGATGGTCTCCGGCGGGTTCGCCGTGACGGTCTCCGCCCTGCGCCGCCGGCGGCGCGCGGCGACCGTCGGGTTCGCGGTGCTCACCCTGGTGCTGGTCTACGCGCTGGCGGAGAACATCCGCGAGAAGCCGGACGGCATCACCATCTCGGCATTCTTCATCCTCGGCATCATCGCCATCTCGCTGGTCTCCCGCGTTTCCCGCACCACCGAGCTGCGCGCCGACCGCCTCGAGTTCGACTCCGCCGCCCGCCGGTTCGTCACCGAGTCCCTGGCGCACAACGGCGCGCTCGACCTCATCGCCAACCGCCGCCAGGCCGGGGACATCGCCGAGTACTCCGCCAAGGAGACCGAGCAGCGTGGCATGAACCCCGTCCCGGGGGCGGCCGACGTGCTGTTCCTTGAGATCGACGTGATCGACCCGTCGGAGTTCAGCGACGTGCTGCGGGTGCGCGGCGTCGAAGTGGGCGGCTATCGCATCCTGCGCGCCGGCAGCCCGGCCGCGCCGAACGCGATCGCCGCCATCCTGCTGGCGCTGCGGGACGCCACCGGGGTGCGTCCCCACTGCTACTTCGAATGGTCGGAGGGCGCACCGCTGACCCACCTGTTCCGCTATCTGCTGCTGGGACGCGGCGACACCCCGCCCGTCGTCCGGGAGATCATCCGCCGGAGCGAGCCGGACCCGGCCCGCCGCCCCCGCGTCCACGTCGGCTGAACCGCGACTCCCGCCCTCCCCGCGCCGCGGCGGGGAGGGCGGCCGGGGCCCGGACGCGCGCCCCCGGGGATTCGCCCGGCGGCGGGCGGCTCACGCCAGGCTGTCGAGCCAGGCGCGGTGCAGGTCGGCGAAGCGGCCTGCGCCGGCGATGAGGCGGCTCGGCGGGCCGTCCTCGACGACGCGGCCGGCGTCCATCACGAGCACCCGTTCGGCGATCTCGACGGTGGACAGGCGATGGGCGATGATCAGCGCGGTGCGGCCGGCCAGGACGGTGCGCAGGGCGCGCTGGACGAGTCGCTCGCTGGGGACGTCCAGGCTGGAGGTCGCCTCGTCGAGGATCACCACGGCCGGGTCTGCGAGGAAGACCCTGGCGAACGCGACGAGCTGCCGCTGCCCGGCCGACATGCGGCCGCCGCGCTTGCCGACCTGGGTGCGGTACCCGTCGGGCAGCGCCGCGATGAACTCGTGCGCGCCGATCGCGCGGGCCGCCCGCTCGATGTCGGCCGCGTCCGCCTCCGGGCGGCCGAACGCGATGTTGTCCGCCACCGTGCCGGTGAACAGGAAGTTCTCCTGCGTCACCATCACCACGGCCCGCCGCAGCGTGGTCTCGTCGAGGTCGCGCAGGTCGACGCCGTCGAGCAGGACGCGCCCGGCCGTCGGGTCGTAGAAGCGGGCGACGAGCTTCGCCACGGTCGTCTTGCCGGCTCCGGTCGCGCCGACCATCGCGACGATCTGCCCCGCGGGGATCTCCAGGTCCAGCCGGGGCAGGACCTGGACACCGTCCAGGTAGGAGAACTCGGTCCCCTCGAACCGCACCGCGCCGCGCGGGCGCGCTAGCGGCGCCGGACTGGCGGGCTCGGCCACCGCGGGACGCTCCTCCAGCACGCCGGAGAGGTTCGACAGCGCCGCGCCCGCCGACTGCAGGGTGTTGTAGAACTGCGAGATCTCCTGCATCGGCTCGTAGAACTGCCGCAGGTACAGCAGGAACGCGGCCAGCACGCCGACCGTGACCGCGTGGTGGATCGCGAGCCAGCCGCCGTACAGCAGCACCGCCGCGACCGTGACGTTGCCGATCAGCTTGATGCCCGGCATGAACACCGCCGTCAGGTACATGCTGCTCGCGCCGGCGTTCCGGTAGCCGGTGTTGAGCTCCCCGAAGATCTCCTGGTTGCGCGGCTCCCTGCGGAAGGCCTGGACCGCCCTGATGCCGGTCATCGACTCCACGAAGTGCACGATGACCAGCGCCATCGCCTCGCGGGTCCGGCGGTAGACGATGCTCGACTCGCGCCGGAACCACCGGGTGAACAGCAACAGGATCGGCAGCGGCACCAGCGCGACCGCGCCGAGCGGAAGGTCGAGCACCAGGAGCAGCACGGCGGTGCCGAACAGGGTGAGGACGGCGGTGACGATGCTGTCGAAGCCCGACTGCAGCATCTCGGCGATCGCGTCGATGTCGGAGGTGAGCCGGGCGATGACCCGTCCGGAGGTGTACCGCTCGTGGAACGACAGCGACAGCCGCTGGAAGTGGTCGAAGACGCGGCGGCGCAGCTCCAGCAGGATGTCCTGGCCGATCCGCCCGGAGACCCGCAGGAACGCCTGACGGGTGAACGCCTGGGTCAGCGTCGCGGCCAGGATCGCCGCGACGGCGGCGACCAGCGTCCCGGCGCCGTCGTGCCGCAGCATCGGCGGGATGCCGGAGTCGATGCCGACCTTCACCAGGTACGGGATCGCGAGGCCCGCGGCGCTCGACAGCGTGATGACGGCGACCAGCAGGGCGATGGCGCGCCGATGCGGGCGCAGCAGGTCGCCGAGCAGCCGCCGGGACCGCGCCCGCAGCAGCACCGACACCTTGTCCGGCAGGTCCTCCTGTTTCTCCGCGGCGACGCCGCGCCAGCGTCCCGGTTCCGCGGGCGCGCCCGTCGGAGGGCCGTCCTTCGCGCCGGTGGCCGCACCGCTCATCGCAGCGCCTCCCGCGGGTCGAGGTCGGCGTCCTGCGCGAGCAGTTCCCGGTACTCGGGGACCCGCGCCAGCAGTTCCTGGTGCAGGCCGACATGGGTGATGGTGCCGTCGCGGAGCAGCGCGACCTTGTCGGCGAGCAGCACGGTGGACGCGCGGTGCGCCACGACGAGGCCGGTCGCGTCCGCGAGCACCCCGCGCAGCGCCCGCTCGACCAGCGCCTCGGTCTCGACGTCGAGCGCCGACAGGGTGTCGTCCAGCACGAGGATCCTCGGCCTGCTGAGCACCGCGCGGGCCAGGGCGAGCCGTTGCCGCTGGCCGCCCGACAGCGACATGCCCTGCTCGCCGATGCGGGTGTCGAGCCCCCACGGCAGGTCGTAGGCGAAGGAGGCCTGCGCGATCTCGAGCGCCTCCCGCAGTTCGTCCTCGGTCGCCTCGCCCCGGCCGAGCGTGAGGTTCTCCCGCACGCTCATCGAGAACAGCGTCGGCTCCTCGAAGGCGGTGGCGACCACCGACCGCAGCGCGGGCAGCGTGAGGTCGCGGACGTCCCGTCCGTCGATCGTGACCCGGCCGGCGGTGACGTCGGCCAGCCTCGGCACCAGCGCGGTGAGCGTCGTCTTGCCCGAGCCGGTGGCCCCCACGATCGCGACCGTCTCCCCCGGCCGCACCTCCAGCCAGACGTCGCGCAACACCGGCCGCTCGCCTCCGGGGTACCGGAAGCCGACGCCCTCGAAGCGCAGGTGCCCGCGCGGCCGCTCGATCACCTCCGTGCCGCCGACGATCTCGGGCTCGGTGTCGAGCACCTCCATGACCCGGTCGGCGGAGGTCATCGCCTCCTGCGCCATCGCCAGGATGTAGCCGAGCGACGCGATCGGCCACACGAGCTGGAGCATCAGCGTGGTGAAGGCCACCAGGGTGCCGAGCGTCAGCGAGCCCGCGCCGACGGCCAGCGCGCCGAGCAGCAGCACCATGGCCAGGGTGACGTTCGGGATCACCTCGAGGAAGGTGAAGAAGCGGGACGCCAGCCGCACCTTGGACATCGAGACCTGGTAGACCTTCCGCGCGGCGGCGTCGAACTCGGCGAACACGTGCGGCCTGCGGCCGAACGCCTTGATCGTGCGGATGCCGAGCGCGGCCTCCTCGACGTAGGTGGCGATGTCCCCCTGCATGTCCTGCACCTCGCGGGAGATGAGGCGGTACCTCTTCTCGAACCGCAGCGACACCGCGAAGATGGGCACCGCGGCCGCCACGATGAGCAGGCCGAGGGGCCAGTACATCCGCATGAGCAGCACGGTCACCGTGACCAGCTGCACGATGTTCATGACGAGGAACAGCAGGCCGAACCCGAAGAACCGCCGGATCGTCGACAGGTCGGTCGTCACGCGGGACAGTAACTGGCCCGACTGCCAGTCGCCGTGGAAGCTCATCGGCAGCAGTTGCAGGTGCCGGTAGAGGTCGCCGCGAATCGCCGTCTCCAGTCCGAACACGGCCTTGGTCTGCATCCACCGGCGCAGGAAGGTCAGCAACGCGTCGGTGACGCCGAGGGCGAGTGCGAGCAACCCGAGCGGGAGGAGGGCGTCGCCGAGGCCGTGCCCGACCGGGCCGTCGATGATCTCCTTGCCGACCAGCGGGATCGCGGTGCTGGTGGCGATGCCCGCGACGGTCGCGAGCCAGATGAGGACCAGCCGAGGGACGTAGGGGCGCAGGTACGGCGCGAGCCGCCGCAGCGACCGCGATCTGCCGCCGCGGCGCGCACGTGGGAAGTCAGGGGCAGGGCCGGTGTCTTTACCGTCGGCAGGCATGAGGAAAGCGGCATTCCTTACGAGTCGGCGCGATGGACCGTGCGAGAGATGCTGACGTGTCGGCCGGCGACGACGCCGGCGCGGTGCCGGCGGTCCCGGAGGCGCGCGCGGAGAGCCACGGCCGCAGGCGTCACCTTCACCTTCCAAGCCCGTTACTCCCCGAGCAACCTATTTTCGGGCGCGCGGAATGCCCCACGTCCCTGCGGATGGTCCCGAGTTGGCATACCCACTGCGCGGACGCCGTCCACGCGCTGACGCCGCGCGGACGAGACCGCCGGGCGGGACGGCTGGAACCGCCCGGGGGGTCAGCCGTAGTACTTCTTCGCGCCGCCGTGCAGCGGGACCGGCTCGGTTCTCGGGGCGTTGTCGCGGGTGATGCCCTTGGCGGACGGGTGGACCTTCTCCAGCTCCGCCTTGTGGTCGAAGAGCAGTCTGGCCAGGTTCTCCGCGAGGGCGGGGTCCATCTTCTCGTTGACGACCAGCAGGTTGGGCACCGCGATCGTGGAGACCTCGGCCGGAGTCGCGTAGACGTCCTTGGCGATCGTGCCCGCCGTGTACACCTGGCCGTGCTCGGCCCGCATCGGGGCCAGCACCTTGTCCAGCGGGACGAAGGCGACCTCGTCCCTGAGGCTGGTCACCAGGTCGGTGATGCCGGGGGTGGGCAGGCCTCCGGACCAGATCAGGGCGTCCAGGCCGCCGTCCTTGATGCCCTGCACGCTTTCCGGCAGGCCCAGCGACTGCCGGGTGACGTCCTTGTCGGGGTCGAGGCCCGCGGCCTTGAGCATGCGCAGGGCGATGACCTCGGTGCCGGAGTTCGGGGATCCGGTGGACACCCGTTTGCCCTTGAGGTCGGCGATGGACTTCACGCCCGACTCGGTGGTGGCGACCACCTGCGTGTAGTTGTCGTACAGGCGGGCGATGGCGCGGATCGGCTGGGGCGCGGTGAACGCCCCCTTGCCCGCGACCGCGTCGGCGGCGGAGTCGGCCAGCGTGAAGGCGATGTCGGAGTCGCCCTTGACGACCCGCTGGATGTTCTCCACCGACGCGCCGGTCGCCTCGGCCGTCGCCTGGTAGCCGGGAATGCTCTTACCGATCTGGTCGGCCAGGCCGCCGCCGAGGACGTAGTAGACGCCCGTGGTGTTGCCGGTGGCGATCGACAGCCGCTTGCCTGCGGCGGTGTCGCCGTCGCCGGCCCGCGCGGCGGACCGGTCGCCGCCGCATCCGGCGAGGGCGAGCGAGCCGGCGACGAGCAGGACCGCCAGGCGTCCGAGCTTCATGATGGTGCCTCCCGTGTTCGCAGGACGAGATGGAGCCCGATGGCGACGACCAGGACCCCCGCCCCGGCGAGCACCGGGCCGGGTGACAGGAACAGCAGCAGGACGGCGGCCGCCCCGCACAGCACCCGCTCGGCCGGGCCCGCCGGACCGGCCAGCCAGCCCCCCGTCGCGGCGGCCAGTGCCGTCACCGCGAGCGCCGAGACCGCGACGGCCACCGCGATCTCCCCCGCCGCGCCCTGCGCCAGCAGCGCCGACCCCGCGGGGGTGAGCACGAAGGCGAACGGGACGAGGAAGGCGGGAAGGGTGTACTTCCAGGTGGCCATCATGGTGCGGTAGGCGTTGCCGCCGGTGATGGCCGAGGCCGCGAACGCCGACAGCGCGGTGGGCGGGCTGACCTCGGACAGGACCGCGTAGTAGAAGACGAACATGTATGCCTCGGCCTGGGTGACGCCGAGGTCCATCAGCGCGGGCCCGATGATGACCGCCGCGATGACGAACGACGCGGTCACCGGGACGGCGAGGCCCAGCACGAGCACCGCCAGCGCGCACAGCAGCGCGGTGACGGCGAGGATGCCGCCCGACGCTCCGACGATCAGGGAGCTGGCCTTCAGGCCGAGCCCCGTGAGGGTGACGACGGCGACGATGAGACCGGCGGCGGCGCAGGTGGCCGCGACCGCCAGCACGCCGGTCGTCCCCGCGGCCAGGGCTTCGGCCGCGCGGCGCGGGGAGAGCCTGTGCTCGCGGTCGAGGAAGGACAGCGCGAAGGCCAGCAGCGTGGCGTAGACCACCGCGCGGAACGGCGACTGCCCCAGCGCCATGAGGACGACGATCACGAACAGCGAGCTGAAGTGGTATCCCAGCCGCCGCAGCAGCGGCCAGAACCTCGGCGCGTCCACCTCGACCGCCCGGGTGCCGTACTTGCGGGCGTCGATCTCGATGGCCAGGAAGATGCCCAGGTAGTACAGGATCGTGGGGATCGTGGCGTAGATCAGCACGGTGAGGTAGCCGACGCGCAGGTACTCGGCGATGATGAACGCCGCCGCGCCCAGCGTGGGCGGGGACAGGATCGCGCCGATGCCCGCGGCCGCGAGCACTCCCCCGCCCTGCTCGGGCGGATAGCCCGCTCTGCGCAGGATCGGCCAGGCGACGCTTCCCACGCTCACCGTGGTCGCGACGCCCGAGCCGCTGACCGTGCCGAGCAGGAACCCGGCGAGGGTGACCGTGCGCCCCGGCGCCGAGCGGGAGCGGCGGAAGGCCGCCAGCGAGATGTCCACGAAGAACTTGCCCGCGCCGGAGTGGTCGAGGACGGCCCCGTAGACGGTGAACAGGATGATGTAGGTGGCCGCCACGTCGAGCGGCACGCCGTACACGCCGTCGGTGCCCATCACGGACGCGACGATGATGCGGTCGATGTCGTAGCCGCGATGCCCGATGACCCAGTCGAAGGGCAGGTAGCCGCCGTAGTAGGCGTAGGCCAGGAAGGCGACGCAGACGGCGGGCAGGATCCAGCCGACGGTGCGCCGGCAGGCCTCCAGCACCAGCAGGACGATCGCCGCGCCCGCCGCCACGTCGAGGGCCGTGGGGTCGAAGGCGCGCCGGATGAAGTCGTCGAAGACGGCCAGCGGGTAGAGGCAGACCGCCAGCGACACCGCCGCCAGCACCCAGTCGGCGGGCCCCGGGCGGTCGCCGCCCCGCGGGCGCGGCTTGTAGCACAGGAACGTGAGCGGGAGCACGACGGCGAGGAAGACCATCCGGTACGGCAGCACGGGCCCCGGGCGGAACGCCCAGTACAGCACGTAGAGGGAGAGCCCCAGGGCGACCAGCGTGACGGCGGCCGCCACCCTGCCCGTCAGCCGCCGCGCGGGCCGCTCGGCGTCGTACCGCGCGATCAGATCGTCCGCTGCTCTGGTGTCCGTCAAACGCCGTCTCCAGGTGTGCGCCGCCGCTCTCTGACGGGACGTTACCCACCTGGCTGACCGGAGTCCGTCAGCTCTGGATCACATTCTCGTCGCGATTGTGGCCTGTTGACGATCGGATGGCGGGAGCGGACACTCCACCCGGCGCCGGACCCTGGAGCGTTTCCCGGTCTCGCCGCCGGCCTGGTCCGATCCGACGCGAAGGGTGGGAGTTGGCCGCCACGTCATCCCTGCTCCCGCCGAACGGCCGCGGCCAGGCGACCTCTCACGCCGCCGCGCCGCGACCGCCGCCGTCAGGCGTCGCCGTGCCAGCGCCCATGAAACGTTCAGCGCCGGCTTCCCGGTGCCCGGCGGCCGTGACGGGCCCACGGCACCTCGCCGGCAGACCGAAGGAGAGACCGTGCGACGCATACAGGTGAAGGCGGCGCTCGCCGCGCTGGCGGCGACCGCCACGCTGCTGCCGACGGCCGCCCACGCGACCACCACCCCGCCCGGCACCCCGCCCGGCCCGACGTCCCCGGGGCGGCCGGCGAAGGTCGAGGCGCACACCGCCGGCCGGGTGCGACCAGCCGGGAAGTCCCTGCGGTACAGCTGGCCGGGCGTCTACTTCGAGGGCCGCTTCCGCGGCACCGGCGTCGGGATCGTTCTCGACGACGCCGTGAACGACTACGACGTCCAGGTCGACGGCGCCACCGTGGCGACGCTGGTGACGCCCGGCCGCACCACCTACTGGGTCAGGCATCTGCGCGACGGCGTGCACGGCGTGCGGCTCGTCAAGCGCACCGAGAGCCCGTCGGCCGTCGGCGAGTTCGGCGGGTTCGTCGCCGCCCCCGGCGGCGCCGTCCTGCGCAAGCCCGCCGATCGCCGCCGGCAGATCGAGTTCATCGGCGACTCCTACACCGCCGGCTACGGCAACCTCTCTCCCACCCGCGACTGCCCCGCCCCCGGGCAGATCGACAGGAACACCAACACCGACCTCGCCTTCAGCGCGCTCACCGCGCGCGGCCTCGGCGCGGACTACCAGGTCAACGCCTTCTCGGGCCGCGGCATGGTGCGCAACTACAACGGGATCGAGCCGGGCACCGACTACCGCACCTACTACGACCGGGCCCTGATCGGCGTCCCCGGCGACGTCTGGCGGAACCCGGGCACCTGGCATCCGCAACTGATCGTGATCGGGCTCGGCATCAACGACTTCTCCACCCCCGTCAACCCGGGCGAGCAGTGGACGCAGGAGAGCCTGGTCCCCGCCTACATGGCCGCCTACCACGGCTTCCTGGACAAGCTCCGGGCCCGGTACGGCAAGCGCGCGATCATCGTGGTCAGCGCCACCTACATGGGCAACACGACGGCGTTCGCCGACGCGGCCCGGCAGATCGTCGAGGAGCGCAACGAGCGGGGCGACGACCGGATCCGCTACTGGTACTACGACAACACGGATCTGGACTACGGCGGCTGCGACTGGCACCCCTCGCTCCACGACCACCAGATCATCTCCCAGCGGCTCGACGACTTCATCGCCACCCTTCCGCTGCGCTGGTAGCGCGCGAACACGCCGGGCGGCGGAGGAGCCGCCGCCCGGCCGCGCCTCGTACGGCGCCGGCGACCCGCGGACGGCTCACGCGCTCCCCTCGCGGCGCGCCTCGCCCGCCCGGCGGCGGCGCACGGCACGACGGCCGGCCGCGACGAGGGCAAGCTTGAGAACGACGACGGCCACGACGACGCCGAGCGCCGGGCCGGTCCACCGTGAATCGGCGAGCACGGCCCCGGCCAGCCCCAGATGCGAGGCGGCGAGGGCCAGCAGTCCGGCCGCCGCCAGGATGACCGTCCGCGGGTTGGCCCGCACGAGATGACCGACGGTCCGCCCATGCCCCGACGCCCTTCTGCCGCTCTCCGGACGATGCGCGGCCTCGGATGTACCGCCTTGCAGGCGAGGCGCGGCGTCGGATCCACCGCTTTCCGGCCAGGGGGTGGCGTCGGACGCCTCGGCCGGGCGCCAGGTCACCTCCAAGGCCTCGCGGCGGCCGAACCGGCGCAAGTCGCGGGTGACGACGTCCTGGATCCGCCCGAGGCCGTCATCGTCGGCCGCTTCGACGCGCAGGCGGAGGATGTTCCCGTCGGCGAGCAGCGTGCACACGCCCCACGGGGTGAAGTTGACGATTCCGCTGGTGGCGGACCATTCAGCGTGTACCCGCACGTCGCGGCCGGCCGTCATGCCGTGTTGCCGCATGCGGTCCAGGTGGCCGCCCTCGCCCATGGCCGCGGCGTGCCGGCAGAACTGGGCGAGATATCGGCCCGGGCGCTCGGTCTCGATCTGGGCTTCCAAGGTGGGCATCGCACTCTTCTCGAATCTGTGTGACGACGAACCGACGTGCACCAGATTTATCGATACATACTGTCTATGTCAATGTCATCATGTCTCGGGTGTGGATGAGATGCATAATGGCAGGGTGCCGAAGCTGTGGAACGACACGATCGACGCCCATCGCGCCGCGGTGCGCGGCGCCGCCCTGGACGCCACGGCGGCGCTGGTGGCCGAGCACGGCCTGGTCGCGCTGACGATGTCGCAGATCGCCGAGAAGGCGGGCATCGGGCGGGCGACGCTGTACAAGTACTTCCCGGACGTGCAAGCCGTCCTCACCGCCTGGCACGAACGCCAGATCGCCACCCACGTGGACCAGCTGAGCGCCGCCGCCGATCCCGCCGCCCCTGCGGGCGCGCGCCTGGAAGCCGTGCTGGCGTCGTACGCGTTCATCCAGCACCATTCGGGCCGCCACAGCGGCGACCTCGCCGCCCTGCTCCACAGCGGCGAGCACGTCGAACGCGCGCGGCGGCGCCTCCACGAATTCGTGCGCGCCCTGATCGCCGAGGGCGCGCGAGCCGGCGACCTGCGCGACGACGTGACGGCCGACGAGCTGTCGCGTTACTGCCTGCACGCCCTCACGGCGGCCGGCGGGCTCGACGGCCCCGACGCGGTGCGCCGCCTCGTCGCCGTCACCCTGGCCGGCCTGCGCCCACAGCGCCCGGCGGCGGCGCCCCCTCAGGACACCCGCTGAGCGGCCACCTCGGGGAGGGCGATCTCCGCGCGGCGCGGGCGGAGCCGGTCGAGCAACGCGGCGGCCGGCCGTACGCCGGCCAGGCGGGCGAACGCGACGGTGGCCAGCACCGTGGCCGCGACGGTCGTCAGCCCGGCGAGCTGCAGGGCGGCGCGCGGTCCCATGGTGTCGCTCATCAGGCCGAGCAGCGGGCCGCCCAGCGCCCCCGAGGCCGCCGACACCACGCCGAGCACCGCGATGACCCGGCCGCGCATGTGGTCGGGGCTGTCGAGCTGGGTCCGCGCGGCGACGGCGGTGTCCAGCACGATGGCGCTCGCCGCGATCGGCAGCATCAGGGCGGCGAAGGAGGTGAGGCCCGGCATCAGGCCGCTGACCAGCTGGGCGACGCTCGCCAGCATCGCCGCCCCGAGCAGCAGGCGCACGCTGAGGCTGTTCCAGGACGCGACCGCGATCCCGCCGAGCACGGTGCCGACGGCGAAGACCGTCGAGAGCAGGCCATAGCCTGACGCCCCGGCCCGCAACGGGCCCGCGCTCATCGCCGCCATGGTCACCTGGTAGTTGCGGCCCAGGCTGCCGAGGACGAAGGCGAGCGCGAGCAGCACCAGCAGCCAGGGAGTCCGCAGCACATAGCGGAGGCTGCCGCGCACGCCGAGATCCGCCGGGTCCTCGGCGCGCGCCATGACGTACAGCTCGCCGCGCCTCATGCCGAGCACGGCGGCGATCACGGCGAAGAAGCTCACGGTGTTGACCAGGAACAGGCCTGTCGCGCCGGTCAGCGGCAGGAGCGCGCCCGCGAGGCTCATGCCGAGGATCCGGGCGGCGGAGCTGATGACCGACCCGAGCGCCATGGCGTTGGGGAGGTCCTCCGGGGGGACGACCTCCCCGCCGAACCGGCCGAGCGCGGGCGCGGTCACCGCGTTGACCAGCCCGGAGGCCGCCATGACGCCGTAGAGGGCGTACATCGGCGGGAGCCCGTCGATCGTGATCAGCGCCAGCGTCGCGGCGAGGGCCGCCTGGGCGAGCTGGGCGGCGAGCACGACCGGCCGGGACGGAAGCCGGTCGGCGAGGGATCCGCCCCAGAGGCCGAGCAGCAGCGTGGGCAGGGCCTGCAGGACGAGGCTGACGCCGACGCTGGTCGCCGATCCGGTGATCGTGAGGACCAGCCAGTTCACCGCGAGGACCTGAGCCCACGTACCGGTGACGGAGACGAAGTCCGCAACGGCCCACAGCCGGTAGTTGCGGTGTCGCAAGGAGCGCAGCACCGCCACGGGAACAGCCACCGTCTCGTCCTTCCAAAGGGGATTGCCGCAGGGACGAACCGGTACCGAAGTGCCGAGATTCCGTTATATGCAATTATGTGCCAATAGTCACACTTTAAAAGATCTACCCAGGAGGTCCTCGCCCCAGAGGCGCCGCGCCCCGCGATCACGGCGACACAGGCCCACAGACCTCGCACGATCTCCGGCGGCCGCCTCGCCCTCGCACGGCCGGACCGGCAACCGGACCCCACGCCAAGGAGGCGGCAGGCGCCGCCGCGGCGCGGCCGCCGCGGGCCGGGCGCGGCGGAGGCCGCCCGGACGGCTCTGGGGCGCATCGTGGTCCGCATCGCGGTCCGGGGCGGCGCCGAGCACAGCTGAGGACGCCACCGTCACGGAGCGCATTCGCGCCGACGGAGCGGTCCCGCGCGGGTCAGGCCCACCATGCGGCCGGAACCGCTCGAACCGGACACGGCGACACGCTTGTTTCCGTCCAGCGGGGCGACATTGGCGGCACGCGGTTCCGGGCCGACGGGCCCGACAGGAACCCGAATTACATTCGGTACCCAATTAGCGGAAACAGACACCTGAATATCCCGGCATTCCTGTACACAGGGGTCGAATTCCGGCGTTCGTTCCCGGAAAACCCGCGATTCTACACATGTTGCCGAGTCGGCGGAAGATTTACATTTCGGTCATAGGATCTTAATATCAGGGATATGGGGGATATGGGAGCGCTCCCACGCGCCGATATGGCGATGCGACCGCGCTTATCCGACGACGTGCGTTTTGTCGAGAGCCGGGACGGGGTGTATGTACACAGTGATTACGGATCGTGCGTGCTGCGGGGCCGCCAGGCGTACGCGTGGCTCAGCAGACTGGCCCCGGCGCTGACCGGGGAGCACACCTTGGCCGAGCTGACCGCGCGACTCGACGACGACAAGCGCGACATGGTGGAGAGCCTGGTGCGCCGGCTGGCGGAGCAGCGGTTCGTCGTGGACGCCCGCCGGTCGCGGCCGCACGGCCTGACCGAGGACGAGCGCCGTACGTACGCCGAGGAGATCGCCTTCATCGGCTACGTGCTCGACTCCCCCGAGTGGCGTTTCGAGCGGCTCCGCCGCTCCCGCCTGGTGCTGGCCGGAGAGGGACCGCTGCTGACGGCGCTGCTGGCCGCGTGCGCCGGCTCGGGCTGGCGGCGGATCAGCGTCGTCTGCCCCGACGCCGCCGCGATCGGCCGGGTGGTGGACGGGTCCCGCCGCGATCCACGGCAGGAGGTGCGCGTCGTCCCCTTCTCCGGTGACGCCCTGTCCGGCGTGATCGCCGGGGACGCCGACGTCCTGCTCCAGGTGAGCACGGACATCGGCACGCTCGTGCGGACCGCCCGCGCCTGTGAGGCGGCCGGCATCCCGGTGGGACAGGCCCTGGTCCGGCCCACGGAGGTGTGGCTCGGCCAGGTGGGCAGGCCCTCGGTGACGGCCGTGGAGTCCGGCTGGCGCCGGCTGGCCGCACTGCCGGCGGCGACCCCGCCCCATTTGGGTGAGGACCTGCTGGTGGGCCCGCTGCCCGAGGTGGTCGCCGCCATGCCGGCCCTGGCCTGCTTCTCCCACCTGACCGGCCTGGACGCCGTCGGCGCGGACCCCGGGCACGGGCTCACCCGGGTCGACCTGCGCAACCTGGACACCATCCCGCACCGGTTCGTCCCGCATCCCAGCGCGGCGTCCCGGACGGCGCGCGGACCCCAGGAGACCTCGGCCCTGGTCGAGTCCCTGGCGTCGGCCGCGCCGGTCGGCGCCGGCGAGTTGCTGGACCGGGCGGCGGAGGCGGTCGACTCCCGGCTGGGCCTCCTCGGCACGCTGGACGAGGAGGGGCTGGCGCAGACCCCGCTGCCGGTCTGCCGGGCGACGGTGTCCGATCCGCTGGGCGCGCTGCCCGGATGGGCGCCGCCCCCGCAGGCCGTCGGGTGGGGCGAGGACCGGCGGACGGCGCGGCTGCGCTGCCTGCTGGCCGCGCTCGCCACCTACGGCGTCCTCACGGCCGCGGCGGGCGCCGTCCCGGGCCCCGACGGCGAGGAGGTCGTGTGGGGCGTCGAGCTGCCGGACGGCCGGCCGCGCGCGGTGCCGGTGGCGGCCCTGCGGCTCGCCGGCACCGGCGGGCTCCGGGCTCCCGAGGGTGCGGGAGCCGGGCTGAGCTGGGCGGCTGCGGTCGCCGCCGGGCTGCGCGCCCACTGCGAGGCCCTGCTGGCCGCGCGCCTGATCGGAGGCACGGCGGGAGCCGCGGGCGGCATCGGAGGCACGGCGGGCGGCACCCGTGCCACCCCGCCGACCGGCACAGCGGCCGACCTCACCTCCGACCTCACCTCCGACCCGGCGACCGACCTGAACGCTGACCTCAAGACCGACCTCACCGCCGACCGCACGGCCGACCCCACCGCCGACCTGACGACCGACCTCACGGCCGACCCGGTGGCCGCCGCGCTGGCGCGCCGGCTCACGCTCGCCGGTGAGCCGCTGGACGTCCGCGACCGCACGTCCGTCCTCGGCGTGCCCGCGCACGTCTTCACCGCCCCCGGCGGGCCGGTGCTGGTGTCGGCGGCCGCCACGGCGCCGGCCGCGCTGCGGGACGGCCTGGAGCGGCTGCTGCTGCGCTGGCAGTCCCGCACCGAACGGCAGAGCGCGTACTCCGGCGCCCGTCCCCTGTGGGCGCCGTCCGGCGACCCGGAGCGGTCGGTGCGGCTGATGACCGCCGCACTGCGCGCGGCGGGCAGGGTGCCGGTGGCGGTGCCGCTGGACGGCGACCCCGAGGCGTCCCGGCTGCTTCCCTTCGTCGCCCAGGTCGTGCTCCTTGACGACTGAGACCGCACCGGCGACCGCGCCCGCCGAGCCGCAGGGACCGGTGACCGTCCTTGGATCGGGCCGGCTGTACACGGCGATCCGCTCGCACGTCATGGCCGCCGCCCCCGCCGGTTCCGAGCCGTCGGCGATCGTCGTCGCGGGCGACGCCGACGACACCCGGGCCTACCCCATGGTGGCGCGGCGGGCGGCCGGACAGGACGTGCCGTGGCTGCCGGTCCGGGTCGACGCCGGCTGGGTGCTGGTCGGCCCCGCGGTGCGCCCGGCGAGCCCAGGCTGCCCGACCTGCGTCGCGCGGCGGCGCGCGGGCAACCGGCCCGACGCGGTGGCGCGTGACGCGCTGCGCGAGCGGTTCGGCGCGGAGCTGGACACCCGGCCCAGCGCCCTGCTCACGCCGCTCCTCACCAGGGCGGTCGCGGCGCTGGTGGCCGACGAGGCCGACCGGCTGCGGCGCGACCCCGCCTCCGCGCGCACCTCCGGCGCGCTGCTCAGGGTCCGCGTGCCGACGGGCGAGGTGCGCCGCCACCTCTTCCTGCCCGACCCGCTGTGCCCGGACTGCGGCGCCCGGCCGGACGACGGCCCGGACGCCGGACGCTACGTCCCGGAGCCGGCGCCGAAGCCGCACCCGGCGGCGTTCCGCCTCGGCGGCATCAGCGGCAGGGTCGCCGAGCTGGAACGGCTGTTCGTCGACGCGGAGACCGGGATCGTGCAGACGCTGGTCGCGGAGGAGCGCGGCGGCAGCCCCATGGCGGTCGCCCGGCTCAGCCCCGCGCGCACCGCGCACGAGAGCCACCACGGGTACGGCCGCAGCGACGACTTCCCCTCCGCGCGGGCGACCGCGATCGCCGAGGCCCTGGAGCGCATCGCGGGCATCCACCCGCGAGGGCGGCGGACCGTCGTGCGCGCCGCGTACGCCGACGTCGCCGACCACGCCCTCGACCCTCGGACGCTGGGCCTGTACCCCGACGACTGGTACGACCAGCCCGACTTCTGGTTCACCCGCTTCCACCCGGAGCGGCCCACCTCGTGGGTGTGGGCGTACTCGTTCCACCGCGACGGGCCGGTGCTGGTGCCCGAGAGCTACGCGTACTTCGGCCCTCGCCCGGCGGGCGACCCCGGGTTCGCCTACGAGTGCTCCAACGGCTGCGCCCTCGGCGGCCACCAGGCCGAGGCGATCTTGTACGGGCTGCTGGAGGTGGCCGAGCGGGACGCGTTCCTCACCACGTGGTACACCCGGATGCCCATCCCCCGCGTCGACCTGGCCTCGGCCGCCGACCGGCGCATCCCCATGCTCGCCCAGCGGGTGCGGGACCGGCTCGGCTACGACGTCCACGCGTTCGTCGCCATGCTGGAGCAGCGGGTGCCGGTGTTCTGGGTCATGGCCGTCGAGGCGACGGGCCGGCCGGACCGGCCGCGGGCGCTGTGCGGCACCGCGGCCCACCTGGCGCCGGAGCGGGCGCTGCGCCGGGCGCTCGACGACCTCGGCCCGATGCTGGAAGGGCACATCGAGCGGTACGACCCGGAGCAGGCGGCCCGGCTCGCGGCCGACTCCGGCCAGGTGCGGCTGCTCGAACACCATCCCCTGCTCTACGGCCACCCGCGGGCGGCCGAGCGCCTGGACTTCCTGCCGCTGGACGGGCCCGCGCTCACGGTTGCGGAGGTCACGGCGCGGCTCGGCTGGCCCGAGCACGACGACCTGACCGCGGACCTCGCCGAGCTGGCCGGGCGCTTCCTGGCGAGCGGCCTCGACGTCATCGCCGTCGACATCACCTCTCCCGAGGCCAGGGCCGCCGGATTCTGCGGCGCGAAGGTCATCGTGCCGGGGGCGATGCCGATGACGTTCGGGCACCGGCACCGGCGCACCCACGGCCTGCCGCGGCTGCTGTCCCTGCCCCGGCGGCTCGGGTACCGCGACGACGACCTGCGGCCCGACGAGCTGAATCCCCACCCCCACCCCTTCCCCTGACCACACCCCGCACCGACCACACGGCACCGCACCACGCACGGCACCACACCACACAGCGAATCCGCTCACACCCGCACGAAACCGGCGGGAATCGGCAGGACCGGCGAAGGAAGTGAGGCAGACCGGATGGACGGCACCACGGCGACGGACGCGCCCGGCGACGCCACCCGCCGCTACCTGGCCGCGATGCGGAACCGGGGCCCGCTGTCCATCGACCGGGTCAACGCCCCGACGCGGCACAAGCGGTACCCGGACGCCGAGCGCGCCGTCCTGCCCTGGGGCGCCGGGGACGGCACCGCCCTGCACCTGGTCGGCGAGCTGCTGCGGGAGCTGCTCGGCGTGGCCAGGCTCGTGTGGCTCCACCAGCTGGACGACCACGGCGCCCCGCTGGGCGGGCCGCCGCTGCTCCTCGTCGGCCGCCCCGCGCCCTCGGGGGGCGGGCTCTACCCCATCGAGGCGTACGTCGCGGCCGGCGAGCCGCGCGTCCCCGGCCTGCCCGCCGCCCTGTACCACTACGACCCGGTCCACCACGCGCTCGAACGCGTGCGGCACGGTGACCACACCGCCGCGCTGTCCGGCCTGCTCGCCGAGCCGGCGGCGCCGGACGTCACGCTGGTGCTGTCGGCGGTGTTCTGGCGGTCGATGTTCAAGTACGGCGACTTCGGCTACCGCCTGATCTGCCAGGAGACCGGCGTTCTCCTCGCCCAGGCGATGGCGGTCGCCGGGCGGCTCGGCCTTACCGCCCGCGCCCGCCTGCGGTTCCCCGACGGCGAGGCCGACCGGCTGCTCGGCCTGGACGGCGCGCGGGAGGCCGCCCTGGCCGTACTCACCCTCACCCTGCCCCACGCCACACCGGACGACCCGCCGCTCAGGTCCGCGCCCCCGAACGGCACGCCGCTCTCGCGACCGGCGGCCAGGGAGAGCGCGCCACTGCCGATGCCGATGCCCGGCGGCCCGGCCGCCGACCTGCACCGCGCCGGCGCGGCCGCCGGCCGCGCCTCCGCACCGTCCTCTCGCGCCGCCTCCGGACAGTCCTCCCGCGCCGCCTTCGCGCCGGCCTCCCGCGCCGCCGGGCTGCGGCCCCGGCCGCCGGTGGGGCCGGGCGTCACCGTGCCCGTCCTGGAGCCGGCGCCCGGGATGCGCCTGGCGGCGGGGGTGCCGCGCCGCGCGTCCCCGCCGGCCGGATACCGGCCGGTCCCCCTCGCGGGCGACGCGCTCGGCGCGGTCCTGGCCGCCGCGGCCGGCGGCTACTCCGCCGACCTGCCCGGGGCCGGGGAGGGTCCGGCGGCGACCGCCCTGTGCCTGCTGGCGCTGCGCGTGGACGGGGTGCCCCGCGGCGGCTACTGGTACGACCCGGAGCGGCGGTCGCTGCGCGAGGTCGCCTCCGCCGAGCGGACGGCCGCGGTGGCCACCGGACGCCTGCTGCCCAACACCCTGGTCGCGCTGCGCGGGGCCGCCGCCGTGCTCGTCCCGGTGGGCGACCCGCTGGCGGGCGTCGGCCTGTTCGGCGACCGCTGGTACCGCCTGCAGCAGATCGAGGCGGGCCTGGTCGTCCAGCGGGCGGCGCTGGCCGCCGCCGCGCTCGGCCTGGCGGCGCGCATCCACTCCGACGGCGCCAACGACACCACCGACGAGGTGCTCGGGATCGCCGCCACTCCGCTGCGGAGCCTGTCGTTCCTGGCGATGGGCACGCCCCTGACCGGCGGGCCGCTCGTGGCCCGCCAGATCCCACCCGGCTCACGCGAGGAGGTGAGGCCCGCTGCCCTGATGACGCCGTGACCGCGTGGTTCACGGCCCGCGCCCGAAGAACGCAGTGACCATTCTCGAAAAGGAGAAGCACATGAACAACGACAACCTCAAGCTGGACCTGCGCGGCCTGGAGGTCGACTCCATCGACGTGCTGTCCGCCGACTCCATCGTCGTGGAGGGGCACGGCACCATCGAGACCGGCGCCTCCTCCTACACCGGTTACTGCTCGTCGTACCTGTCGGCCACCAGCTGCTGGGCCCCCGAGGCGTAGGGGCAGGCGCTCGCCAGCGACCGTCAGAGAACCGGTGAGCCCTCGGGCCCGCCGGTGAGATGAGCAGGGCCGAGGGCGCCCACGCCACGGGCGCCCTCGGCCCCTCGGCGAACCACACAAGGAGCGCGTTTCCGTTGACTCATGTAGCGCGGCCCGCCCCCGCCACAGGGGGTGGGCCGGCACGGCTCGCCAGTCGTGATTATGCCGTGTCGCCGGTCTTCGCGGTCCGCGTCGCGGGTCTGCCCCTCGGCGGGCTGGAGCGGATGCGCTGCACCCGCACGTGGGAGCTCGTCGACCGGCTCGCGGAGGCGTCGGCCTGGCTGCGGCGGGAGGGCGCCGAGCTGTCCGGCCCGCTGCACGAGGTGATCGGCGGCGCGGCGGGCGGCCCGGTCAAGGCCGGGCTGGTCGCGCTGCGGCGCGCGGTTTACGCGGGCCGCCGCCCGTCCGGCCGGGCCGCCTCCGCCGAGGTGCTGGCCGCCCTACCCGGGGAGCTGGCCGCGCGGATCGAGGAGTGGACCGCCCGCAGGGACCGCGCGGACGCGTTGCGGGCCGCGCTGCCCGCCGTGCTGGCGGAGGAGTCGCGGGAGAAGGTCGCGCTGCTGCGCGAGGCCGTCGCCGACGTCGGCTTCCGTGACGGGCTCGCCCAGGGCAGCCCGGTGCTGGCCGCCCGCCTCGACGCCTGGCTGGCCGGGCCGGCGGACCGCCCTCCCGACCGTCAGGAGTTGCTGCGGCTGGCGAAGTACCTCGCGCGGGCGACCGTCAAGACCAGCCCGTACGCCACGTTCACCCTCAGCGGGCTCGGCCGGTGGACGACCGGCGGTCCCGCCGTGCTGAGCTGCGGCGAGCCGGTCTGGCACGAGGTGGCCGAGCTCGACCGGGCGGTCCTGCGCCCGCTGTGGTCGGCGCTGACCCGGCACCCGTCCGTGCGCGAGCGCGCGCGGCTGCGGGTCAACCCCTCCGCGGCCGACGACGGCGACCGGGTCTGGTTCCTCGGCCCCGGCCCCACTGAGCCGTTGTCCAGCGTGCCCGCGAGCCACGGCGTGCGGCAGGCCCTCACCTGGGTGCGCGGACACCCCCTCCCCACGATCGCCGGCGCCCCCGGCATCGAGCCGCTGGTCGACGCGGGGCTGCTCGAACTGGTCCCGCCGTACGAGGAGCAGTCGGCCGACCCGGTGGGCCGGCTGGCGTCCTGGCTCGCGGAGGCCGGCGCCTCGCCGTACGCGGCGGCCGTCGGCCGGGTCGCCGAGGCGCTGCGGGAGACCGCCGGGCCCCGGCGCGACCGGCCCGCCGGGCCCGGCGCCGTGGTGCGCGAGGCTCTGGAGCAGGTCCTGCCCGCCGGGGACGGTGGGCCGTCTCTGCCGGACAAGAACCTGCTGTGGCACAGCGCCGTCATCCCCGGCGTCGCCGGGCGACTGGACGAGGATGCCTGGCGCGGGGTGTGCGACGACCTCGACGCCGTACGCCGCCTGCTCGGGCTGTTCGACCCCGACCTGCCCGTCAAGATCACCGCCACCGCCTTCTTCCTCGACCGGTACGGCGCCAACGCCCGGATCGGCGCCCTGGACCTTTACCGCGAGGTGCACGCGGCGGCCCGGGGAACGGGCGGCGCGCTGCTGCGCGAGATGCTGCGCAACCCCGTGGCGGTCCCCCAGGCGCCGCCCGGCGAGCAGGCGCCGCCGGGCCTGCGCCGGCTGTCGGAGCTGCGCCGGGAGTTCTGGGAGCTCGCCGCCGCCGGCCCTTCGGCGCGGGAGGCCGTGGTCGACGTCACGGCCGCCCGCCTGGCCGGGTTCGCCGCCTCTTGGCCGCGCTTCATCCAGGCGCCCGGGTCGGTCTGCTGCTACCTGCAGGCCGTCGAGGACGGGCCGGACGGCGTGCGCGCCGTCGTCAACTCGGTCTCCGCCGGGTACGGCCGGGGGCTGTCGCGGCTGCACCGGCTGGTCGCGCTGGCCGGCGGGGAGGTCCCCCCCGCGGCGGAGCTGCGGGCGGCGCAGAGCGACGTGCTGGTGGCCGAGTGCCGGGGGTTGGTGGGCGGCGGGCTCAACGTGCGCCCGGCCACGGCGGACCTCGCGCTGGACCATCCCTTCACGGCCGGGGGCGCGGACCTGCCGCCTCTCGCGCCCGCCGACCTGACGGTCGTCCACGACCCCGGGCGCGACCGGCTCACGCTGCTGGACGGCGAGGGCCGCGCGGTGCGGCCGGTCCACCTGGGGATGACCGCCCAGCACTGGCTGCCCCCGTGGTTGCAGTTCCTCGTGCGGGCGTTCGGCGAGCCGTCCGTGGCGATGGTGCCCGGCTGGGTGTTCCGCACCCGGGGCGGGACGCCGGCCGAGGGCGAGGTGGAGCGCTGGCCCCGGATGGACGTCGGGCGGGTGACGCTCGGCCGGGCGGCCTGGCGGCTGCGGGCCGGCGACTTCCCCGCGCCCGCCAAGGGCGAGGGCGAGGCCGCCTACCTGCCGCGGCTGGCCGCGTGGCTGGAGTCGCACGGCGTGCCCCGCCGGTTCTTCGCGCGGGTGGTCGGCCTCGGGGACGGCCTGCTGGTGGGGCTGCTGAGCAAGGACCGCAAACCCATGTACGTCGACGTGACCGACCCGCTGCTGCTCACCGGGTTCCTGCGCTCGCTGCGCGACCCCGGGGCGCTGCTCGTCCTGGAGGAGGCGCTGCCCGATCCGGCCGGCGCCCCGCTGTACGGCGCGGACAGACGGGTCACCGAGTACGTCGTCCAGCTCTCCGAGAGGCCGGGCCGATGAGCGGGACACCGGCCCGCACACCGGCGGGCACGGCGGCGGGCACGGCGGCGGGCACGGCGGACGGCGCGGCCGGCAGCTGGGTCAGCGCGCACCTGTTCCACTTCGGCGACCTCGACGCCGTGATCACCGGGGCCGTGTCGCCGGTGGTGCGGGAGACGGCCGCGGACGGGACGGCGTGCCGCCACTTCTTCCTGCGCTACTGGGAGGGCGGGCAGCACGTGCGGCTGCGGCTGTGGGTCCCCGATCCCCCGCGGGCCGCGCGCGTCCGCGACCTGGTGCGCGAGCGCGCGGCGGCGCACTTCGCCGCGCACCCCTCTCCCCCGGTCGACCTCGCGGCCTACCGCGCCTTCGCGGCGGCCGTCGCCAGAGGCGAGCGGCGCGAGCGGTACGACGAGCGGCTGCACCGCACCGACTCTGTCGAGTTCATCGACTACCTGCCCGAGCACGCGGCCTACGGCGACGCGGCGTGCGTCGCCGCCGCCGAACGGCACTTCACGGTGTCCAGCGCGCTCGCCCTGGAGGTGCTGGACGCCGGCACGGGGATGGAGCGGCGCGCCGCGATCGGGCTCGCCGCGCTCACCATCACGCTCGCGGCCTGCGAGCCCGACCTGCCCGCGGCGGCGGCCCGGTTCGCCGCGGCCGCCCATGAGGCGGTGGGCCGGCGGCCCGAGATCCCGGGCGGCGAGGACGACTGGCTGCGCCGTGGGGACGCCCTGATCGCGCAGACCCGCAAGCTGTGGGAGCAGGACGAGTCCGGCGCCGGGCTGCTCGGCACGTGGGCGTCCTCGATGCGCGCCCTGCGCGACGACCTCGACGAGCTGCGCGCCGCGGGCAGGTGCGCGCCGGCCGACCCCGGCTCCCCGCACGCCTTCCTGGCCATGGCGGCGCCCGCGGAGCGCCGCACGGTCCCGCTGATCCTGCTGCGGTGCGCCCACCTGTTCCACAACCGGCTGGGCCTGCGCGCCGGGACGGAGCACCACGTGTCCTTCCTGGTCGCCCGCTCCCTGGCCGCCCTGGCCGGCCGTACCGACTCCCGGAGGTGGTCCCCCTGACCGGCGCACCCGCGACCGGCGCCCCGACCTGGCGCTGCGTGCACGTCCACTACCACGCCCCCGACAAGGACGGCCTGCTGCTGGGCGCCGTACGGCCGCTGTTCGACGAGCTGCGCGGCCGGGTCGAGGCGGCGTACGTGCTGCGCCACTGGAGGCAGGGCCCGCACCTGCGGATCAACGTGAAGGCCACGCAGGACGTCTGGCGGGAGGTCGCGCGCCCGCTCATCGAGGAGATCGTCGGCGCCTACCTGCGCGAGCACCCCTCCACGACCGTGCTCGACCCGGCGGAGAGCCTGACCCGGCACCGCCTGCTCGCCGTGCGCGAGCAGGAGAACGGGCCGCTCACGCCGTGGCCGCCGGACAACTCCATCCGCGACGCGCCGTACGACTCGCGGCGGCACGTCCTCGGCAGCGACGAGGCGGTGGAGCTGCTCACCGCGTTCTACGTCGACAGCACCCCGCTGCTGTTCGCCATGCTCGACCACGTGCGCGCGGGCGAGGACGGCCGGCTCGGCGTGGCGCTGAGCCTGATGCTGACCGTCGCGCACACCTCCCACCCCATCTCCCGCAGCTACCTGTCGTACCGCATGCACGCGGAGGGGTTCATCACCTGGGCGGCCGATCCCGGGGCCACCCGCGCCGCGTTCGACCGCGACCTCGACCAGCGGCGCGCGGCGCTGACCGCGCGGGTGCGGGAGGTGATCGCCGCACTGGACGACCCGGCCGCCCCGCCCGTCCCCTTCGTCAGGGAATGGGCGGCGCTCCTTGAGCGGTACCGCGCACAGGCGGGCACGCTGATGGACCAGGGACGGCTGCCCCAGCCGATGACCAGGCCGGGCGAGGCGTTCCAGGCCGGGCTCGGCGACCTGCCGGTGCCGCGGCGCGAGCCGAACGAGCTGCAGCGCCTGATCTTCGACAGCCCGGCCTACCACGAGGCCGTCTTCGCCGACCCCGGCTTCCTGCGCTACCGGGTGCTGCTCAACTACACCTACCTGCACCTCACCCGGATGGGCCTGACGCCGCTCGACAGGTTCAGGACGTGCCACCTGCTGGCCGGCGCCGTGGAGGACGTCTACGGCGTGTCCGCCCTCGACGCGCTCCGCAGGTTCGCCGAGCGAGAGCCGCGTCCCTGAGCGCGAGGCGGACACCCCGGACCGCCCCGACAGCCCGGGTCATCCGGGCGGGGACGTCACGCCGAGCGGGGTGACCATCTGACGATGTCCTGGGGCCCGATCAGGCAGGCGCCCGGCGGGACGCGCGCGTCCCCCCAGACGTCCAGCCGCGGGAAGATGTGGACGCCGCGAAGATGCGCCCCCGCGTGCACGACGACCTCGTCGCCGAGCGCGCACGATCCCTCCAGGACCACCGGCCGGCCCCGCTCGGACCTGATCTCGACCATCGGGCCCGCGATGACGTCGCAGAGCCGCGCGCCGGGCCCGATGATGCTGTGGTCGCCGCAGGCGACGCGGTTCAGTTCCGCGTCCGCGCCGATGTCCACTCCGTCGCCGATGTCGGAGTCGATGAGGACCACTCCAGGGCCGATCTCCACGTCTCTGCCGATGCGCACGTTGGCGCCCACCCGGACGGAGCCGTCCTGGATCTTCTCGGCGAGGGTCCGGCCCGAGGTGGAGTCTTTGAGGTAGAGGCTGCTCTCGTGGATGCGCGGCCCCATCCGGCGGCTGAGCCGGGGATACCTGTCGTTGAGCACGTCGCTCATCGTGTCGAGGAAGTCGGGCGGGCTGCCCAGGTCGCCGAACCTGTCGATCACGTGGGAGGTCACGCGGTGCCCGCGCGACACCAGGTAGGGCAGCAGGTCGCGGCCCCAGTCGAGTCGCGAGCCGGCCAGCATCGCCAGGTGCGGGTCGCGCGCCGCCATCCGCAGCCGCGCGCCGTCGATCAGGTACATCCCGGCGTTGGTCCGCACCTGCCCGTCGCGGTCGGCCAGGCGGCCGGCGACACGGAGGTCCGGCTTCTCCACGAATCGCGACACGGCGCCGCCGGGGTCGCAGTCGAGCACGCCGTACTTGCCCGCGGCCTGCGCCGCCGGCCTGCACACCGCGGCCACGGTGACCGTGGCCCCCGCCGTGCTCTGCGCCTTCGCCATCGCCTCCAGGTCGAACTCGAAGATGGAGTCGGTCGGGAAGACCAGTCCGGGCCCTTCGAGGTCCCAATATTCCAGGCACCGCAGCGTCGCCTCGCCCGACCCGGTGTTGTGCAGGTCGAAGCGCGTGCGCAGATAGCGCACCGACACTCCGAACCGGTCGCCGTATTCGAGGATCGACTTGATCTGGCCGCGGTTCTCGCTGCCGTTGGCAGCGATGTAGAAGTCCCGCACCCCCTGCGCGGACAGCAGCTCCACCGACCACTCGATGAGGCTGCGGCCGGCGAGCCGCATCGCGGCCTTGCTTCGCAGGCAGTCCGGCGTCGTGAGCGTCAAAGGGCGCGCGCGGATTCCCTTCCCCCCGGCAAGAGCGATCGCGAACACCGTTTCCCCCTTTTATTCGAACTTATTCGAATACTGCGGATATGATCTGGCGGTAGCCGGACACCAGCGGATGGTTCGGATACGCGGTCACGAACAGGCCCTCGCCCTCGTGGGCCGCCATCTGCGGCTCGTACGGCAGGACGACCTCGATCGCGCAGCCGTACAGCTCCTCCAGTTCCTGCCGGACCCCGTCCCCCACCTTGCCGTCGGGCGCCATGTTCACCACGAGCGCGCGCTCGGAGCAGTCAAGCCGGTCCGCCAGGGCGGCGGTCGCCGCGGCTCCCGCCAGAGCCACCCGGTCGGCCCTGGACAGGACGATCAGCCGGTCGGAGCTCGCCATGGCGGTCACGGTCTCGGGGCTGAGCCCCGTGTGGGTGTCCAGGATCAGCAGGTCGAGATCGAACGCGCCGATGAGCCGCTGATAGCCCTCGCTCAGCAGCCCGACGTCGTACCCCGTGGTCGCGAGCTCGTTGATCGACGCCGGGTTGGACCTGGCGACGACGGCGAACAGCCCCGGCGGGTCGACCGGGAACACCGCGTCCTCGATCTCGCACTTGCCGACCAGGTAGTCGACCAGCGAGCAGGCCCCGCGCCCGGGATCGATCCCGAAGATCGTGGCGATCGAGGGCGCGTGGATGTCGGTGTCGAGGACCGCGACCCGGCGTCCCTCCCTGGCCAGCAGCATCGCCAGGTTGGCCGCCACACTCGATTTCCCGGTGCCGCCGCGGTAGGAGTGCACCGTCACGACCTGCGGCATCAGGTCACCCGGTGGACGGCCATCATCGTGATGTCGTCCGATTGCTCGGCCTCGCCCACGAACTCGCCGAGCTCCTCGTCCATTTTGTGCAGAATGTCACCCTCTGCTGACGCCAGAACGTCGAACATGCGACTCTCCCCGAAGAATTCTCCCGACTCGGCCCTGGCCTCGGTCACGCCGTCGGTGTAGATGAACAGTTGGTCGCCCGGATTGAGGTGCGCGTAGCCGAGGGCGAACGACGAGTTCCGCCCGACCCCCACCGCCGGTCCCGTGGGGTCGAGCACCACCGGGTCCCCGCCGTCGGCGCGCAGCAGCACCGGCGGGTTGTGCCCGCCGTTGACATAGACGACGCTGCCGGTCGCCGGGTCCAGCACACCGAAGAACAAGGTCGCGAAATAGCCCTGCCGCAGATGGTTGCGGGTGAGATATTCGTTGGTCCCCTTCACCGCGTTGAGCAGCGGCGTCGCGCCGACCGTCGGCGCACCGCGCAGGTCCTCGGTGAGCCGGTCGATGTCGACCATCCCGTGCTTCCCGCTCTGCTCGGCCGAATGCCGCAGCAGGCTGCGGATCAACGCCATGAACAGCGCGGCCCCGACGCCCTTGTCGCACACGTCGGCCACGATCAGCGCCAGCCTGCGGCTGTTGACCAGCTCGAAGGCGTCGTAGAAGTCACCCGCCACCGTGCGGGCCGGCCGGTAGCGCACCGACAGGTGCCAGCCGTCCGGACCCGGCAGCGTTTCCGGCAGGAAACCGAGCTGGATCTCTCTGGCGATCTCCAGCTCCGTCTCGTACCGCATCAGGTCGGCCTGCCCGGCGGCCTCCCGGATGGTCCGGTTGACCTCCGCCCGTTCGGCGCAGCTGTGCATCCGCGCCTGCACCAGAGCGGGGATGAACGGCGGCACCAGATAGTCGACTCCCGAGCGGATGTGGCGTTCGAGCGCCCCGAAGTCGTCCTCGGTGTAGGCGAGGACGACGGGGTCGTGCCCGTCCTCCGCCAGCCGGCGGTTGACCGCGCGGACGATGTTGGGCGGCACATCCCCGGCGGTCAGCACCACGTCGGCCGCGGGCACGGTCGCCGCCGCCAGGACCTCCGCCGGTGAGCGGGTCTCCACGTCCACCTGGAGCCGTCGCAGCGAGTCCGCCAGTTCCGCCGGCAGCTCACGCCGGTCGTTGAGAGCGAGAACTCTGATCTTGTTCATGATCCCCCATCCGCGCCGGCCCGGATCACCAGCGTGCTCGTGTTCCGCCCTGCGTCCCGCTCGTAACTGAAGTCGTCGAGCGACGACAGGGCAAGGTAGATCCCGAGACCGCCGATGCGCCTCTCGGACAGCGGCACACCATGTTCGGGCGGCCGCACGCCCTCCCTGGGGTCGAACGGCCTGCCCTCGTCCTGGATCCGGAGCCAGACCTGCTCCTGGTCCACGCCACCGTCGAGCAGCAGCGTCCCCTCGCCGTTCTCGTAGCCGTGCACGACGATGTTGGTCACCAACTCGTCCGCCGCCAATCGCAGACGATGCTCGTCACGAGCGGACAGTCCCGCACGATCCGCGAGTGTGCGGACATAACCCGCCACCTCTTGGAGGGACGCGAGCGACGCCGGTATGCAGCGCATGCCCCCCTCACGCGACCGTCATCTCGATACTGCGGTCCAGCCCGGCCATTTTTATGGTCCTGGCCACCGCGTCGACCGCTCCGGTGATCACGATCTGCACGTCCTCACCCAGCTTCTGCCGGGCGAACACCAGAACGCGCAGGCCGGCGCTCGCGATATAGCTCAGCTCCTCGGCCTGTAACACCAGCGTCCGCACGGCGGAGCCGGCCGCCTCCTCCAGCCGGTCGTGGAACTGCGGCGCGGTCGAGGCGTCGAGTTCCCCGCTCAGCTTTATGGTGGCGATGCCGTCCTCGGTGGTCAGTGTCGCGGTGAAAGCCATGATGATCTCCTATGCGTCAGTGGCCTTGCCAACAAGAATCAGGACGGATCTGGGGGCCATCAGGTAGTGGCCGCCCTCCACGCCGGGCCCTGTGCCGGGCTCGTAGATGTCGTGCGGATACGCCTTCGCGGTGTCCGCGAAGACGCTCCAGTCGTTCCCGGGCAGTTCGAGCTCCCGCGCCTCCCAGTGGGCGTTGGCCGCCACGTAGACGCGCTCGGGCTCGCCGTCCAGGCCGGGCCCGCTCCGCATGGCGGCGAACAGCCGGCTCTCCGGCGACCAGTCGGGGGCCCAGGCGCGGGCGCCGTGCCAGCTGATGTCCGGCAGGCCGCCGAGCCCCGCGGGGTCGACGCCGAGCGGATGCTCACCCGACCGGAGCACCGGATGGTCATGCCTGAACCCGATCATCAACCGGACGAAGCGCAGCAGCTCGGCGTTGGTGTCGACCAGTGACCAGTCGAACCAGGACAGCTCGTTGTCCTGGCAGTAGGTGTTGTTGTTGCCGTGCTGCGTCCGGCCGACCTCGTCGCCCGACAGGATCATGGGGACGCCCTGGCTGACGAGCAGCAGCGCCATGGCGTTCTTCATCTGCCGCGTGCGCAGCCCCTGGATCTGCGGGTCGCCGGTGGGTCCTTCGGCTCCGCAGTTCCAGCTGTTGTTGTCGTTGGCCCCGTCCCGCCCGTCCTCGCCGTTGGCCTCGTTGTGCTTGTCGTTGTAGGAGACCAGGTCCATGAGGGTGAAGCCGTCGTGGGCGGTGACGAAATTGATCGACGCCGCGGCCCCGCGCCCGCCGTACAGGTCGGGCGAACCGACCATCCGGGTCGCCATGTCGCCGACCATGCCGGGTGAGCCGGTGATGAAGCGGCGCAGCGTGTCACGATAGCGGCCGTTCCACTCCGACCAGCGGCCGTAGGAGGGGAAGCCGCCGACCTGGTAGAGGCCCGCGGCGTCCCACGCTTCGGCGATCAGCTTGCAGCGGCGCAGCAGGGGGTCGTAGGCGAGCTGCTCCAGCAGCGGCGGGTTGGGCAGCGGCGTCCCGTCGGGGGCGCGGTCGAGGATCGCGGCCAGGTCGAAGCGGAAGCCGTCGACGTGGTAGTCGGACACCCAGTAGCGCAGGCAGCCGAGCACGAAGTCCCGCACCACCGGGTGGTTGCAGTTGACGGTGTTGCCCGTGCCGCTGAAGTTGTAGTAGGAGCCGTCCGGCGTGAGCATGTAGTAGGTGGCGTTGTCCAGGCCGCGGAACGAGATGGTGGGCCCGTGCTCGTTGCCCTCGGCGGTGTGGTTGAAGACGACGTCGAGGATGACCTCGATGCCGGCCCTGTGCAGCTCCTTGATCAGGCTCTTCAGCTCGTCGGCCTGCATGCCGTACCGCCCGGTCGCGGCGTAGCCCGCCTTCGGGGCGAAGAACCCGACGGTGTTGTAGCCCCAGTAGTTGTACAGCCGCGCGCCGCTGACCGGATCGACGCGCGGGTTGTCGAACTCGTCGAACTCGAAGATCGGCATCAGCTCGACGCAGTTGACGCCGAGGTCCCGCAGGTAGGGGATCTTCTCGCGCAGGCCCGCGAAGGTGCCGGGCGCGCTGACCCCCGACGAGGGGTGCCGGGTGAACCCGCGGACGTGGGCCTCGTAGATGACCAGCTCTTCGAAGGGGATGCCCGGCGGCATGTCGTCTTCCCAGTCGAAGTCGTCGTAGAGCAGCCGCGAGCGGTACTGGTAGATGTTGTCCCAGTCGGGCTCGGAGCCCCAGACCTCCCGCCCGGACATCAGCCGGGCGTGGGGGTCGGCGAGGATCTTGGAGGAGTCGAACCTGTCGCCGCGCGCCGGGTCGAACGGGCCGTCGGCGTAGAAGCCGTATTCGAGGTTCTCGTGGTCGAGCCCGAAGACGGTCATCGCGAAGACGCTGCCCACCCGGAAGGACTCCGGGATGGGCAGCACCGCGGTCGGGGCCGGCGCGCCGCGTTCGAAGAGCACCAGGGACATGGCGGTGGCGCGGTCGGAGTAGACGGAGAAGTTCACCCCGCCGGGCACGATGGTCGCCCCGTACGGCAGCGGCCTGCCGCGCCCGACGCGGTAGCCGGAGATCTCCTTCGACGCTACGACGTCGATCCGCTCCCTGCCCTCCTGGACACTCATGATCGAGCACGCTCCAGTTCGGTCTCCAGGTTCTCGCCGACGTCGAAGAAGTCCAGGAAGCCGGTCGCCGACATCACGAACTTGACCTCCTCCGACAGCGCGTACAGGGTGATGGCGGCGCCGACCTCCTGCGCCCTGCGGTGGGAGATCAGCAGGATGCGCAGGCCGGCGCTGGAGATGTACGGCACGGCGGCCAGGTCGATCAGCAGTTTCGCGTTCCGCCCGATCAGGGGCAGCAGGCGGTCCTGCAGGTTGGCCGATGTCACGCTGGTGATCTCGCCGGAGATGCGCACCACGGTGAACGCGCCGACCGTCTGCGAGGTCAGCTTCACCTCTGTCATTCCGGAACCTCCAGCGTGACCTTGACCTTGACCCGGCGCGAGACGTCCGGGAGCCGGACGGTGAGCGCCTCGGCGTCGAAGTCGTCGTACGGTTCGCCGTCGAGCTCGACCCCGGTGATCTGGACGCTCCCGGCCGGCAGCAGGTCGGGCGAGACCCGCAGCGTCCGCCTGGGCAGGTCGGACGGGTCCGGCTTGAAGTGCATGTCCAGAGGGGCCTTGTTGATCAGCAGGTTGTAGACGGCGGCCAGATAGCACAGCTCGGCCGAGTGGTACATGCTCATCGAGTGGCTGCCCTTGAACCGCTCGGTGCCGAGCAGGTAGGGCAGGCCGTTCGCCAGCACGTTGAAGTAGACCGCGCCCTCGTCGTGGTCGAGGAAGAACGCGTTGTAGAACGACTCGGCCGCGCGGGCCTCGGTGAGGAAGTCCCGGTTGCCGGTGACCACCGTGAGGATGAGGTAGGCGAGGATCGCCTGCTCCTGCTGCCACCAGGCCTTGCGGTCGTGCCAGACGAACGCGTGCCGGCCGATCTCGTCGTCGAGCGTCCGCTCCACCACGTCGTACCAGCCGCCGCGCTGCTGGTCGCTGCCCACCGCCGGCATGATCTCGCCGATGTGCTGGGCGAGCTCGGCGTAGTCCGACTTGGGGCGCAGCGAGTGCATGCGCATGAGGTTCCAGGCGATCTTCAGGTTGTGACCGACGACGGCCCGGTTCTGCTGCCAGCCGTGCGTGGTGTCGGCCGACCAGTCGCGGTGGAACCGCTCCTGGACGAACGGGCTGTTCTTGTCGTCGGGGAACCGCTCGACGATGGTGTCGAAGGTCGACTCCAGGAAGTCGGCATAGCGCCGCTCGCCGGTCGCCAGGTAGAGGTTGATCAGGTAGGCGGGCGCGTGGTCGCCCACCGAGTTCCAGTTCTTCCTGGCCCGGTTCGGGCCGAGCGACTCGTGGTCGGCGCTGAGCAGGATGGGGTCGATGTGCGAGAAGTAGCCGCCGTGCTCGCGGTCGAGGAAGAACCGCTCGAACAGCCGCAGCGTGGCGTCCGCGTCCTGCTTGATGCGGGGGTCGCCCGTGATGCGGTACGTCTGCACGGGACCGGCCAGCGCGTAGATCTGCTCGTACATCGGGATCGCGTCGTAGTCGTCGGAGAACTCCGAGGTGAACAGCTTCTTCTCGCGGTCCCCGTCGATGCTGATCCCGTGGTACCAGTAGACGACGTCCTCGTCGACGTCGACGAACCGCATGTGCCGGCGCAGGTACTCCGTGCCGCGCTCGGCCACCTCCAGATAGGCGTCGTCGCCGCTGAGCAGGTAGGCCGAGGCCATGCCGTACACCAGGCGGGAGATCGTGTCGGTCTCCTGCACGTGGCTGCTCGTCTTCTCGCCGCCCAGCCTGATGATCGTGCGGTACTCGTTGAAGTCCACCGGGCCGTCGCCGAACTGGGCCTTGCGGTAGAAGGCGGCGATCTCCTTGAGCTGGTTCACCCACCAGCTCGGCTCCTCGAACCGGGCCACGTCGCGCCGGCCGACGAAGATCACCCGTTTGGCGTCGAACCGGCCGCCCGGGTAGAAGATGCCGTACACGAACATGTACCGCCCCGGCTGGAGCATGTCCTCCAGGTGCCCGCTGGCGTCGACGTACGGCTCGCCGAGGTTGCGCAGCAGTTCCGCGCTGGGCGAGCCGGCCAGCGACACGGCGAACTCGCGGTCGTCGGCGGTGTTCAGGCGGACGATCTTGCTGGCGGGGTCGTAGTCGATGACCCGCCCGGCGATCGTGTCGGAGAAGGTGAAGTTCACCGCTGGTCACCCTTCAGCAGGTCGATGATGGTCCTGGCGAACAGATGCGCGTGCTGGCCGGTACGGCCGGTCACCAGGTCGCCGTCGATCACCACGTCCTGATCGACGTAGTCGGCGCCCATGTTGCGCACGTCGCCGACGAGGTTGTTGTGGCAGACGACCTTGCGCCCGCGCACCGAGCCGGGGATGGCCGAGGCGAGCCACATGCCGTGGCAGATGATCCCCTTGAGCAGCTTCGGCTCCTGGAAGGCCCGCTGCAGCAGGCTGACGGCGGGGGCGAGGACCTCGACGTCCTCGCTGTAACGCAGCCGGTCGGACACCATGCCGGACGGGACGATCAGCGCCGAGTAGCGGTCGAGGTCGAGATCCTCCAGGCTCTGCCGCACGGTGAACGGCGCGCGGTACTCGTGGCCGGTGAAGGTCAGCTCGTCCTGACCCCACAGCCTGGTGAGGAAGTCGACGTCGTAGCCTTCTTCGGCGAACCGCCACCGGTAGTAGAAGATCTCGGGCTCGAAGAAGTCACTCTCCACGAGCACGCCGATCCGGGTCACGAGTCCTCCTCGTCGGTCTTCAGGTCGATGAGGAACGGCCGGTCGTCGCCCAGCATGCGGTCCAGCGCCTCGTCGATCTGGTCCGCCTTCTCCACGCGCATCCCGTCCACGCCGAAGCCGCGGGCGATGTCCACGAAGGCCAGGCCCAAGGGGGACAGGTCGAAGGACCGCGGGTAGGCGTGGTGCGGGATGCCGCGCTCCTTCCAGTACTGCTCGATGTTGAGGTCGAGGAGCCGGTAGGCGCGGTTGTTGCAGACCACGAACTTCGCCCCGATGCCGTGCTGGGCGGCCGTGGCGAGGGCCTGGAAGGTGTACATGCTCCCGCCGTCACCGGTGAAGCCGACGACGACCTTGTCGGGGCGGGCGAGCTTCATGCCGATGGCGCCCGGGATGCCGACCCCCAGCGATCCGCCGCGGGTCTGGAACCAGTGGCCGGGCAGCCCCGGGGGAAGACTGGCACCGATCGCGCCTGAGGCGGTGAGGCTCTCGTCGAAGACCATCAGGTCGGCCGGGGCCCGCGCGGCGAGCCGGCCGGCGAACTCGGCGGCCAGCGAGTGCGCCGCGTCGTTCTGGGGACGGTCCCTGAGCGTGCGCAGCCGCAGCGCCGCGGCCTCGCGGTCGGAGGAGGTCAGCCGCCGGTCCAGGCACGCCGAGATCGCGGCGAGCGTCGCCGCGGGGTCGGCCACCAGGCCGAGCGTCACGGGGTGGTTCTTCGCGATCTCGTAGGGGTTGAGGTCGACGTGGACGATGCGGGCGTCCGGCCGGAACGGCGAGGTCAGATCGGGGAAGACCTCGGGGAAGAGGTAGGTTCCCACGACGAGGACCGCGTCCGCGGGCCGGACGATCGCCCGGCTGACCTCGCCGAACATGTGGCCGGTCTGGCCGCGGTAGAGCGGGTGCCGCCCGTCGATCCCGACCTCTGAGTAGTCGACGCCCCACACGTCCGCGCCGAGCTGCTCGGCCAGCCGGGTGAGCGCGGACTGCGCGCCGGAGGCCACGACGCCGTCCCCGATGAGGATCAGCGGATGCGCGGCGCCGGCGAGGAGTCCCGCGGCCTGCTCGACCAGCTCGGGCACGGGGACGACCTCGGTGACGGGCAGGCTCGTCGGGACGACCGGCTCGTCGTTCGGCTGGTCCAGCACGTCCAGCGGGAGCGCGACGAAGACCGGCCCCCGCGGCGGAGTCATGGCGATCTTCACCGCCCGGCGCAGGACGCGCAGCACCGATGAGGGGTCGATGACCCTCGTGGCGTACTTGGTGACCGGACGGGCCATGGCGACCAGGTCGGCGGCCATCTGGGCGTCCATCGCGTCGTAGCGGACGCCGGACTCGCCGGCGATCACGACGAGGGGGGCGTGGCCGCGCATCGCCTGGTACATCATGCCGATGCCGTTGCCGAGCCCGACACCGCTGTGCAGCTGGACCAGCCCGGGCCCGCCGGTGGCCCGCGCGTACCCGTCGGCGATGCCGACGGCGACGCTCTCCTGGAGCGTCAGGACGTAGCGCATCTCCTCGTACTTCTCCACCGCGTCGAGGAGACCCTGCTCGACCGTCCCTGGATTGCCGAACATGTAGGTGATGCCATCGGCGAGGAACTGCTCGACGATGGCCTCATTGCCTGTCCTGGTCACAGTCGCTCACCAGCCGTATCGGCGCAGGCCCGACTCGAGGACCTCCACGATCTTCTCGCCGGTCAGGAACGAGTCGGGGGTGGAGCGCCCGGTGATGAACGGGTAGTCGACGATGACCGACGTCTCCTTGCCGAAGTTGCCGATGTAGCGGCCGTCGGGGCCGGTGGCGTCGCGCAGGATGTACTCCAGCGGGTACGGCGGCGGCCCCATCACGAAGTCGGTGCCGAGGAAGCCGGTGCCGTCCTTGTAGTCGTACTCCTTGCAGTGGCCGGTGACGTGCTTGCCCCAGATGATGCTCTTGCGGTCCTCCCAGTCGCGGGCGAACGCCAGGCAGGTCACGCCGTAGCACTCGGCGCCGATCGGCTTGCCGGCCTTGAGGAAGCCCAGGATGAGCGCGTGGACGCGCTCGTTGTTCCCCAGGTCGACGATGGGGCCGCTGCCGCCCACGATCAGCAGGGCGTCGTACTGGGAGACGAACTCCTCCTCGACCCTGGCGAGCGAGTGGTTGTACCGCTCGAGCGCCCGGAGGTAGCCGGCGTCGGCGGTGTAGGGGCGCTCCGGAAGGATGTCCCGCAGGCTGAGCGGGTTGTCCAGCCGGGTGGACTCGTCGAGCTCCTTGGTCATCTTGGCGACCTCGGGCGTGGTCACCGACCGCCCCAGCGGAGGGTCGACGTACTCCGGATCCATGCTGGGCGGCAGGGCGTGGGCACGGGCGCCGGTCGGCGTGGCGAAAGCCACCTCGTAGCCCTTTTCATCGAAACGCGCCAGCGGTCCGACGAGCTCCTCGCCCCAGTAACCGTATTCGGACAGAATCACCAAAATCCTGCGCGGCATGAGTCCCTCTCTGAGAATCGCATTTGCCGTAATTTCTCCAAATCTGCGGGCCGGTCGCGACCGGCCGCAATGCGGATGGCAGGACTTCCGGAACTAGACATGCTGGTCGACGCACTTAGTCACGTTCCGGATCGTCGCCGATCGCGCACTGTGGGTCACGAGGTCGTTCCATACCTGACTAAGTCTCATCCCGCGTTCGGCTAGTTCTGGAAGTCCCCCGCATCTCATTGCCGCCCTCCCGGCGAGCGCTGCAAATTTGGGGCCAATTACGGGAAAAGTCGATTATGAGGAACCATGCATGGATGACCTCGCGCGCTTTTGTCATGACCTGCTGGCTTCGATCCCCCGCTCCGATCAGCGACGCTGGGGCGAGGTGTACATCCGGGGTCTGGTGGAGGTCCCCGGCAGGAAGTCGCTGCGCCGCATAGCCGAGCAGATCACCGGCAGGCCGGCCGACCAGTGCCTGCAGCAGTTCGTCAACCAGAGCCCCTGGGACCACGTCGCGGTCCGGCACGCGCTCGCCCGCGACGTCGCCGCCGCCCTGCGTCCCCGCGCCTGGGTGGTGCGAGAGGTGGCGTTCCCGAAGAACGGCGACAAGTCGGTCGGCGTCACCCGCCAGTTCGCCGTCACGGAGGGCAGGCGGATGAACTGCCAGCTCGCCCTGACCGTGCTCCTGGCGGGCGACGCGGGCGCCTGCCCGGTGGACTGGCGGCTCCTGCTGCCCAAGCCGTGGGATCAGGACGAGGAACGCCGCGCGCTCGCCGGCGTCCCCGACACGATCAGGCACCAGCCCCGGCTACGCCACGTCCTCGACGGCGTCGACGAGATCCGTACGATCGCGGGCCTGCGGCCCGCTCCCGTCATCGTGCCGGACGAACAGGGCCCCGAGGCCCTGAGACTGGTGCACGCCCTGGAGGAACGCGGCCTGCACTATCTGGTCCGCCTCCCCCAGGACGCGGCCATCACCGGCGGGATGACCGTGGGCGACCTGGCGGCGCGCACCGCCGACAGCGCGGGCCTGACGCTCTGGCAGGACGGGAAGGGCAGATCCCGGTTCACCTCGCTCCTGCTGCGGCACCGCAGGGCGGCGCTGCCGAACGACCGAAAGATGATCATGGAGTGGGCCGCCCACGGCCGGCCGCTGAAGTCCGTATGGATGACCAACCTCACCCATGTCGATCTCTACGACCTCACCGGGCTGATCAACCTGCGGCACGGGGCCGACGACGATATCGCCCGGATGAGCGACGAGACCGGCCTCCGTCAGTTCGAAGGCCGGTCCTTCCGTGGCTGGCACCATCACGTCACTCTGGCCTCGATCGCCTGGGCCTACCGGCTGCGGCAGACCGCCGCGCGCCCCGGCCTGCGCGCCGCGATCTAGGACCGGGGCTCGGGACCGATGATCCAGTGCTCCTGGACGGCCATGCGATGGATGTAGCGCGGTTCCACGAACGTCTTCAGCTCCTCCTCGGCGCGCCGGAACTCGGGCGACTTCAGCGCCTCCGCCAGGGCGTCGGCACTGTCGAACCAGAGCTGGTGGGCGCCGTCGAGCAGCGCCTCCCCGATGCCGTAGGCCCCGTCGCGGGTGTGGCCCTGGACGTAGCGGCGCAGCCCCGGGACGGCCGCGACCAGCTCGGCGTACTTGGTCCGGCTGCGCTCCCTGAACTCCGCCAGCGGCACGCCTTCCTTCCGCTTCACCAGGAAGACCAGCTTCACGCCCGCGGGGTCGGTGCTCCCCTCCGGGCCGCCGGCCAGCTCATAGGCGTCGGTGTCGACCACGACCGTCCGCCAGAACGCCGCCCAGCGGGGCTCGTCGAGCCGGGCGCCCTCCAGGAACTCCTTGGTCTGCAGGGAGGCGAGCTGCTCCTCCTCGTTGGCCAGCCAGATCTCGGCGATCCCGCTCCACTTCGGCTCCTCACCGAGGGGCTCGAACGGGAGGACCGCGTCGATCAGGTACTTCCTGATCTGCGGGATCTTGCTCGCGTACCGCACGGCGTGCACGTTGATCCAGTAGTCCTGGAATTCCTTGTCGCTCATTCCCGGCTTCGGGGCGGCGAAGATCAGCTGATGGATCACGGTGTTGTTCCCTCCGGCCCGGTTCAGACCTTGTAGCGCTTGCGGACGTCGTCGGCGAATCCCAGGTAGTCGCGCAGCGGCCAGACCGCCTCGAACTCCAGGTACTCCCGCATCGGCAGCCGGCCGAGGGCCGTGCGGTCGAGCTCCTCGGCGTCCGGCGACTCGATGATCGCGATGACCCGCTTCTGCGCGGCCACCTTCCAGATGCCGACGCAGAACCCGGAGTCGAGCGTCTCCTGGGCGTGCTCGGCCTCTTCCTGCTCGACCTCCCACAGGTCGTCGAGCGATATGCGGCCCTCGTGGTTCCATCGCATCTGCACGTAGAACAACATGGTGGTTCTCCTTTACTTGGCGCCCGCGGCGCGGATGAACGAGGTGAAGTCGTGGGAATCGCCGTAGATCTGCTTCGCCAGGTCGACCGCCGTCGTGCCGTCGTGCCCGAGAAGGTCCAGCCGCGCTCCGGCGCCGACCAGGATGCGCGCGCACTCCTCGTAGCCGTGCCAGATGGCGTCGTGCAACGGCGTGTAGCCGTTGGTGGCTCCCTGGTAGTTGATGTCGACGCCCGGCCAGGTGGCGATCAGGCTGGTCAGCTCCTGGTGGCCGTTGTAGACCGCCTTGTGCAGCGGAACCGCGCCGAACGTGGGCTCGACCGCGTTGACGTCCGCGCCGGCGGCCAGGAGCAGCCGGGCGATCTCGGTGTGCCCGTCGCGTGCGGCGACCAGCAGCGGGGTGTGCAGGTCGTTGAAACCGTTCACCACCGGGAAGCGCTCGTCCACCTTGTCGCCTTCGGCGAGGCACTTCTGGACCGCCGACACGTCGCCTTCTGTGACGGCCGCCATGAGCCGCTGCCCGGCGACGGCCTCCTCGTCATGGCGCTGCCGGCGCTTGATGTGCTCCTCCGCCTCGAGCAGCCGTTCCTTGCCGATGACGTTGACGTTCAGCTCGTAGGCGAAGTGGTCCTTGAGCGGGAATCCGTAGTGGGTGACCTGCTTCAGGCCGGCCCCCTGGTCGAGCAGGTACTCGACGATGTCGGGGTACTTGAACCACAGGGCGTCCATCAGCGGGGTGTGCCCGGTCGTCGCGGCCACGGCGTCCACGAACGCGCCCGCCTCGACCAGCGCCTTGACCACCTCGAGGCTGCCGCCCATGCACGCCTTGTGCAGGGCGGTCGCGCCGCCGCGGCGGTCGGCGGTCAGCACGTCGGCGCCGCCGTCGATCAGCGCGCGGACGGTGGCCACGTCACCGCGGCCGGCGGCGATCATCAGCGCGGTGAGGCCCGTCTCCTCTTCCCGGTAGCTGGGGTCGGCGCCCTGGGACAGCATCTCGGCCACCTTGTCGGCGGCGCCCTTGCGGATCTCGGCGAGCATCCGCACGCCGATGTCCGAACGGAAGATCGCCACCTCGGGCGAGGAGTCGAAGAACGCCCTCCAGAGGGTGATCAGCCCGTCGTCGCCGACGGTGAGCACCATGGAGAACTCGAAGTCGGCGTCCATCCCGGTCGTCTTGTGCTCGATCCGCTGCCAGTTGATCACGAAGGCCCGGTCGCCCTCGACGATCATCTCGCGCTGCTCGAAATCCGTGACGTCCGTGTAGAGCGTCCTGAGGCGGAAGGCCTCGATGACTCCTTCTATGCCATGCCAGGTCTTGAGATTGGGAACCACGGTGTTGAACCTGTTCCCGGGGAGATCGAAGACGATCGACGGCGACAGGGCGCCGAGCACGCCTTCCACATTTCCGCTCTGCACATCCGCGAAAAGTTGCGTGACTACTTTTCTGGTGGTCGCGCTATCGGCCACGAGAAGCACCTCCGGGCATGATGGATTGGCACCAGTACAGACCTGCCAATCGGGGATGGGCAAGAAAACCGGGGATTCTCCCGGCACTACGTGAAGTTGACGAAGTACGGCCGAAAACCGCCCGCCCGCGACCGCGCCGCCTACCATCGACTGGTGGACGCCGTGGAGCTGAAGAGCCTGTTCCTGTTCGAGTCGCTAGATGAGAGCCGCCTTGCGTGGTTGAACGCACGAGGGTGCGAGAAGACCTATGCCGAGGGCGAGAACATCTACATCGAGGGCGACCCCGCGCTGTGCTTCGTGGTACTGCTCGACGGGACCATAAGGATGACCCGTCGAGTGCGGGGCGGCGCCGAGGTCGAGATCAACCGCAGCGACCATCGCGGCGCCTACGCGGGCGGCGTGCTGGCCGTGATCGACGACGAGATCCAGAAGTATCCGCACACATTGCAGGCGATGACCGGCTGCCGGGTCTTCGAGATCCCCGTCGCCGACATCGTGACGGCGCTGAACGAATGGTTCCCGATGCCGATGCACATCCTCAAGGGAGTGAGCAGAGGCATCCGCACCAGCGAGGAGCGGGTGGCCGAACGTGAACGCCTCGCCGCCCTCGGATCGGTCACCGCGGGACTGACGCACGAGCTGAACAACCCGGCCGCGGCGGCCGTGCGGGCCAGCAGGCTGCTGCGCGGGCGCGTCGCCAAGGCCCTGGAGCTGCCCGACGACCTGCCCGGCGTGTCGACGCTCTCGTTCATGGAGATGGGAGACCGCGAGGACGAGCTGGGCGAGTGGCTCTCCCGGCGCGGCGTCCCCGACCCCTGGGTGGCGGCGCCGATCCTGGTGGCCGCGGGAGCCGACCTCGAATGGGCCGCCTCCTTCGAGCGCCGGCACCCCGACGACCTCGCCGTCGCGATCGGCCGGCTGACGGCCGTGCTGGAGATCGACCAGCTCCTGTCGGAGATGACCGAGGCCACCACGCGCATCAGCGACCTCATCGACGCGGCCAAACAGTACTCCCAGATGGACCGCGGGCCGATGCAGCGCGTCAACGTGCACACCCTGATCGACAGCACGCTGGCGATCCTCGCTCACAAGCTCTCCGGGGTGCAGATCACGCGGAACTACGACCGTTCGCTGCCGTCCATCGACGCCTACGCCGCCGAGCTGAACCAGGTCTGGACCAACCTCATCGACAACGCCGTCGCCGCGATGGGCGGCGGGGGCAAGCTGAGCATCACGACCAGCAGGGACGGCGGCTGCCTGAGCGTCGAGATCGCCGACACCGGGCCGGGGATCCCCGCGGAGATCCGCAACCGGATCTTCGAGCCGTTCTTCACCACCAAGCCCGTGGGCGATGGTACGGGCCTGGGCCTGGACATCTGCCACCGCATCGTGGTCGACCGGCACGGCGGCGACATCCGCGTGACCTCCGTTCCCGGAGAGACCCGCTTCCAGGTCGTGCTCCCGACCAGCCCCTCCTCCTGCGACTGAGCCACCGCCGCATCTTGTACGGCCGGCGTCACCGGCCGTACAAGATCGCGTCAGCCGCCGCGGGCGGCGGTCAGAGGTGGCAGTGGATCGGCCCCCGCTGGTCGTACAGCTCGATGAGCTCGCCGCTCGGCCCCTTGACGAAGGCCACGCGGCACTTGACCTCGGGTTCGCCGTTGAGGACGACCGACGTCGGCTCACCGGTCCACGATTCCATCGGGAAGGCGCTGCCGCCCGACTTCAGGCAGTTGCGGTACGCCTCGTCCACGTCCGGCACGATGATCGCGATGTGGTGCATCGGCCCCGACGAGGAGTCCACGCCGTCGGTGCCGCCGGGGAACAGCTCGATGTAGGTGTGACCACCCAGTTCGAGGTAGGTCCCGTGGCCGTCGTAGACGACCTGGCCGGTCTCGCTGGTCGACTTGGTCCACTCGTACCTGGCCGAGAAGCCAAGCCCGTCGCGGTAGAAGACCAGCGACTTCTCCACGTCCGCGCAGAGAATGGCCACGTGCATGAGCGGAGCCGCGTCGGCCGGGCGGCTGAAGGTCTCGGTCATCCGCCCGCCACCGCCTTGGCCGGGTCCTGGAGCCAGTCGTGCAGCCGGCCGGGCAGCGTGGCGGCCTCCGCGGCCGGGGCGGTGAGGGCCACATAGCCGTCGGGGCGCACCAGGACCGCGTGGGGCAGATCGGCAGTGCCGACCGTGATGGGCGTACGGCTCTGCTCGGCGGCCTCCTTGACGGCGACCAGGTCGGCGTCGGCGGGGACCATCAGGGACCAGTGGAGCCCGTCGGCCATGCCGGGCCGTGGCGGCATCCGCCGGCCGATCGCCGGCTGCGGCGCGTGCGGGTCGGCTCCGTAGTAGTCGACCTCCAGCTGGGCGAGGCGGCGCGCCATCCAGCCCGGGAACTCGGGGACCTGGCCGATGGCGGAGAAGATGTGGTTGCGCATCGCCAGCCGCTCCGGGTGCGTGATCGACGCAAGGTCGGTCATCTGCGCGGTCATCCCGACCAGACCCTCGGCGACCGGACGGCGCTCCTCGGTGTAGGTCTCCAGCAGCTTGGGCGAGGCGGTGCCGTCGATGACGGCGGCGAGCTTCCAGGCGAGGTTGATCGCGTCCTGGATGCCGGTGTTCATGCCCTGGCCGCCGACCGGGCTGTACACGTGCGCGGCGTCGCCCGCCAGGAAGACCGGGCCGGTACCGCCGAAGGTCTCGGCCAGGCGAAGGCCCACCCGCCACTTCGACGTCCGCTCGATCTTGTGGACGACGGCGCCGGCGTCGGCCGGTCCCCTGGTCTCCAGCAGGCGCTGGATGCCGGCCAGATCCTGCGGAGGCGTCGTGTCGCTCTCCAGCGCCACGATGCGGTAGCGGTTCTCGCCGGTCAACGGCGCGACGACCAGCAGCCCCTCGGGCGAGAAGAAGAAGACGATGCCCTCGTCCGGCCCGTGCCAGTCCATGACCACTTCGGTCAGGGCGAAGCTCTGCGGCCGTTCGTTGCCCTCCCAGCCGATGCCCATGCGCGTCCGGACGGTGCTGTGCATGCCATCACAGCCGATGACATAACGGGCCTCGATGGCGCGAAGCTCGCCGTCCTTGCCGGCCACCGTCGCCATCATGCCCGGATACTGCTCGCGCAGGTCGACGAGCGTGCGGTCACGGTGGATGGTGCCGCCCATCTCCAGGAACCGCTCGGCGAGCACGGCCTCGGTGGTCGGCTGCGGCACGACGAGGATGTAGGGGTACGGCGTGTCCAGCTGCCCGTACGGCGTGGTCCACAGGCGGTGCTTGCCGTCCCTGATCGTCAGCGCCGGCGTGGGCTTGCCGCGAGCGATGAGCTCCCGGTCGACCCCGATGGTGGAAAGCGACTCCAGGGTCCGCGCCTGCATGGCCGCGGCGCGAGTGTGCACCAGCGGCTCGGTCAGCCGGTCGATGACGACGGTTTCCACGTTCAAGCTGCGCAGGGCGCAGGCCAGCGCGAGGCCGACGGGCGCCGCTCCGACGATGAGGACTTCAGTTTTGCCCGGTGGGACGCTCTCGGCCGAAGAATTGGCCACGATCGCTCCAAGTCGACTCGGTGGATTTCTCGATATTCGGAAGCATCGAAGGCGGCGCGGGGAAGCACAACATAAACCTCACGAAGTGCGCCCCCGGAATTATTCGCCGCCCCGCCGCCTCACGCTCTTCGCACTGCCGACTTGACGAGGTCACATCGACGCGATTGACTCCGCGGCTTCGGATGTGCCTCGCTGTTGTCGACAAACCGTCTCAGGAAGAGGGGCCCGTTGGCAGTCGAATTCCTCGGAGGGGTCGTCGCACTCGTATTGGCGGCGGCGGTCACCGGTTATCTGTCCTTCCGGGCGAAGATCATGCCCATCGTCGGATTCCTGGCCGCCGGGGCGATCGTCGGGCCGAACGCCCTGGGCCTGGTCGGGGATCCCCATGTCGTGGAGATCGCCGCGGAGATCGGCGTCATCCTGCTGCTGTTCTCCATCGGCCTTGAGTTCTCCCTCGACCGGCTGTCGCGGATCAAACGGCTGATCCTGGTGGGCGGCGGCCTGCAGGTCCTGCTCACGACGGGCCTGATGCTCGCCCTGCTGGCCGCCTTCGGCGTTCCCTGGCAGGTCGGGGTGTTCACCGGCATGCTGGTGTCGCTGTCCTCCACGGCGATCGTGCTCAAGCTGCTGGCCGCCCAGGGCCGCACCACCAGCGACCGGGGTCAGACGACGCTGGCCTTCCTGCTCTTCCAGGACCTGGCCATCGTCGTCATGGTGCTGGTCATCCCCTTCCTGGGAGAGGGCGGCGGCTCGGCCCTGGACATCGTCCGGGCCATCGGCACCGCCATCGCGGTGATCGCCCTGGTGCTCGTGGTCGCGCGCAAGGTGATGCCCCCGCTGCTCGCCCTGGTCGCCCGGACGTGCTCGCCCGAGCTGTTCCTGCTGACGATCGTGGCCATCTGCTTCGGCACCGCCTTCATCACCAGCCTCGCCGGCGTCAGCGTGTCCCTCGGCGCGTTCCTCGCCGGCCTGGTCGTCAGCGAGAGCGACCACGCCGACCACGCCATCGGCGAGATCATGCCGTTGCAGATCCTGTTCAGCGCCACGTTCTTCGTGTCCATCGGAATGCTCCTCGACCTGCCCTTCGTCGTGAGCAACCTGCCGCTCGTCGCGGCCGGCGTGGGCGCGGTCCTGCTGGTGAAGGCCGCCGCCGCCTGGCTTCCCGCGCGGGCGCTCGGGCTGGGCGTGGGCTCCGCGACGGCCGTGGCGCTCCTGCTGGTCCAGATCGGGGAGTTCTCCTTCGTCCTGGAACGGGCCGGCGCGGCCGTGGGCCTGTCCCCCGCCGGGCTCGGCGAGGAAGGCTCCCAGGCCTTCATAGCCGTGGCCGTGCTGCTCATGGCGGCGACGCCCCTGCTGGGCGGCACGGGTTCCTGGCTGGCCGACCGCTGGAGCCGGCGTCCCCCGTCGGGCCGCGCCGCGGACCATGCCGCGGACGCGGCCAAGGCCGGCGCCGAGCCCGAACGGCGGGACCATGTGCTGATCTCCGGCTACGGCAGCTCCGCCCGCCATCTGGCCGCCGAGCTGGCCCTGACCGAGATGCCGTTCACGGTGGTCACGCTGAGCCCCGAGGGGGCGGCCGAGGCGCGGCGGCTCTCCTATGACGTCGTGCTGGGCGATCCGGGCAAGACGCAGATCCTCCAGCACGCCGGAGTGACCCAGGCGCGCATGATCGTGATTCCGGACGACGAACACGAGATGACGGCCCGGGTGGCCACCCTCGCCCGGCAGCTCAACCCGCAGGCCGTCATCGTCGGCCGTCCCATCGGCCGCGGTTCCGTCCGGCATCTGTCGGACGCCGGGGTCGACCGCATCGTCGACCCCGAGCTGACGAGCTCGGTGGCGCTGACGTCCCGGGTGCACGCCGAACTGGGCCTGCCGAGCGCCCACCCCGACGGCCAGGGCCTGGACACCTCACGCGTGTTCCGGCTCACCGTCCCCGAGGGGGACGGCTGCGAGCACACCCCGCTCATCCACCCGGTCCTCCCCCAGTCGGCGGGGTGCGCCGAATGCCTGCGCCTGGGCACCACCTGGGTCCACCTGCGCGTCTGCCTGACGTGCGGCCACGTCGGCTGCTGCGACTCCTCCCCCAAGCGCCATGCCCAGGCGCACTACGCCGAGACCGGGCACGCCGTCATCCGTTCGGCCGAGCCCGGCGAGGACTGGGGCTGGTGCTACGCGGACGACATGCTCTTCGGGGTGCGCTGATGCTGATGTGGTCAGGCGCTGGCGTCGTCCAGCAGGGCGAGCTCGTCGGCGGTGAGCCGCAGCGTCATGAACGGAAGAAGGTCCGCGAGCTGCTCGGGGCTGCGGGCCCCGGCGAGCGGCGCCGCGACCGTGGGCTGTGCGGCGAGCCAGGCCAGCGCGACCGCGGCGAGCGTGGTGCGATGGGCCGCCGCGATCTTGTCCAGGGCCGCCAGCACGGCCGGGCCCCTACCGCGCAGGTAGGGACGGCACTGGGCCGCGCGAGCGCTCTGCACGTCCGGTCCTCCGGGACGGTACTTCCCGGTCAGGAAGCCGCGCGCCAGCGCCACATACGGCAGGCACGAAAGCCCGGCGCCGGCCACGGTGGGCGCCAGGTTGCGTTCATAGTTCGCGCGCTCGACCAGGTTGTACTCCATCTGCACCGCGACGTACGCCGGGAACCCCTCGCGCGCCGATGTCTCCAGCGACGCCGCGAGCCGGTCCGCGGTGAAGTTGGACGCCGCGATGTACCGCACCTTGCCGGCCCGCACCAGCGCGTCGAACGCGGCGAGCGTCTCGGCGACAGGGGTGCCGTGGTCGTCGAGGTGCGCGTAGTACAGGTCGACGTGATCTGTGCCGAGCCGGCGCAGCGAGCCTTCGATCCCCTTCCGGATCGTCTCAGGCGTCAGGTCGGAAAGGCCCGGCATCGCTCCGACCTTGGTGGCGATCACCAGTCGGTGCCGGTTGCCCCGGGCCTTCATCCAGCGGCCGATGATGGTCTCGGACTCGCCTCCGCGGTTGCCGGGGCGCTGGATGCCGTACAGATCGGCCGTGTCGATGAAGTTGCCGCCCGCCTCGGCGTAGGCGTCCAGCACGGCGAACGAGGTCTCCTCGTCCACGGTCCAGCCGAAAGGATTGCCGCCCAGGCACAGCGGGGACACATCCAGATCACTCGTACCGATTTTCATACCGCCGAAGCTCCGTCCGTTCCTCAAACCTGTGGTCATAGGCGGCGACCGCCGCCCGTCATGTCTCTCCGGTCACGGCCGGAGACTCAGCGTAGATCAGGGCGCGCGAGCGCACAGCACTCTCTCCAACGCTGCCGAGAGCTCGTCGTCGGCCTCCTCGGACCGCGCCCGCTCCAGGGCGTAGGCGAGCACCACGTCGCGGCAGATGTAGACATCGCCGCTGCGCCGCAGCAGGTGCGCTTTGACCAGCTCGTCGAGCAGTCCGTCGGTCACACTCTGCGGTGCCTCGGCCAGCGCCGCGGCCACCGCCGGGTGCACCTGCTCGTCGCCGAGCGCCCCGATGCGCCGCAGCAGCAGCTGGGCCTGGGCGTCGAGCCCGCGGTAGGCGAAGTCCAGCACCGGCCGGATCCTGAGGTCGCCGCTCTCCAGCTCCTCGAGGAGATTGTCGGGTCCGAGGGCCCGGACCATCCGGTCCAGGCTCCAGTGCGGGCGCACCACGAGCCGGGCCGTCACGATGCGCAGGGCCAGGCACAGCCCCCCGCACTTGGAGATCAGCCGCTGGGTGGCGTCGGGCTCACGGGCCAGCCGCTCGGCCCCCACTCCGTGGGCGAGGATGGCGTGCGCCGCCTCGGGGGTGAGCGGCGCGAGCGAGACGAGAAGCGTCCGCGGAAGATCGGTGAGCGCGTCGCGCGAGGTCACCATCACGGCGGTGCCCTGCCCGATGGGGAGCAGCGCCCTGATCTGCGCGGCGCTCGCCGCGTCGTCGAGGACGATGAGCATGCGGCGGTCGGCGAGAAGCGCGCGGAACTGGGCCGCGCGCCGGTCCAGGCCGTCGGCGATGTCCGCGGGGGCGACTCCGAGGTCGCGGAGGAACTCCGCGAGCACCTCGTCGGGCCGGGCCGGCCGCTCGGAGGCGCCCCCCAGGTCGGTGAAGAGCTGACCGTCGGGATAGCGGCTCTGCAGGAGATGCCCGGCCTCGATGGCGAGGGTGGTCTTGCCGATGCCGCCGGGTCCGGTGATCAGGGCGATGCCGCCCTCCTCGGCCAGCGCGCCGCGTACGCGCTCCAGCTCTTCTCTGTGCCCGACCGTCTCGAAGAGCGCCGCGGGCAGTTGGCGGGGCGTCGGCCTGGTCACCGGGGCGCTGTCGAGCGCCCGGTCCTGAACCAGGATCCGCTGCTGCAGGGCGCGCAGGGCGGGGCTCGGCTCGGTCCCCAGGCAGTTCTTCAGCTGCGTCCGCAGCGTCTGGTAGATCTGCAGCGCGTCCCCCACCCTTCCCGAGCGGTAGGAGGCGAGCATCAGTTGTTCGTGGAACTTCTCCCGGAGGGGATGACCGTCGGCCAGCGCACGAAGCTCGGGGATGATCGTCCGATGCCGGCCGAGGGCGAGCTCGACGTCGATGAGCTCCTCGAAGCACGTCAGCCGGAGCCCGTCCCAGTACGCCTGGGTCTCTCCGGCCAGCTCGATGTCGATTCCGGTCAGCAGGGGTCCGCGCCAGAGCGCGATGGCTTGCCGGAACCCCCTCACCGCCTCCTCCCATCGTTCCTCCTGCACGGCCGCGCGCGCCTGGGTCAGCAGATCCTCGAACTCCAGGGTGTCGACGCGCACGGCGCCGCGGAGCAGGTAACCGGACGGGCGCGTCTGGATGTCGAGGCCGCAGGCGCGCAGCGCGCTCACCCCCCGCTGGACCTGGTTGGCCGCGCTGCCCGGCGCGTTCCTTCCGTACAGGGCCTGTATCAGCGACTCCTTGGGGACCTCACGGCCAGGGGCGAGCAGCAGACGCGCCAGGACCACCTGCGGCCGGCGGCCCTGGATCGGCACCTCCTCCCCGTCTCTGGCCACGAGCAGGGGACCCAGCAACCCGAAACGCCACGAGCTTGATTCCCGTGTCATGTCTCTCCCTTGAGACCACGATGTGCGCGGAAGCGACGGATCACCCGGTGGTGCCAGGCTTCACCGTCGTTGCGCCGCGATCAGGCGACGGCTCTGGGCGATGAGTTCTCGCCCGTGGACATCCTCGATGCGCTCGAAGAGCGTCTGTGCCCGCTCCAGGAGCGTCATGGCCTCGCCGTGCGCCGCGCGCAGAGTGGCGCGGCGGCTCAGCGAGTACCACAGCATGGCCTGGCCGCGTAGATCGCCTGACCGGTGGACGGCTTCCAGTGCCACCTCGTGGCCGTCCAGCCACTCGTCGTTGTAGCCGCCGGACTCGAACAGCGGCAGCGGGGCGATGGCCAGTTCCCAGCAGTGCGCGTCGAGACCGTACTCCGCGCACCGCCGAATCGACTGGTTGATGACGCACATGTTCGACGCGAGCCACTCCCGCCCGCAACGGACGGGCTTGTGCTGCTCCATCGGCCGGCGGGCGGCCGTCGCGTAGGGCGGCGACCGGCCGTGGATGTTCGCGTAGGCCACGTCGGTCTGGGCCAGCAGTGTGCTCATGACGCGTTCGACGGACGTCCGCTGCTGGTCCTTGGACTCCTCCGAGTCCGCCCGTTCGCGGGCGTAGGCCAAGATGATGTCGTGGCAGTGGAACCGGGAGGCCTCCCTGGGTTGCAGGAGGTAGGCGTCGGCCAGTGTCTCCAGTAGGTCGGCCGCGCCCTGTCCCGCGGTGCCCGCCAGGGCGATGGCGGTCCAGTCGCAGACGTCGCTGAGCCGCAGAGAGCCGATGCGGCGGAACAGCCGCCGGGCGTCCGGAGGAAGCGACCGATAGGCGACGCCGAAGACGGGCCGCAGGTTCAGTTCCCCGCTGCGCAGCTCGTCCAGAGGGTTGTCCTCCAGCCGGCGAAGCAGGTGGGAAAGGCTCCAGTGCGGCTTGGCCGTCAGGCGGGCCGCGAGGATGCGCAGTGCGAGCGGGGAGCCGCCCAGCAGCTTCAGCAGGCGGTCGACGGTGGACGGGTCGCCCGCGAGCCGCTCGGGGCCGGTCGCCACCGTGAGGAGCATGCGGGCGTCCTCGCGGTTCAGCGGGGCCAGCGGGGTACGGCTGGCGCCGTCCAGCTCGGCCAGCGGCGGGCGGCTGGTGACGATCACCCCGCATCCCGGCGTTCCCGGCAGCAACGGCCGCACCTGGCCGGCCGAGGCGGCGTTGTCGAGCACCAGCAGCACGGGGCGCGCGGCGAGGATCGAACGGAATCGGGCGCTTCGCCTGTCGAGCCCGTCCGGGATGTCGTGGTCGCCGACCCCTAACTCGCGCAGGAAGCGGGCGAGCACCTCGTGTGGTTCGGCGGGCCGGTCGGACGCGCCGCCGAGGTCGATGAAGAGCTGCCCGTGGGGGTAGTTCTTCTGGCTCTGGTGAGCCGCCTCGACGGCGACCGTGGTCTTGCCGATGCCGCCAGGCCCGGTGATCAGTGCGATGCGGTTCTGGTCGAGCGCCCACCGCACCCGCGCGACCTCGTCACGGCGGCCCGTCAGGTCCGGTATCGAGGGCGGCAGCTGCCGCGGCACCGGCGCCCGGCTGGCGGCCGACTCGCGCGTGAGCAGCCGCTGGTGCAGGTCCTGCAGCTCGATGCCCGGATCGGTGCCGAGGGTCTCCGCCAGGTGCGCGCGGAACGCCTCGTACGCCTCCAGCGCGGCGGACGTGCGGCCCATCTGGTGAAGCGCCCGGATGTACTGCTTCTGGAAGCTCTCGCGCAGCGGGAAGTCGCGGGTGAGCTCGCGGAGCTCCGCGACGAGCACGTCGTGCAGGCCCAGGTCGAGCTCGGCGTCGATGCACTCCTCCAGGGCGAGGAGGCGGCGGTCCTCCAGTCTCGCCGCCTCCGCCTGCAGTGCCGCGCTGTCGAGCCCGGTCAGGGCGGGCCCGCGCCACAGACCGAGCGCCGCCCGGTAGATGCGCGCCCCTTCCCGCGGGCTACCGGCGCGTACGGCCGTGCGCGCCCGCACGCACAGATCGTCGAAGACGTGGGCGTCGACCCAGCCGCGCTCGGCCCGCAGTACGTACCCCGTGCTCTGGTACCGCACGTCGAGCCCGAGCCGGCGAAGGTCGCTGACCCCGCGTTGCACCTGGTTGTGGGCGGTGACAGGAGGGTCCTCCGCGTACAGGGCCTGGATCAGGTGGTCGGGAAGCACCACCTGGCCCGGCGTCAGCAACAGGCTGACCAGCACCACGCTGGCCCGCCGGCCCGGCAGCTCCAGTTCCTTGCCACCACGGCTGACGCGCAGATATCCCAATATTTCAAAGCGGAGTTGCTGGATATTCCCTGTCACTTACCCGCCTTTAGGAGAGAAACGACACGGTTCAGCAAGTTGTATTCAAATCACTGCGGTGAGCGAACCGTGTATGTGACCTGCGTCACACACTACTGTTACCGATCTTGATCGTACACGGCCTTCGCGTCACAGGCTTTCCGGCCGGCGACGCCGGCGAAGGACGCATTGGACCTGCAGATCTCTGGTTCTATCGCAATTATCAGAACCGGAGGGCCGTGACGCAATCTTTTTGGCCCCGGCGGCCGGAGACCGCGAGGTTCGCCACCGGCGTCACACCCATCTCCTCAGCAAGTCCGCCGCGCCCAGACCGGGGCGTTCTCCGACGGTCCCCGACAGCAGCTTGCGGAAGGCGTGGGCGGCGGAGACCAAGGTCACATGGTGATGCCATCCCCGGTAGAGGCGTCCCTCGAAATCGCGAAGCCCGGCCTCGTTCGACACGGTCAGCCGCTGCTCCCTGACGCACTCGACCGTCCTTGTGAGCCGGTAGAGCGCGACCGGTGTCACATGCGTGATGTTGGTCAGCCAGTACTCGGTGGTGTGACCACCGCTCATGACGCCCAGAAGCAACAAGGGATGCTCGTCGGCCAGCGGCTGGTCCATCTGGCAGGGCATCTTCACCCGGGCGCTGACCACGAGCGTGGGCCGGTGACCCGCTCTGACCGGCTGGCTCAGGTCCCGCAACACCTGAATGAGCTGAGCGGCCTGCATGCGGCGGCCCGTCAGGAAGGGGACGCGGGAGTCGGCCGGGCTGAACGGGGCCAGTTCGTTGACCCGGACGGCGAAGGGAATGCCGTGGCAGGACAGCTCGAACACGATGGCGCTGAGGTCGAGCGACCTGGCGTCCATCACCACCGGCCGCCACCGCAGCCCCCAGCCCCGCAGGACGTTGATGGCGGCCCGTACGCCGACCTCGCCCGCGGTCGCGGCCGTGGCGTCGTCGGGCACCCCGGCGCGCCGCCGGCGCTCCTCGTCGGCCAGCCAGCTGCTGGACAGCACCATCTGCCAGTCGATCGGGTAGGCGTCATGCTCGTCGGCCAGCCAGACTCCCAGCACCTCCTGGGAGGAGGTCAGCCGGCCGAGTTTCGCGTAGAACCGCCGTTCCACGCCGACCGAGTGCTCGCCCGCCTTCGAGATGAGCACCGGTTCGACGACCACGGCGGCGGACCTGGTGTTCTGCTCCACATAGGTGGCGAGCGAACGGCGTACCGCGGTCCAGTCCCACGGAGAGTGACTGATGAACTGCTGAAGGCTCTGTTCCGCGGCCGCCCCGGATTCGGCGGCTATTCTGCGCATCGTCTTACGGCCCTCTATTGTGAGGAGGCCTCGCAGATAGCGTTCCGCGTGCTGTCGCTGGTCACGTCTCTTCAGCGAAGCGAACAGCACGTCGCAGAACTCCGTGAACAACTCCGAAGACATTCTGCGCTGGACTACCGACTCATCGATCACACTCAAGGTGAACCCCCCCTGTCCCCTGTTCAGGGGGCACCCCCGCCCCCCATCCGCATAGTCGCTGTCCGGACTGTCGCTGCGCTGTCTCGGCGTTTACGCGGTAATTACGCGGGAGGTCAGCTCATGGATCTGTAGAGATGCATGAGAGCGACGGCCATGGCCCCCTCCCCGACGCCGGAGGCCACCCGCTTAATCGAACGGGCCCGTACGTCACCGGCCGCGAAAACACCCGGCACACTGGTCTCGAGGTTGAACGGGTCGCGTTCCGCCGTCCAGGATTTCGGCAGGGTCCCATCCCGGGTAAGGTCGGCGCCGGTAAGTATGAAACCGTGCTCGTCGCGTTCGACCGCCCCGTCCAGCCACTGGGTCCTGGGACGCGCGCCGATGAAAGTGAACACGAACCTGGCGGTCTCCACGGTCTCATCCCCGGTCGCGTCGGACGCGATGCGGATACGTTCCAAATGCTCGTCACCCAGGAACTCCAGAACCCTCGCCTGCAGCCGCACCTCGATGTTCGGCGTCCGGCCGATCTCGTCGACGAGATACTGCGACATCCCCGCCTCCAAGGTCTCCGAGCGGACGAGCATGGTGACCCGCGAGGCGTACTTGGAGAAGTGGATGGCCGCCTGGCCCGCCGAGTTCGCCCCGCCGACGATGAAGACGTGCTGGGAGATGCAGGACTGGCTCTCGGTGGTGGCCGCCCCGTAGTAGAGCCCGGCGCCCGCGAAACGATCGGCCCCCGGGACATCGATCTTGTTGTAGGCGACGCCCATCGACAGCAGCACGATCTCGGCGCCGATCTCCGAACCGTCGGAGAGGGTGACGATCCTGGCCGGGTCGGCCCGGCGTAACCCGACGGCCTCCACCGGGTACAGCAACTCCGCCCCGAACCGGCGCACCTGCGACACGGCCCTGCGGGCGAGGTCCCCGCCGGACAGGCCGGCCGGGAAGCCGAGGTAGTTCTCGATCAGGCTGGAGGTGCCGGCCTGCCCGCCAGGGACGTTGGAGTCGAGCAGCAGCGCCGACAACCCCTCGGAGGCCGCGTAGACGCCCGCGGCCAGGCCCGCGGGCCCGGCGCCGACGATGACGATCTCGTAGTGGGGCCGGGAGGCGGCCGTCGACAGGCCGAACCGGTCGGCGAGCTCGGTGTTGGTGGGAGTGGCCAGGCGGTCTCCGTTGGGGAAGACGACCAGGGGCAGGGCGTACTGCCCCTCTCCCGCCAGCTTCCGCGCCTCGGGGTCGACGTTGACGTCCAGGAACTGGAACGGCTGCTCGTTGCGGGTCAGGAAGTCGCGGACCGCGTGGGTGGCCGGCGAGACGAGGTTGCCGATGACCTTGATGCCCTTGTAGCTCTGCCGGTGGGCCGCCTGCCAGTCGGCCAGCAGATCGTCGAGGATGGGGAAGAGCCGCTCCTCGGGCGGGTCCCAGGGCTTCATCAGATAGTGGTCCAGCCGGACACTGTTGATCGCGGTGATCGCCGCGTCGGTGTCGGCGTAGGCGGTCAGCAGCACCCGCTTGGCGTCGGGGACCCGGCTCACCGCATCGAGCAGGAACTCGACGCCGGTCATTCCCGGCATGCGCTGGTCGACCAGCAGCAGGGCGGTGTCCAGGCCCCGGGCCTCGACGGACTCGAGGATTCCCAGCGCCTCCAACGCCGACGACGCGCCCAGCACCCGGAACCGGTCCGCGTAGGTGTTGCGCAGGTCTCGCCGGACCGCGCGAAGCACCTGCGGGTCGTCGTCGACCGCGAGAATCACGGGCTTCGGTGCTTCCTGGCCATCCATAATAGTGGGCTCGCTCATTTCACATTCCTCCGGGATCGATCCGCGCCATGGTTCAGGGGCCGGTGCGCATCATCCTCCGGAGGATGATGCGCGCCGTCCTCACGTCGTCTCCAGGACCACCTCGTCGGCGTAGCACCACGCCCAGTCCTCACCCGGTTCAATGGAAGCGGCGATCGGGTGACCTGTCGCCCTGTAGTGCTTGGTGGCGTGCCGGTTGCGGGAGGTGTCACAGCATCCGACGTGGCCACAGGTCATGCATTTACGCAGGTGCACCCAGCGGCTGCCCATCGCCAGGCACTCCTCGCAGCCTTGTGGCGTCCTCGGGGCCACATCCTGAATCTGGTTCGTGTGCGTGCATTCCATGCCGCTCTCCCGTCGCTCCTTCATTCCTCGCCCAGAGCCTAGGCAGGGGCTCAGGAGCGGCCGGGGCGACTTGACTTAATACCCGCAAATCGGCCCCGACTTGACTAACTCTGTTGCACGCACAGTGATGGGCGGAATGAATCGCGCCGTGACGCACCGTCTCACCAATTGGGATACCGCACAATGCGGTGGAACGTCTAGCGCAGCGCGGGAAGGACCTTGGCGCCGAAGGCGTCGATGAACGGCGGCAGGTCCTGGCCCACATGGTGCAGATAGATCCGCTCGAAACCCAGCGCCGCGTAACCGCGAAGCCAGTCGACGTGCCGGTCGAGGTCGGCGGAGATGTTCACCACACGGCGTACCTGCTCCACGGTCACGTGCTCGGAGACCACGTCGAAGTGCTCCACCAGTTCCAGGTCCCAGCAGACCGGCGGGCCGAAGACGTTGCCGCGCCACTGGTCGTGGGCGATCGCCTCGGCCTCCGCCTCGGTCGGCGCCCAGCTCAGGTGGACCTGCAGGCAGACCGGCCCGCGTCCCCCCGCGTCCCGGTACGCCGCGATCATCTCGCGCAGGTGCTCCTCGGGGGCGTTGACCGTGACCAGGCCGTCCGCCCACTCCGCGCACCGGGCCGCGGTGCCGGTGCTCACCGCCGCGCCGATCAGCGGCGGCCGCGTCTCGGGGCGGGTCCACAGCCGGGCGCGGTCCACGGTGACCAGGCCGTCATGGGTGACGTCCTCGCCGTCGAGCAGGTCGCGGATGACGTCCACGCACTCGCGCAGGCGGGCGTCGCGGACGTCCTTGCGCGGCCACGGCGCGCCGGTGATGTGCTCGTTGCTGTACTCGCCGCTGCCCAGCGCGGCCCAGAACCGGCCAGGGAACATGGCGCCGAGGGTCCCGATCGCCTGGGCGATGATCGCCGGGTGGTAACGCTGCCCTGGCGCGTTCACGACGCCGAAGGTGAGGCCGGTGGCCTGCAGGGCGGCGCCCAGCCAGGACCAGGCGAAGGCGGACTGGCCCTGCCGCTCGCTCCACGGGGAGAAGTGGTCGGAGCACATGGCGGCGTCGAAGCCGGCGCGTTCGGCGGCGACCATCGCGGCGAGGAGCTCGGCGGGCGGGATCTGCTCGTGGGAGGCGTGAATTCCATACTCGGTCATGCGCGGCACGGCTACCCGCCAGAGCCGCCGCCAACCCCGGCCCGCCGCTCGGATGAGGGATTCGAGTTCCGGACGCCGGCTCCACCCGCGGGTCATCTGGTTCACCGGTCCGGATAGAGCCCCTCGAAGGCGTGCGCGACGACCTCGTCGTGGGACAGGGTGCGGATCCAGGATCCGGATCCCGCCGAGATCGTGCCGCACGTGTCCGGGTCGATGTTCCGCACGGTGTACTGGTCGACGGTCGCTCCCGATCCCTCCGTCACGCTGCCTTCCTGCACCCGCACGAGGCGGCCGCCCCCGTCATAGGTCAGCTCCCGGTAGGTGCCGTCTCCGTTCGACCAGCGGACCACCTCGGGATCGCCGGGCAGCATGGACGGCTGGATGATGCTGGTCCGGCAGCCGGGGTGCGGGATGAACGTCATGATCCCCCCATGGGGAGTAGCCGGCGAGAAGGCTTTCTTCCGTATCGCCGCGGACACCCCGCGCATTACAACGCCCCGGCCGGTCACCACGAATCAACCGCGGACGCGCCCCAGGGGACACGATCACCGGCCGGCCGGGCATCCGGACGCAACCTACGCGGGCTCGTGGAACGTTCCGCGCCGGCCCGTGTGGAAACCGTGCGCGCCCGGATATATCAGGGGCAGACAGGTCGCGAGACGGCGGCCGTCCTGAGGAGCGCGCGTGAACATCCAAGCTCTCGTCCAGACCGTCGGTGAGATGATCGACGCCGCGGGCGTGGTCGTCATCGTCCTCGGCGCGTCGCTGGCGACGGTCCTGTTCATCCGCCGCCTGCTGCGACGGGAATCGTTCGATCGGATCTACCGGCGGTATCGCCAGAACCTCGGACGGGCGATCCTGCTCGGGCTGGAGTTCCTCGTGGCGGGCGACATCATCCGCACCGTGGCCGTGTCGCCCACCTTCGCCGGGGTCGGCGTCCTCGCGCTGATCGTCCTGGTGCGGACCTTCCTGAGCATGGCACTCCAGATGGAGTTGGAGGGCCGCCGGCCATGGCGGCCCGGCGGTACCCGCACCAAGGACCTGCCCTCGTCCGGCTGAGTTCCGGCCTCTGCGCATCCGTCGTTGCGGTCCTTCCGCTATCCGGGTGCGGCACCGGCCGGACGACTTCCCAATCTGGACGCGCCGAGCGATGGCGCCTCGCCATGATCTGTCGATAGCTTTGGAGAAGAGGGAGGTTGCTCTGAACATTCTGGTGACGCATGTCCACACCAAATCGCAGACAGTGCTCAGGTCGCTGCCTTTCGTCGCCATCGCCGCCGTCGCGTGCATCGATCTGCTGGCCGGTCCCCGGCTGGGTTTCCTGCCGTTGCTGACGCTCGGCCCGACGTTCGCCTCGGTGTCGGGAAGCGTGCGGCGCACTCTTGCCGTGGGTGTGCTCGCGCTCGCGGTCTGCCTGCCTCTCGCCCATTACAACGGGCTTCTGCTCACCCCGCAGAACAACCTCACCGTCGCGGCCGTCACCGGCGTCACCGGCGCCAGCGTCCTGGCCAGCCACCTGCGCATCCGGCGCGAACGCGAACTCGCCAACGTACGCCTGGTGGCGGAGGCGGCCCAGCGCGTGCTCCTGCGCCCCGTGCCTCGCCGAGCCGGCGACCTGCGCATCGCACTGTCCTACACCTCCGCGGCGGCGGAGGCGCAGATCGGCGGCGACCTCTACGAGGTCGTCACCACCCCTCGCGGTGTCCGCCTGCTCATCGGGGACGTCCAGGGCAAAGGCCTGGAGGCCGTCGAGACGGCCGCCTGGGTTCTCGGCGCGTTCCGCGAGGCCGCCTACGACGAACCGGACCTGGCCGGGGTGGGGCACCGCCTGGAGAACAGCCTCACCCGGCATCTGGGCGGCGAGAAGTTCGTCACGGCGATCCTCGCCGAAGTCCATGACGGTGAGATCTCACTGCTCAACTTCGGCCACCCCGCCCCCCTGGTCATACGCCGCAACGGGAACAGCGCCTTCGCCGAACCCAAGACGGAATGCCCGCCACTCGGCCTGGCGTCGCTCGGCCCCGGCGAGCCCGAGCCGCACCGCATATCTTTCCAGGAGGGCGACCAGATCCTCCTGTACACCGACGGCGTCATCGAGGCCCGCGACCAGACACGATCCTTCTACCCGCTCTCGGAAAGAGCGAAGGTGCTGACGGGCCCCGATCCCCAGACCGCTCTGGACGAACTGCGCGCCGACCTCCTCGACCATGTGGGCGGCCCCCTGCTGGACGACGCGGCGATGCTCCTGCTGCGCCGCCACACCTGACCGCCATCCGCCCCCGATCGGTCTCCGGGGGTTGGTGCCTGCCGGTCCGCAACACGCCGGCACATCACGCGGTGGCCGCGGCCATGGCGGTGCCGGGCAGGAGAGCCAGGAGCTGTCGGGTGTGGCCGGGCAGCTCCACCTCTGCCAGGCCGGTGATGAGATCACTCAGCGGCACGGGCCGATCGGCCAGCACCGTGCCGTTGGACAGCAGCAGAGTGGGCAGCAGTGTGGCGAGTTCGGTCTCGCTCAGCATCGATCCGAGTGCGCAGAGGGCGTCCGCTTGGCGGCGGATGCGGTCCGCCAGCCCCGCGGTGCCGCCGGCGAGCGCGATGACGCGTTCGATGGTCCAGGTGTCGGACGCTGTGCGGTTGTCGTAGGTGGTGACGGCTCCCGCGGCGACGGAGGAGACGGCGGTGATGGTGGCGGCATTGACGAGGGCCACGTGTGCCAGGATCTGGCCGGCGTTCCATTCGCCGGCCGGCGGGGCCGGGTCGCCGAAGCCGGCCACTGAGCCGGCCACGGTGGCGGCCGCGCCCAGCAGCGAGCGGTAGGCGTCACGAAGCGGGGCGGTGTCCATTTTGTCCTCTTCCTTCGGTGGTCGTGCGCGGAGTGCGCAGGGAAGACGACAGCGGCTCGGATGCCGCTCGTCTCTGGGGGTGGGCGCCCGCGTCCGGGCGCGGATCATCGGCGCCGCCACGGATGTGGCGGCGTTCGCTGGAGAGGAGGTCAGCCCTTCTGGCCGCGCTGGATCGCTTCGGCGATCTCCTTGATGCGACGCAGCCGGGCGTCCCAGGCGGCCCCGACCGACGACAGTTGCGCGACAGCGCGGGCCAGTCGGGTCTGGTCGACCTGGTAGCGACGCTCGCGTCCGGAGGGGGTGCCGTGGACGAGCCCGGCCCGGTCGAGTACGCCGAGGTGTTTGGCGACCGCTTGGCGTGTGATCGGCAACTGCTCACTCAGTGTCGTCGCCGTGCCGCCGCCGTTGGTCAGCAGCAGATCGAGCATCCGCCGCCGGACGGGGTCGCCCACCGCCGACCAGAGTTCGTCGTCGACCGTGCCGCTCATGGCGTTGACGCCGGCCGGGCGGCGTAGGCCACCAGGCGGGGCAGGAAGTGGTCCCATCCGGTCGCGTGCTCGCGGTACCGCTCCTCGAGCACGGAGCCCTCCCAGCCCTTGTCCTGGAACCCCGTCTCGGTGAAGCGCAGCAGCGTGCCCGCACCCGATGCGACCAGTTCGAAGGTCACCAGGAGCGAGTTGGCCGGCGTCGCGGCCTGGTCCTGGTCGTACACCCAGCGGAAGGAGAATCGCCGGGGCGGGTCGGCCTCCACCACCGTGAGTGCCACGACCTTCGCCTCCGGCGTGGATCTGTCGCCGAATGAGATGACCCCGGTGGCGCCGGGCACCGGCTTGAGCTCCGCTTCGTCCGGCCACCACTCCCGCAGGTGTTCGGGCGTGCTGATGACCTGGTAGACCACCTCGGGTGTGGCTTCGATGTGGAACTCCCGCTCAATGCCGGTGTACGTCATCCTGCTCCCCGCCCTCTCGCAACCTTTAGTTGCGCATGACTGTAGGCCACTCCTTCCACATGCGCAACCATTGGTTGCTCTAGGCCTGATGAAACGCACGGCGGACTCGGGCACGTCCCGCCCGCCGGGCACGAGGCACCGCACACGATGACCCGACCGGTCACCGATGAGCGCCTTGGAGTGACTTGACCTGTTACGGTGATCGTGGTGCGCCGGGAAGTCTGGTCGGCAATGTCGTCGATGTCGATCCAGATGAGAGGACCACCTGATGGATGCGCTGCTGCTCGCGTTCGCGGGCATGCTTCTGCTGGCCGTTCTGCTGTCCAGCCTGGCAAATCGCACGATCCTGTCCACCGCGGCGTTGTTCCTGGTGGCCGGGTTCGCGCTCGGTGACGGCGCGCTCGGCGTGGTGTCGCTGGCTCCCGATGACGAGTTGGTTGGAACCCTGGCGGAGCTGGCACTGTTCGCGGTGCTGTTCACCGACGGCATGCGGGTCGGCTGGGTGGAACTGCGCGGCGCCTGGCGGCTGCCGGGCCGGGCGCTGGGCTGGGGCCTGCCGCTGACGCTGGTGGTCACCGCGGTGGCCGCGCACTACCTGGTCGGACTGGGGTGGTTCGAGTCGCTGCTGGTGGGTGCGATCCTGGCGCCCACCGACCCTGTCTTCGCCGCGGCGCTGGTCGGGAACGAGAAGGTGCCGCCCCGGCTGCGTCAGCTCCTCAATGTCGAGTCCGGTGTCAACGACGGCCTCGCCCTGCCGTTCGTGATGTTGTTTCTCGCCGTCGCCGCCGGGTCGAAGGATCTGCATCTGGCCGAACTCGGTCTCGAGCTCGGCATGGGTGTCCTGATCGGGGTGGCGGTGCCATGGCTGGCGATCAAGCTGGAGCGCACCCGCTGGTTCTCGGCCTCCACCGCGTACGAGCCGCTCAACGCTCTGGCGATCGGCCTGCTGGTGCTGGCGCTGGGCAAGGTCACGCACGGCAACCTGTTCCTGGCCGCCTTCTCGGCCGGGATCACGGTGGCCACCTTCGGCCGCCGGCAGCGAGAGTCGTTCGAGCACTTCGGGGAGCTGATCGCCGAGTTGTTCAAGCTGGCGGCGCTGCTGGTGTTCGGCGCGCTCATCAGCGTGCCCCTGCTGGGGTCGGTCGGCTGGACCGGCTGGCTGTTCGCCATCTTGGCGTTGGCACTGGCCCGACCGCTGGCGATCTGGATCTCCTTCCTCGGGTCGGGACTTACCGTGCGCGAGCAGGCTGCGGTGGCGTGGTTCGGCCCCAAGGGTTTCGCCTCGGTGGTCTATGCCCTGGTCGTGCTCGCCTCCGGCATCGCGGCCTCCCAGCAGGTCTTCCAGCTGGTCGCCGTCACCATCGTGCTCTCAATCCTGCTTCACTCGTCCACTGACGTCGTGGTGGCCCGCTGGTTCGACGATGAGCGCGACATGCCTGCCTGGTACGACGCCGCCCGTCGCCTCCGCGGCGCCGTCAAGGCGAAAGCCGAGCCGACGTCGTCAGAAGCGCTCCCCGAACGGGAGGGCTGAGCCGGCTCCGGCCGCACCACAGCGCTCCCACGCTCTCTGGCTCAGGGGCGCCGGCAACGCCCCTGCCGTCCTCGTACGAATGCCGCCCAAGCCGAGCGACCTGCCGGACCGCGCTTTGTCCTATCGCTTTGTCCTATTCACTGAAGGAGTCACCACGGTGTCCACTCCCCACGCAGCCTTCTCGGAACGAGCCACCGTCGTCGCGCGACTGCCGGCGGGCCCGGTCGAGTACCGGCTGGAAGGCGACGGGGACAGGACTGTCGTGATGTTCCACGGCGGCCACACGCGGGCGGGACTGGCGCTGGGCGAAAAGGTATTCAGCGACGCCGGTTTCACGGTGCTGGCACCCTCCCGCCCAGGTTACGGGCGGACGCCCCTGACCACGGGCACCACGCCGACCGGCTTCGCCGACGCCACCTCCCAGCTCTGCCGGGCATTGGGCATCGAACGCCTCGCCGCCGTCGTGGGCGTCTCGGCCGGCGGGCGCACCGCGCTGACCATGGCCGCTCGCCACCCGCAACTGGTCGAGCGCGTCATCCTGCAAAGCGCGGTGGGATTCCTGCCCTGGCCCGACCGGCTGACCCGGCTGGGCGGCCGGGTCGTCTTCAACGCCCGGGTGGAGGCCGGCACCTGGGCGATCATGCGGTCACTGGTCCGAACCGCCCCGTCCCTGGGGCTGCGCCTGCTCCTCCGTAACCTGTCAGTCCTTCCGGCGCGCCAGGTCCTGGCAGGCATGTCCACCGCCGAGCAGGCCGCCCTGACCGGATTGTTCACCATGATGCGCTCGGGCCGCGGCTTCGTCGCCGACATGCTCCCTGTGCCGGACTGCGCCTCACAGGTCCGCCAGCCCGCACTGGTCATCGCGACCCGTCACGACCGGTCCGTGCCCTTCGCCCATGCCGAGTCGCTGGCCTCGGCGATGCCGCACGCCGAACTGGTCGACAACCGGGCCGACAGTCACCTGATCTGGTTCGGCCCCGACTATCCCCGCATCGCCGCGAAAATCCGTGATTTCCTCGCCGCAACCTGAGGGCGGTTACCGCTTCTCGGCGTACACGAAGCGCTCGAGGCCGGACACCGGCAGCTGCCCCGTCGAGCCTCCCCGGCCGTTCTGACCGAGGTTCGACAGGCCGAACGCCGCGTGCAAGGCCAAGGTCCCTGCTGTTACGGTGGACACCTGGTGTGCCGGGAAGTCTGGTCGGCGGTCCTATCGTCGATCTTCTCGGAGGCATCGGTGGCCCCGCTCATGCACGAGCCGGTCAGCCCCACCCTGCCCACCACCTCCGCGTGCGTGCTCCTGATCGCCATGCCGCTCGCGAGTCCGGCGAATCCTGCGGTCGTGTCGATGGCGCGCCGAGTACTTTTCGTGGTCACCGGCGCATTGTCGATCCTGCCGCGCTGCTCCATCCACATCGTCCTGGCACGCCGGTCCGGCAAGGAGCAAGACCTACCGGCCTGGTGCCGAGTCGGTCATGGCTACCACATGAAGGCAGGTGGAGCCGCCATCTGACGCCCTCCCTCCGGGGCACCGCGTCCTCACGGCACTCGCCGTGCTCTGTCAGCGGGCCACGAAGGTCGCATCAGCCGCCCCACCTTTTTGCACAGTGCAATGGTTCGGCACCGCCCGCGGCGCCTGACGAACTGAGTGCAGCCCGTGCCAGATCCGTACACCGATGCCAGAGCCCGACACAGAGGATTTCCATGGAGCAGACAGATCACGACAACCTGGGGACGTTCTCCATCGTCACACGGGCAGAAGAGGACCTTGTGGTCGTAGAGATCATCGGCGAACTGGACATGGCCACGTCCCCAGGTCTGCGAACACGCCTGGCCGACACCATGGCCTCCGCCAGTCCTCCGCGCATCGCCGTCGACGCCCGCAGTCTCACCTTCTGCGACTCGACCGGTCTCAGCGTCCTCGCCGCGGCACATCAGTCCGTGCGGACTCTCGGAGGACGGCTCGCGCTCACAGGGGTGACCACCCCCTTCGCCCGGGTGCTGACCATCACAGGACTGGACACGTTGTTCACCATCGTGCCCACCTTGGACGACGCCCGTCGATATGTGCGCGGAAGAAGCTGACACGATGCGCTGTCGAGGGTGACCCGGCCACCGGAAGGAGCCGGGGCGGGACCACGCCGGCATGCCGGGAAGAACCTGGTGCGTGATCGGCCGCTGCCGGCGTGCCGAGGGCTCCGCGAAGGCCGCGCACGCGGCCCGCTGGAGTATGGATCTCGAAGCGCGCGGAGGTCGGGCCCGGGTGGCAGGATAATCACGGGCATGGGGAGAAGAAGGCGGCCGTGAGCAGGGCCGAGGACGCCACAGGCACAACCGGCGATGACCTGGAAGCCGTCACCTCCGCCGTGGTGACCGCTTCGCGTCTGCTCGTCGCCATCTCGGCACGATCGCTGGTCGCGGTGGAGGACAGGGTCACCCTGCCGCAGTTCCGCATGCTGGTGGTGCTGGGACGAGGCCAGGCGAAACTGGTCACGCTGGCCGAGCGTCTGAGTGTGAATCCCTCGACCGCGATGCGCATGGCCGACCGCCTGACGGCGGCCGGGCTGATCAGCCGGGAGATCAACCCCGACAACCGGCGGGAGACGATCATGCGCCTGACCCGGGAGGGCCGCCGCATCGTCGAGGACGTCACCGCCCACCGCCATGCCGAGATCAGCGCCATCCTCGCGAAGATGACCGTCGACCAGCGACAGGCGCTCATCGCAGCCATGAAGGCGTTCAACGAAGCCGGTGGTGAACCCCCGGCACGCGGCTCCTTCCCCCTGGGCTGGCCGGACGACCCCCCGTCCTGACCGGCGAACGGCGTCCCCTCGCCACTCGGTCCAGGCGTTCCGCGGCAACGAGTCCGGTGTCGCGTCGCGTCGCGCTTCGGTCGGTCACCGCGCGTGATCGGCGGCGCGCCACCAGAAGGTCGTCGCCAGGACGCCCGCCGCGCCGGTGGCCAGGACGAGTACGAAGCCGAGCGTGCCAGGCGGGTCGCCGCCGGGTCCGGCGAGGCCCGCGTACAGGCCGGGGACCGACCAGGGAAAGTACCGTCCGAAGCCGAGCGCGGCGATGACCTGGGCGCAGAACAGCATGACGAACATGGCACCGACGGCGGCCAGGTAGCCGCGCCCGACGCTGGCGGCCAGCGACAGCGGCGTGGTGAGCAGCATGGTCAGCGTCCCGGTGACCACGATGCGCACGATGCCGTCCACCAGGACCTGGGCGGACCATCCGCGCAGAGCGAGCACCGCGCCGCCGACCAGGCCGAGAAGGACGACCAGCACGGCCAGCAACACGGCCCACACGGCGACGACGGCGAACTTGGCGAGCACGATCGCGGTACGCGAGGTGGGCAGGGCGAGCAGGTCCTTGGCGGTGCGGTCGCTGAACTCGCGGCCGAACAGCCAGATGGCGCTGACCCCGTAGACGAGCATGCCGCCGACGCCGACGGCCTGAGCCAGCAACCCGAAGTAACCGGGCCAGTCGGCGACGGCCCCGCTGAGCTGTGCCTTGTCGCCGAGCAGTCCCAGCGACCGGGCTCGCGCCGGGTCCTGGAGGACGAACATGAAGAACCCGCACACCACGGCGACCACGGCGAAACCGGTGGCGGTGAGCCAAGGCAGGTGGCTGCGCCGCACCTTGAGCAGCTCCGCCCACAGGGCGTCACGCATCGCCGTCTCCGACCATCCGCATGAAGTAGTTCTCCAACGTCTCCTCCTCGACCACCAGCCGGGTGGGCGGGCAGCCCGCCCGCACGAGCAAGGTGGCGATCTCGTCGGGCCGGGCGATCGCCCGCTCACCGGTCAGGGCGAGGTCGGGGCCCGGACGGTGCCCATCGGCCTCCAGAACGGCACGGGCCCTGGCATCATCGCGGGTCGAAACGAGCAGTCGGCGGCGCACCCGCCGGTCCAGCCCGTCGGTGGCCAGCTCTTCCAGCAGCCGGCCATGGTGGATGATGCCCACCCGCGTGGCCACCTGGGCCACCTCGGCCAGCAAGTGGCTGGACAGGAACACCGTGACGCCGTGCTCACGAGCCAGGCCGACCAGCAGGTCGCGCACCTCCACGACACCCGCCGGGTCCAGGCCGTTGACGGGCTCGTCCAGGACGAGCAGGTCGGGACGATGGATGAGCGCCTTGGCCAGGGCCAGGCGCTGAAGGTTGCCCATGGAAAGGGCGCGGGCGCGGCGAGCGGCGTACGGCGTGAGCGCCAGGCGGTCGATGACCTCCTCCGCCGAACCCGGCAGGCGACGCAGTCGCCTGACGACCTCGAGGTTCTCCCACACGGTCAGCTCGGGGTAGGCCGCCGGGCCTTCGACCAGGTAGCCGACCCGCGACCACACCGACGACAGGCCCGCGGCGCGCGACTTCCCGCTGTCCGGTCCACGGTCTTCTCCTTGCCGACCGGCTATGGCGGTGTCCAGCACACGGACCGAACCGGCCGTGGGGGCGATCATGCCCAGCAGCATGCGGATCAGCGTCGTCTTACCGGCTCCGTTGAGCCCGAGCAGAGCGTAGATCTCACCTCGCCGCACCTGGAGCGCGACCTCGTTCACGGCGACGACATCGCCGTAGCGCTTGGTCACGCCTGAAATCTCGATGGCGAACACCGGTCCACTCTCTCGTAGATCGATGACTCCCAGTAGACCTATCGGCGCGGTCCAGGCTCTTCCCAGCTGGCTGAACAAATGTTTAGTATGCTGTTCATGCGTTCAGAAAGCGATCTCACCGCCAAGGCGCGCATCCGGGACGCCGCACTGGCGCGGTTCGGCGCCGAAGGGATCAACCGGGTCAGCGTACGGGCGATCGCCGAGGATGCCGGGGTGTCACCCGCGCTGGTCCTGCACCACTACGGGTCCAAAGACGGTCTGCGCCGGGCATGCGACCAACACGTCGTGGCGATGATGCGCGGCACCGGCGACGATCTCCTCGACGACACCGCCGGCCTGGCGGCCATGCTGGAGGCCGCCGCCCCCGCGCGCCGCTACCTGGCCCGGGCCTTCCTTGACGGCTCGCCGGACGCCGCCGCGCTGTTCGACGAGATCGTCGAGCTGACCGGCCGCTGGCTTGAGCAGGGTGAACGCGAAGGTTCGGTGCGCCCGGCAGCCGACCCTCGGGCACGGGCGGCGCTGTACGTCACCTGGCTGCTCGCGCCGCTCACCTTCGCCGAGCACCTGTCCCGGGTGCTCGGTGTCGAAGACCTGCACGACACCGACGCGACGCTGCGGTACTCCCGTACGGCGATCGAAATGTTCACTCACGGCATGTTCACCAACGAGCGCGCCCTGACCGCCTGGGACGCCGTCGACAAGACCAGGCGGGCGTGATGAAAGTACTGATCCTCACCCACGGCACCCGGGGCGACGTCCAGCCGTACGCCGCCCTGGCCCTGGCGCTGAACCGGGCCGGCCACCAAAGCGTGCTGGCCGCGCCCGCCGCCTCCGCCGCCCTCGCCGAGCCGCACGGCATCCGCTTCTTCCCCGTGCACGACGGTCCGAACACGCTCATGGACGACCCGGAGATTCGGGAGGCCATGGAGACCAACTACCGCGGCCTGCGGGGGAAGAAGGTCGCGCTGCAGGTCATGCGTGCCAGCAAGCCGTTGATGGCCAAGGTGTTCGACGACATGGCCACCGCCGCGGAAGGCGGCGCCGACGTGGTGGTGCACGCGCCCGGCGTCCCGGGACACCACTTCGCCGAAGCGCTCGGAGTGCCCGCCATCCTCGCGGCGCTGCAACCGGTCTGGGTCCCGACAGCGGCCTTCCGCAACCCCATGCTGCCCGTGCCACTGCCCCGTGCGCTCAACCGCGCTTCCTACCTGCCGATCAAACTCCTGCTGCGCTCATTCGGCGGCATCGTCGACAAGCTGCGCAACGACCGGCTTCACCTGCCGCGGCGACACGGCCGCCACGACATCCTGCGCCGCCCCGACGGCCGCCCGGCCACCGTGCTTCACGCCTTCAGCCGCCACGTACTGCCCCCCGGGCTCGACTACCCCGCGCACGTCCACACCACCGGCTTCTGGTTCCTTCCCGCCGCTCCGGGCTGGACGCCCTCTCCGGAACTCGCCGCCTTCCTGCAAGACGGGGATCCGCCGGTCTACATCGGGTTCGGCAGCATGGCGGGCACCGATCCGGCCAGGGTCGGCCGCGTGGTCACCGAGGCCCTGCGTACCGCCGGCGTCCGTGCCGTGCTGGCCGTCGGCTGGGGCGGCATGCGCGTCGACGACCGGACCGAAAAAGTGTTCATGCTGGACCAGGCGCCGCACGACTGGCTGTTCCCCCAGATGGCCGCCGTCGTCCACCACGGCGGCAGTGGCACCACCGGCGCGGCGCTCGCCGCGGCCCGCCCGCAGGTCGTCTGTCCCTTCGTCGCCGACCAGCCGTTCTGGGCCGCCCGCCTGCACGCTGCCGGGGTGGCCCCCGCTCCCCTGCCGCAACGCCGCCTCACCCCGGAAGCCCTCGCCGCGGCCCTCCGTCAGGCTCTCGGCGACCACGACATGCGACGCGCAGCCGCCCGGCTGGGTGAGCGCATCCGCACCGAGGACGGGTGCGGCCAGGCCGTCAAGGTCGTTGAAGCGCAGGCCGCCGGGGGAGAGGCAGGGCCACGGATCTGAGAATCCGCGCCGAAGGCCCGGTGCAGACCGCGCACCTGATGCCCGGCTCACATGACCGCGTCCGACGGGCCGTCGACGACCGGCTGTTCCGTGCCCGCGCCGTGTCTGACGGAACAGGGGTCGATGCCGGGTGCTCGCCGGCGGGGCGGGGTCACTGAACCTGCAGGCCGGTGACTGCGCGGCCTATGAGAAGGCGTTGGATTTCGGAGGTGCCCTCGAAGATGGTGTAGATCTTGGCGTCGCGGTGGAAGCGTTCCACGGGGTGGTCGCGGGTGTAGCCGGCGCCGCCGAGGATCTGGATGGCCTGCTCGGTGACCCACACGGCCGTCTCGCCGGCGACGAGTTTGGACATCGAGCCCTCGGCCTGGTCGAAGGGGCGGCCGTTGCGGGCCATCCAGGCGGCGCGCCAGGTCATCAGGCGGGCGATGTCCACCCGCGTCGCCATGTCGGCGAGCAGGAACGCGACGGCCTGGTTCTGGCCGATCTTGCGGCCGAACTGCTCGCGCTCGCGGGCGTAGTCGCGGGCGTACTCGTAGGCCGCCCTCGCGATGCCGACCGCCATGGCGGCCACGGTGGGCCTGGTGGTCTCGAAGGTGCGCATGGCGGCCTGCTCACCGCTGCGGCCGCCCTCGCGCACGCGGGCCAGGCGCGCGTCGAGCCTGTCCTTCCCGCCCAGCAGGCAGCGGCCCGGGACGCGCACGTCGTCCAGGACGACCTCCGCGGTGTGCGAGGCGCGGATGCCGTGCTTCTTGAACTTCTGTCCCTGCGACAGCCCCCGGGCGCCCGGCGGGACGACGAAGGACGCCTGTCCACGGGTGCGGAGTTCGGGGTCGACGGAGGCCACGACGACGTGGACGTTGGCGATGCCGCCGTTGGTGGCCCAGGTCTTGACGCCGTTGAGCACCCATTCGTCCGTGGCCTCGTCGTACACGGCGCGGGTGCGGATGGAGCCGACATCGGAGCCGGCATCGGGTTCTGAGGCGCAGAAGGCGCCGAGCTTGACGTCATCGACGGTGCCGAACATCTGGGGCAGCCACTCCCCCATCTGCTCAGAGGTCCCGTTGGAGGCGAGCGCGGCGGCGGCCAGCCCGGTGCCGACGACGGAGAGCCCGATGCCGGCGTCGCCCCAGAAGATCTCCTCGAAGGCGACGGGAATGCCGAGGCCGCTCTTCTCGAACCACTGCTGGGCGAAGAAGTCGAGCGAGTACAGGCCGATCTTGGCGGCCTCCTGGATGACCGGCCAGGGGGTCTCTTCGCGCTCGTCCCATTCGGCGCCCGCGGGGCGGATCACGGTGGCGGAGAAGTCGTGAACCCAGTCGCGGACCTCGCGGAGGTCGGCGCTCAGCTCGGGACAGAAATCGCTCGCGCTCTCAGCCATCGTGACAACTCCTCAAAGGGGACGGGCCAGGCGATCGGCATCGCAGGGGATATGCCCACGACAGAGGATGTTACCAACGGTAACACGATAGCGCTGTCACCTTACCCCCGAGGGCCTGCCGCCGGGGGAGATCCGTCGCGAAGGCCGGACGGGGCAGGTTCGCTGGGAAGGTTCGCCGGGCAAGGCCGCCGAGGACGTTCGGCAGGGACGGTTCGCCGGTGGACGGTTCGCAGGTGGACGGTTCGCAGGTGGACGCGAAAGGACGGCCGGGGCGGGTGGGCCCGGGCCGTCCTCGGGTGAGAGCGTCCGTCCGCCGCGACGCCTGGGTGTGGGCGGCCGGCGGGTCGTCAAGCGGCGCGGCGGAAGGCCGGCGGGCGCGCGGGACGCTCGGCGGCGCCCCGCGCGTCAGGCCGGCCGGTCAGTCCTCGTCCGCGCTCCAGATCCAGTTGCCGTGGCCGCGCTCTCGGTACGAGCCCTGGGTCTGGGTGTTCAGACGGTCGACATGAACGCCCTTGGCGGGGTTGGTGCGCCAGTCGTTGATCTTGATGACGTCGAAGCCCCTGTTGAAGTCGCTGGCGTAGATGTAGCCGTTGTAGTAGTACGCCGACCAGAAGCCGCCCGAACCCTCGGCGGCCGGCCCGCGCTCGAAGTAGCCGATCTCAGCGGGGTGCGCCGAGTCGGTGAAGTCCCAGATCGAGGCGCCGCCCTGGTACCACGCCTGCACCATGATGTCGCGGCCCTTGACCGGGATCAGCGAGCCGTTGTGCGCGACGCAGTTCTCCGTGTCCGCCTGGTAGCGGGGAATCTTGAAGTAGTTCTTGAAGACCAGCCGGCCGTGGACGATGTCGTAGATCGCGTCCGCGCCGCGGTTGGGGCCGGTGGCCTCGTTGCAGGTGGCCGCGCCGCCGCCGCCGAGCTCGTCGGTGAACACGACCTTCGTGCCGGCGTTGTTGAAGGTGGCCGAGTGCCAGAAGGCGAAGTTCGGGTCGGTCACCCGCGCGGTCACCCTGGGGTTCTCCGGGTCCCTGATGTCGAACAGCACGCCGTCGCCCATGCAGGCGCCGGCCGCGATGCCCTTCTCCGCGTAGACCGTGATGTCGTGGCAGCCGCTGGTGGGCACGAGCAGGCCCGGCTGGGTCTCGTTGCCGCCGTCGGGGAACACGACCGGGGTGGCCACCACCGAGGCGGACACGGGGTCGCGCAGCGGCACCTTGACGATCGAGATCTTGTCGTGCGGCGGCTGGCAGTCGGGGTACTCGGCCCGCGGGGAGTACGACGAGACGTACAGGTACACGTTGCCGCGCCGCTTGTCGGGCAGCAGGGTGTGGGTGTGCGACCCGCAGTTGGTCTCGACGGACTTGATGTACCTGGGGTTGGCCTTGTCGCTCACGTCGAAGATGCGGATGCCCTCCCAGGACTCCTTCACCGATGCCGGCTGACCCGCGCTGTTGCAGGAGTCGTCCGTGCGCGAGGAGTCGACGGAGGCGAACAGCAGGTTCCCGTAGACCGACAGGTCCATCTGCGAGCCGGGACACACCACCGAGCTGACCACGGAGGCCTTCTTGGGGTTCCTGATGTCGTAGATGGAGAAGCCGCCATAGTTGCCGACATAGGCGTAGTCGCCCTGGAAGGCGATGTCGGTGTTGATGGTGGCGGCGATCGCGGCCGGTTTCGGAACGTTCGTAACATGCTGGACGTTCGGGCTCATGACGATCTGGTCAGTGCCCGGGATGTCCGCTGCCTGGGCGGGGATCGTCGCGAGCGCCATCGCCGCGATCGAACCCGTCAGGACGAGGAACCGGCCGATCAGGCCGCCTCTGCGGGGGGTGGACAACACCGCAGGAACCTCCTTGGTACTTTGTGCCGGCGGTGAATACGTTTGGGGAGATCATGTCCCAAACAAGGCGCTGTTGCCATAGTCCACTTTGTCAGCAAAGTATGCCAACATCCCATCTTTACCCCAAAGTTCGTGTTGGGTTAGGGTGCAGCCGCACAGCAAAGATCTTCTAGGAGGCCGGGTGCGCGTCGCGCTCCTCATCGCCGCCGGTATGGTCGCGCTCGCCGTGACCGGCTGCTCGGGAGGTTCCGCGACGCCGGTCGCGACCTCCACCGTCCCCGTCATCGTCCCCGGCAAGCCCGGCGAGGCCGCCAAGACGCTTCCTCCGGGCGCGACGGTCACCGCCGTCCCCTCACCCACGGCCAACGCCGCGGACGTCATCTTCATGCAGGACATGATCGTCCACCACCGGCAGGCGCTCGACATGAGCGCGCTGGCCGCCACGCGCGCCGCCTCCCCGGACGTCAAGCGCATCGCGGCGCGGATCTCCGACACCCAGGGCCCGGAGATCAACGCGATGACCCGATGGCTTCGGCAACAGGAACAGCGCGTCCCCGACCACCACACCGCGCACCGGGCCATGCCGGGCATGGCCACCGAGGAGCAACTCGCGGACCTCAAGGCCGCCTCCGGCGCCGGCTTCGACCGTCTCTACCTCCAGCTGATGGTCGCCCACCACCTGGGCGCCCTCACCATGGCCGCCGACGAGATGGAGAAGGGTTCGCACATCACCGTGCAGGAGCTGGCCGAGGACATCTCGGTCACCCAGACGGCCGAGATCCAGCGCATGCGCCGCATGCGACCCGGCGGATGAGCGCCCTGCGGATGAGGCCCAACCGATGAGCGTACGGCCGATGAGCGCCAGGCTCATGAGCGTCCGGCCGATGAGCGTCCGGCCGATGAGCGTCCGGCCGATGAGCGTCCGGCCGATGAGCGTCCGGCCGACGGGGCCGCGGCCGGCGCCGCGGAACAGGCGCGGGCCAGGACGCGGTCAAGACGGGCCGACGGCAACGGGTCTCTCCGGCGCGCCCGAGGAAGCGGCCGCGACCTGCGGTTAGAGTGATCCGGTGGATTTCACGGCTCTTGCCCTGCCGATCGTGCAGGCCCCGCTCGCCGGTGGCCCTTCCACGCCTGAGCTCGCCGCGGCGGTCTCCGTCGCGGGCGGGCTCGGCTTCCTGGCCGCCGGCTACCGCTCGGCGGAGGAGGTCCGCTCCGACATCGCCTCCGTCCGCGCGCGCACCGAGGCGCCGTTCGGCGTCAACCTGTTCGTCCCGTCCGCCGGCGAGGTCGACCGGGCGGCCGTCGGAGCCTACGCCGAGCGCCTGCGCGGTGAGTCCGAACGATACGGCGTGCCGCTCGGCGTGCCGGCGGACGACGACGACGGATGGCAGGACAAGCTCGCCGTCGTCATCGCCGAGCGGGTGCCGGTGGTGTCGTTCACCTTCGGGCTGCCCGCACGCGAGGTGATCGAGCAGGTGCGCGTGGCCGGGACCCTGGTCCTGGTGACGATCACCAGCCCCGAGGAGGCGGCCGCCGCGCACGACGCCGGCGCCGACGCGCTGGTGGCCCAGGGCATCGAGGCCGGCGGGCACCGGGGCGGCTTCACCGACGACGGCGGTGACTACGGCCTGCTCGCGCTTCTGCGGCTCTGCCTGCGCGCCACGCCGCTGCCCGTGGTCGCCGCCGGGGGCATCGCCGACGGCGCCGGCATCGCGGCGGTGCTGGCGGCGGGCGCCGTCGCCGCCCAGCTCGGCACCGCCTTCCTGCGCACCCCGGAGGCCGGCACGAGCCCCGTCCACCGCGAGGCGCTGGGCGCCTACGAGCGCACGGCCGTCACCAGGGCGTTCACCGGAAGGTCGGCCCGCGGGCTGGTCAACCGCTTCCTCGAAGAGCACACCGCCGAGGCGCCCTCGGCCTACCCGCACGTCCACCATCTGACGGCACCCCTGCGGGCGGCGGCGAGGAAGGCCGGCGACGCCGGCGCCGTCAACCTGTGGGCGGGTCAGATGTTCCCGTTCGCCGAGGAGGTCCCCGCAGCGGAACTCGTACGCAGGCTCGCCTCGGAGGCCGAGGAGGCGCTCAAGCGCGCCGGCCGCCGCTCCTTCGGCTGAGGAGCTCCGCCGCCCGGCCGCCGAGGCCACCTAAGTAGGCGCACGGTCCTGCCCGGCGGCACAGCTCGTCCGGCGGCACGGCCCGTCCAGTAACACGGCCCGTCCAGTAACACGGCCCGTCCAGCGGCACGGTCCGTCCGACGGCAGGCGAGGTCAGCGGTAGGCGTCCAGGGCCAGTTTGGCCGCGACGAGCAGGCCGCAGACGGCGGCCGCGTAGCGCAGGGTCCGGCCGGGTAGCCGGCGGGCCAGCGTGGGGCCCACCCGCCCGCCCAGCAGGAATCCCGCAGCGAGCGGCAGCGCGGCGGACCACTGCACCGGCCCGAACACGGCGAACCCGACCGCGGCGACGGCGTTCGCGAGGCCGGCCAGGATGTTCTTGATGGCGTTGATCCTGGCCGGCGCCTCCTGCAGCACGGACGCGAGCACGGCGAACATGAGGATGCCGCCGGCGGCCCCGAAGTACCCGACGTAGATGGCGACCATGAACACTCCGGCGCGCAGCAAGCGGCTCCCTCCCCCGCCGAGCGCGTCCACCACCCCGTCCGGCCGCGGCGGGCGGAGGAGCAGCAGCGAGGCTGCCGCGATGAGCCACGGCGCGATCGACTCGAACGTCCGGGCGGGCGTCACCAGCAGCAGCGCCGCCCCGACGACGCCCCCGGCCGCCGACATGCTCCCGAGTGGCAGCAGCCTGCCGCTCTGACCCGCGAGTTCCGGCCGGGACCCGGCGGCCGCGCCGAGGCCGGTGAACACCAGGGAGACGGTGTTGGTGACGTTCGCGGCCAGCGGCGACAAGCCGAACGCGAGCAGGGCCGGGTAGGAGACGACCGAGGCCAGGCTCACCACCGTGCTGACCACCCCGGCCACCAGCCCGACGGCCACCAGTCCCAGCGAGTTCGCGACGGTCACGGCCCAACCTAACCACGCCGCCCATGACCGGACGCCCCCGCCCCGGCGCACACCCATACCAGGGCCGTCGCGACCGGGACGGTGAGCACGTGGCGGTGAGAACGGGACGCCGGACGGTGGCGTCCCGGGCCTGAGAGCGCCCGGCTCCGTGGCGGGCTGTCCAGTGCCGATTGTGGCAGGAAACGGCCACGCGGCGGCAGCTTACTGCCTTTCATCTCCCTGGCCCGCAGCCCGGAAAAAGCGCAGAGTTGGTGGTGCGAGAAAGAACCCACGACGAAGAGGAAAAGGAACCGGAAATGAAGAGCGACACCCCATTTCCCGCGAGCGGATCACCCGCCTCGCCGCTCTGCCGAGGACGCGCTCCCCGTCTCGCCGCCTCTGTCCAATCGCCCGCCGTAGCGGGCACGACCTGCGGCTGAACGGAGGAGAAGCCATGCTGGTCGTGCTGACGATGCGCCCCGCCAGAGGTCGCAGAATGGACGCGACGGTCGACGGTGAACGACTGCTGTCGCTGCTGCCGAGGCAATGGGACAAGGAATTCAAGCAGGCCGCCGGTTTCGTCGCCATTCGCATTCAGACCGATGAGAACATCAGAACCGCGCAGATTCACGCGCAGGTGGTCTCCGTTCTGACTAATCCCGAACTCGGCCATTGGCGGCTGGTCTCCTACGAGACCCTGGTTCGCGACCACCACCCACCCCGGGCGACCGTGCCGGTGACGACGGCGCGAAGGGTGGACCAGCGTGCCCAATGGAACTGAGCCCGCACGCGGCCCGCCGCGCACACGGCACCGTCACCCCCACATCCCCCCGACGAAAGGGCCCCTGACCGGCACAACCCGGCAGCACCAACACGACCAACGGCAAGCAGACGACCGACACGACCGACACCCCGTGCGGAAGGCCGGGAACCGACCGCCCACCCACCCATCCATTCGCGAGAGGAGCCGGCCGCATTTCGCCCGGAACGACCGGAAGGAGACGAGTCAGAGCGCGGACAGCGTCGAGACAGCCGGTGCCGCGAGAACCTACCCCGCCCCCTACGGCCCTGAAAGGGGACGACCGAACCGCGAAAGCAATCCGTGAATCCTTCGCCCGAAAGGAGCCATGTCGAGCGACGAGACCAGGTCACCCCGCGAGGACAGGTGAGAACGGAGGACCCGCCCCACACCAAGCGAACGGCCGCACGACCGTCCCGATCGAAAGGAGACGGCCATGGCCGCCGCCCGCTCCCGAGGCGGCAACAGGAAGAACACCCTAGACGGACCATCAGCGAACGTTCGCCGGGTCGGGCACCGCACAACGGCGCCGACATCCCCGCACCACTCCCCACCGACCCGGCGCCAACCCCCACCCCCCAGCAAACAGCCCACACCCGAGGCCGACCTACCCAACACCTCCGGCAGACAGTCCACGCCCAGCGCCGACTCCCACCACCCGGCGAACGACCCACACCCAGCGCTGACCCATCCAACACACCCAGCGAACGGGCCGGACCGACGCCGACCCCACCACCCGGCGAACAACCCACATCCCGCGCCGACCTACCCAACACACCCCGCAAACAGGTCACGCCCGACGCCCACCTACCCAACACACCCGGCGAACCGGCCGCAGCCGGCGCTGACCCCTACCACCCAGCGAACTGCCCGTACTCGGCGCTGACCCGTCCGACACATCCGGTGAACAGGTTGCAGCCGGTGAGCACTCGCCTTTGCGGACGAGCAGCGTTTGGGGGGTCTCTATGGGCCTCTCTGACCTTGAACTGCCATCTATGACGAATGTGGTGAATGACGATGATTTTCACAGTTACCGATGAGAACCACTATCGCGGGGGAAGCGCCGTTATCCCCCGTGGCCGGCGCCTCAGGCGCCCTTGGCAGGCTCGTCACCGGTCGTCACGCGACGCGCGGCGACGGTGGGGCGGGCAGTCGCGCCTCTGGGCCAGGCACGGCCGGCTCTGGGCCCGTCACCCGCGCCTGTCCGCCAGGCGCTCACGATTCTGGGCCCGGCGCTCACGACTTCGGGCGCTCGTCAGCGCCGCCTTCCGCATCCGCCAGGCGCGCGGGCTGCGACGACCCGGCCGCTCACGCCGGCGTGCGCGCGCAGGCGCCGATCCCAGCGGGATACGGGGAGGACGGCGTGGTGATCCCCCGCGTACCGGACGGCGGTCGAGGCCGCCGAGTGAGCGGCGTACGACACGACGTCTCCACCAGCCCCCGGCGCCCGGCCGGTCAGGTTGGGCCGGCTGCCGATCTCGCGTCCGGTTCCTTGTGACCGACGCGGACGTGGTGACCTCCCGAGCGCCCGGCGACATCGGCCGGGCCGCCGGGACCACCCAGCGCGCCGCCCCCTTCCCTCGCCCGGTGCGACGCTTCGTCCCCCCTTGCTCGCTGTGAGGCTTCGTCTCCCTCTCCTGACGATGCTGCGCTTTTCTCGCCCGGTGTGATGCTCCGCCCGCTCTCGGTGGGCCTGCCCCCGGCGCGCCTGGCCGGTGAGAGGGCGGACGGTGAACGCGGCGCCGCTGTTCGGCGGGTGACCCGGTGAACGTTCGTGGTCGCGGCGCTAACGTACGAAGCCGGCGGGGCCCGCCGGCGTACTGAGCCATCGACGCCCCGGCCCGCCACCCGGGACCGGCGGCCATCCCAAGGCCGTCGACCAAGTCGGCGACGTTAGAGAAGAAGGGCGAAACGGGCACATGAACGACACCGCCGCTGCGGTCGCGAGCGCTATCGCCTTTCTGTGGCTGGGCATGGTCCTCGCCATCTCCTTCCTGGAGGCGCCGCTGAAGTTCCGCGCTCCCGGCGTGACCCTGCCGCTCGGCCTGGCCATCGGCCGGCTGGTGTTCCGGGCCCTGAACCGGGTCGAGCTGGCGCTGGCGGCGGCACTGGTCGTGGCGGGTGTGGCGGGCGGCCTCGTAGTGGTGCCGGCCGTCGCCGGGCTCGTCGCGGTGGCGGCGCTCGCCGTTCAGCTCGCCGGGGTGCGTCCGCGCCTGAACCGCCGCTCCGATCGCGTGCTGGCGGGCGAGGACGCGCCCCGGTCGCGGGCGCACCACGCCTACATCGCACTGGAGGCGGCCAAGGTCGCCGCTCTGCTCGTACTCGGCGTATCCCTCATAATCGCCTTGTCGTGACTGTCGCCCACTGCCGTGAACTGTCGTGCACTGTTGCGGAGCTTGCGGAACCATCCCGAACACCCGCCGGTGCGTCCGACAGAACCAGGCATCACGCGCATCTCCGCTCTAGCGCGCTCTGTGAACGTACACAGGTGGAAACGGCCCCCGGTTCGGGGCCACGCCTCTGACGTCGTCGTTAGCGACCGCGCTGACCTGACCGTTTCGCCATGTCTTCCCAAGAACGTCACCGCACATTACCGTGCACGTTCACAGAACCCCCTCCTTCCCTGACCGGAGGACCTATGAGAAGGACGATGGCGGCGATGCTGTGCGGCGCCGCGCTGCTGCTCCCGATGGCGGCGGTATCGCCCGCGCAGGCCGCGACGACGGTGACGAACGGAGGGTTCGAAACCGGCGGCACCGGGACGGCGAACCCGTACGGGTGGACCAGCACCGGCACGACCAGCGCCGACTACACCGAGACCGGCGGACGTTCCGGCACCTTCCGGCTCACCCACTGGTCGGCGGCGGCCTACACGGTGCGGACGTCGCAGACGCTCACCGGCCTGGCCCCCGGCCCCTACACCCTCAGCTTGTACGTCAGGAACGGCGGCGGGCAGGGGTCGGTGTACGCCGGCCTGGACAACTGCGGCGGCCCGTCCCGCAGAACGGCGTTGCCGGTCACGGCCGAGTGGCTGAAGATCGTCGTGTCCACCAGCGTCTCCGGCGGCTCCTGCACGGTCACTCTGTACTCCAGCGCCGCGGCCGGGAACTGGGCCAGCTTCGACGACGTCACCTTCGCCCCTGGCGCGAGCGCCCTGTCCATCAAGGGGGCGGACGTCTCCACCTTGGCCAAGTCCGAGGCGTACGGCGGCGTCTACTACGGGTCCGACGGCGTCAGACGGGACGCGCTGTCGTTGCTGAGTTCCTACGGCGCCAACTACGTGCGGTTGAAGGTGTGGGTGCGCCCGGCGGACGGCTTCAACGACAAGGCGCACGTGCTGGCCATGGCCCGGCGAGTGAAGGCCCTCGGCATGGGCCTGCTCGTCGACTTCCACTACTCCGACCGCTGGGCCGATCCCGGCCGGCAGGACAAGCCCGCGTCATGGGCGTCGCTGCCGTTCAACCAGCTCACGCAGGCGGTGTACGACCACACCTATGACGTGCTGAACGCGCTGAAGGCGCAGGGCACGACGGCGGACATGGCGCAGATCGGCAACGAGATCAACGACGGCATGCTGTGGGAGGACGGCCGGGCCTCGGCAAACTTCGGCAAGCTCGCGCAGTTGCTCAACGCGGGCTCCGACGCGGCCAAGGCCGTGTCGCCGTCGACGAAGGTCGTGATCCACCTGGCCGAGGGCGGCAACAGCTCGCTGTTCCGGTGGTTCTTCGACAACGTCAGGAACAACGGCGTGCGCTACGACGTCATCGGCGCCTCCTATTACCCGTACTGGCACGGCACCCTGGCCGCCATGCAGGCCAACGTCACCGACATCAGGTCCAGGTACGGCAAGCCCGTCTTCCTGGCCGAGACGGCCTACCCGTTCACCACGGGGAACGAGGACTCTGAGCCCAGCATCATCACCGCCGCCACCCCCTACCCCGGCTACCCTGCGACGCAGGCCGGCCAGGCGGCCATGTTCCGCGATGTTCTGAGCACCGCGCAGGCGGCGGGCGCGCTCGGCGCCTTCTACTGGGAGCCCACCTGGACGGCCGTCCCCGGGAACGGCTGGGATCCCGAGAACCCGTCCTCGGGCAACGGCTGGGAGAACCAGGCTCTGTTCGACTTCAACGACCGGCCTACCTCGGCCATCGCCGAGTTCGCCCATCAGTGATCCACGGCCGCGACGCCTGAGCAGCGGGCCGCCCCTGGAGGCCCGCCCGCTGTTCTCGCAGGGCGACGTGTTCCCGTAGCGACGTACGGGAACGACCGACCCGCCGGGCGTCGAGCGGAGGCGGCCGGGCCGCCGAGCAAGAGAAGCCGCCGTCGGCAGCTCGATCAGAGCGCCGGAGGCGGCTTTTCGCTGTTATAGTTATGAACAGTCGTTCATGAATGAGTGTTCATAACGTGCCGGGCGACGGGGCCCGGATGGATGGATGAAAGGGACGTGCAGGAATGACCTCGATCGTCAACACCCACCAGGCCGAGGCGTGGAACGGGTACGAGGGCGGCCACTGGGCCGACAACCACGACCGCTACGACGCCGTGAACAGCGGATTCAACGAGCCGCTGCTCCGCGCGGCCGCCATCGGCGAGCACGACCGCGTGCTGGACGTCGGCTGCGGAAACGGTCAGGTGACGCGGCTGGCCGCGCGGCGGGCGCGGCTCGGGCACGCCACCGGGCTCGACCTGTCGGCGCCGATGCTCCAGCGCGCACGGAGCCTCGCCGCCGCCGAAGGCGTGGAGAACGTGTCCTTCGAGCAGGGAGACGCCCAGGTGCACCCTTTCGCCGAGGGCGCCTTCGACGTGGCCGTCAGCCGCTTCGGCGTCATGTTCTTCGCCGATCCGGTGGCGGCGTTCGCCAACATCGGCCGCGCTCTGCGTCCTGGGGGGCGCGCCGCCTTCCTCGTCCTGCAGCGGATGGACCGCAACGACCTCGGCCGGGTCTTCGCCGCGCTACGTCCCCACCTCACCCCCTCGGGCGAGTCGCGGGATGCCGGCGCGTCGCGAGCGGTGGCCCAGGACGCTGGTGTCGCCGGGGGGCCCGGCGTCGCGGAAGGCGATCTCGGGCCTGACTCGCTCGCCGATCCGGGGCGGGTGCGGCGGATCTTCGACGCCGCCGGCTTCGCCGAGGTCGTCTGCACGCCCGTCGAGGCCTCACAGCTCTGGGGTGCCGACATCGAGGACGCGGCCGCGTTCCTCGGCGCCTGGGGTCCCGTACGTCACTGGCTCGGCCAGGTGGACGCGGCCGTGGCGGCTCGGGCCCGCCGGGCGATCGCCGAGGCGCTGGCCCCTTTCGAACGGGACGGCGCCGTCCGCCTCCGCGGCGCGGGCCTGCTGATCACCGCGACCCGTCCCTGACGCCCCCGGTTCACCGCGACCCATGCCTGACACGACCTCGGATCACCGCGTCCCCGTGCCGAACGCCACCTTGGTTCACCGCGACCTCGCGCCCGACACGACTTCGGATCACCGCGCTCCCATGCCGGACACGACCTTGGTTCATCGCGGCCTCGTGTCCGACGCGACGCACGGTCACCGCCGCGCTGCTGGTGACTTCGACGTGGTGCGGCGCTCACTACGATGTGGCGTGATGTCTCCGAGAAAAGCGGCCGTGCTGCGTGACGGCGGCGGCGAGCAGAGCCTGCGCGAACACCTGATCGCCACCGCCGAACGCCTGATCGCCGAGAGCGGCACCGCAGGCCTGACCGTGCGCGCCATCGCGCGGGAGGCGCGGGTCGCCGACGGCGTGCTGTACAACCACTTCGCCGACAAGGAGGAGCTTCTGGCGCTCGCGCTGCACGCGCACGTCCACGCCGTCGAGCAGGCGCTCGGCCGGCCGCCGCACACGGCCGGGGAGGGCACGGTCGCGGCCAACCTGCGCGCCTACATCGCGCACAGCCTGGCGCTGCACATCGCGATCATGCCGGCCTTCGCCGGTCTGATCCACCAGCCGCGGGTCCTGGCGAAGTTCGAGGAGCTGTCCAATCCGGTGGCCGGCGGCCGCGGCCTGCGCGCCGATCTGGCCGAATATCTGCGTGCCGAGCAGCGGATCGGCCGCCTGTCGCCCGAGGCCGCCGCCGAGGCCGCCGCCACGATGATCATCGGCGCCTGTCACGACCTGGTCCTGCCCCGCCTGTTCACCGGCTCGCCGATGACGCCGCAGGAGGTGTCCGAGGATTTCGTCGACGCCATGGTGACCACCGTCCTGAACGGCATCGCCCCGGCCACCGCCCACGCGAGCGAACCGAGCTGACCGGGTCGCTTACTCGCCCGTCGGCCCTCGCCGAGCCGGGTCGCCGAGCGGCGTTCGCCGGACCGGGTTCGCTGGGCGGCATGCACGGGGTGGCGTTCGGGGGCTGGGTTCGCTGGGCGGCATTCGCGGGATGGCATTCGCGGGGCCGGGTCGCCGAGCCGCCTTCGCCGGACCGAATATCCGGGCCGCGTTCGCCGGACCGGGTTCGCCGGACCGGGTTCGCTGGGTGAAGTGCCGATCAGAGGGTGGGAGCGCTGGACGAGGGGCCGGGGCGCGCAAGACTCCGGCCCGTCCGCACCGGGGGCGCGGACGGGCCGGGTTGCCGGGCCGGGAGTCGGCTACTTGAGGATGGGGTGCCGCTTGACCAGGGTGGTGGCGCTCCACCACTTGCCCAGGCCGAGGGTGTCGCCGGCGGTGGCCAGGGCCAGGCCGATCAGGACGATCGCGTAGATGATGTGGTCGTCCACGAAGGGGTTGTTGGCCAGGGGGAGCTCGGCGGCCCACATGAGGACCAGCAGCAGGGTGCCGGTGGCGGCGGCGACGCGAATTCCGATGCCCAGGATCAGTGCGGTGCCGATGCCGGCCAAGCCGATCATGAACAGCCAGTCGACCCACGCCTGTCCGGCCAGGCCGGTGAAGACGCCGCCGAGCGCGGCCTCCTTGGTGCCCTTGAGGAACCCGGTGGTGGGGCTGCCGCCGTTGATCCACGCCTTGGCGGCCGGGGTGGCGAACCCCAGGCCGAAGAGCTTGTCGACGAACGCCCACAGGAACGTCCAGCCGAGCGCCAGACGGGCCACCGCCCAGACGTAGTTCACCGGGTGCCTCCCTTGGTCCACCTGTCCGGCGTCGCGAACCGGGACAGAGTTGACGAGATCGTGGGTGCGGACGACGTCGCGCCGCCCTTCGGTGATGGCCATGGCCGCTTCCTCTCGGAGGTGTTCTTCAATTTCCTTCGCGGCTTAAGTACATCTTTTCTGGCGTTCGTCCAGGAGTGTTGTACGTCCCTGCCTGATGGCACGGATGTCCCGACAGAATGGGACCTTCGTCCCTCGCCCTGGAGCGGCGGACGGCGGCTACGGGCGCGCGGCCCGGCATTCGAGCAGGTCGGGCAGGCGGGAGGCCGCGTACTCCGGGACGTCGGCCATCGGGGGGCGTTCGGGGACGGCGACGTCCCGGTCGACGGGCAGGTGGCCGCCTTCGCCACGGCGGAACTGCGTCAGCCCGGTGGCGGCGTCCTGCAACGGGATGATCTTGCGCTGGCGTTCCAGGCGGGCCCAGGCGGTGTGCATGATCTGCCCGGCCATGACGCCCAGCGCCTCGGTGGACTGGTGGGAGTGCACCCGCCTGCCCAGGTCCACCTGGGCGAGCGCGTCCAGGCCCGCGTATTCGAGCAGGTCGATCAGCAGGCCGAGCTCGACTCCGTACCCGGTGGCGAACGGCACCCGTTCGAGGACCTCGCGCCGCCCGGCGTACTCTCCCGCGAGCGGCTGGACGAACCCGGCGAGCAGCGGCCAGTGCAGGTTCAGCATGGGCCGCGCGACCAGTTCGGTGACGCGCCCGCCGCCGCTCCGGGCCTCGCGCAACGGCCGGTCGTAGCAGCCCTTGACGTACATCACCGAGGGGTCGGCGAGCAGCGGGCCGAGCAGGCCGGTGACGAAACCGGCGCCGAACTCGCGCAGGTCGGCGTCGACGAACACCAGCAGGTCGCCGGAGGTGACGGCCAGGGACTTCCACAGCACGTCGCCCTTGCCGTCCATCGGGGTGAGGTCGGGCAGGATCTCGTCCTGGGCGAAGACCTCGGCGCCCGCCTCCACGGCGCGGGCGGCGGTGTCGTCGGTGGAGCGGGAGTCGATGACGACGATCTCGTCGACCAGCGGGACGCCTTCCACCAGGTCGCGCCGGATCGCCGAGACGATCTCGCCGACGGTCTCGGCCTCGTTCCGCGCCGGGAGCACGACGCTGACGCTCGTGCCGCCCTTCGCCGCGAGCAGCCCCTCGACCGGCCAGTCGCCCGATGCCGTCGTGCGGTCGCGCAGCCACGTCTCCACCTCAGGCAGCACGCACGATCCCCCCGTCGCCTCCCATCACCTGACGTCTCACTCTATGCGGATCGATTTCCGCCCGTGCCGCCCACCGGTGACCGAGGTCGGCGGGCGTTCCCGCTTCGGCGCCCGACGCCCGGCGACGCGGCGCCGGGGTCTTCTCCGGCCGCTCACACCACGGCGTGGCGTTCGAGGAAGGAGTAGACGTCGGCCTCGTCCACGCCCGGGAACGAGCCGGGAGGCAGGGCCGCAAGCACGTGGGAGTTGGCCCGCGCCGAAGGCCAGGCGTAGCCCTCCCAGCGCTGGGTCAGCTCGGCCGGCGGGCGGCGGCAGCAGTCTCCGGTCGGGCAGTTGGACTTGGTCCTGTTGGTGGTCTCCCTGCCGCGGAACCAGCGGGACTCGCGGTACGGCACCCCGAGCGTGATGGCGAAGTCGCGCTCGCGTGAGGGGTCGACGTGCGCGATGCAGAAATAGGTGCCGGTCGGCGAGTCGGAGTACTGGTGGTACACCGAGAAGCGGTCGGGCGAGAGGAAGACCTGGCGCCCGGACCACCGCAGGCACAGGCGCTGCCCCTCGATGGCGCCCTGCTCGTCGGCGGGGAAGACGACGCCGTCGTTCTCGTAGGCCTTGTAGATGATGCCGCCCGCGTCGTTGCGGACGAAATGGCACACGAGGTCCAGGTGGTGGGTGGCGAGGTTGGTGAAGCGGTGCGCGGCCATCTCGTAGGAGACGGCGAACACGTCGCGCAGGTCCTCCACCGACAGCGCCCGGTCGCGCTTGGCCTCCTGCAGGTAGGGCACCGCGGCGGCCTCGGGCACCAGGACGGCGGCGGCGAAGTAGTTGGCCTCGGTGCGCTGGCGCAGGAAGTCGGCGAAGTCGCGGGGCTTGTGGTGGCCGAGCGCGAGGTGGCCGAGGGTCTGCAGCAGGATCGTGCGGGGGGTGTGCATGCCGAGCTGCTCGTGCTGGACGTAGATGCGCCGGTTGCGCAGGTCGGTGATCGACCGCACCGAGCGGGGCAGGTCCTGCGCGGTGCGCACGGTGAAGCCGAAGTGGGTCACCAGGGCCTGCACCGTGCCCTGTGACAGCGCGCCGGTGCGGTAGCCGACGGCGGCCAGCGCCTCGGCCGCTGCGGTCTCGATCTCGGCGAAGTAGTTGCCCTGCTCGCGCTGCTTGCGCCGCAGCTCGGCGTTGGCCGCCCTGGCCTCCTCGGGCGTGGCGGTGCCCTTGGCCTCGCGCGACCGCAGCTCCTCGTACAGCCCGATGATGTGCTCCAGCACGTCGCTCGGCACCCGGGCCGAGACCTTCAGGCGGGGCAGGCCGATCGAGGCGTAGATGGGGTCGCGCTGCGCCTCCTCGAGGGCTATCTCCAGCTGGGCGCGGCGGCTCGGCGCCTGGCGGCGCAGCAGTTCCTCGACCGGGACGCCGAGCGCGGCGGCGAGCGACTTCAGCAGGGACAGTTTGGGCTCGCGCTTGCCGTTCTCCAGCAGGGAGAGCTGGCTCGGGGCGCGGCCGACGCGCTCGCCGAGCTCCGACAGGGTGAGGCCGCGCTGTTTGCGCAGGTGCTTCAGCCGCTGGCCGAACGCGAGAAGGTCGAGCTCCTGTGTCAAAGACAGCGGTTCTTCACCCACCAAAGACGCCATGGCACGATCCTAAGCGAAAATTCCGCCGTTCTTCCAGCCGGCCAGGGGTACCCGCCGGGGCCTTCGCCGTGCGCGGCCCACATGGATTGGTCTAGTCCATAATGAAAACTTTGCGTTTCTTGCCACCAGAATACCGATGAGTATTCGCGATAAACGAAAAGTCTGGCCTTTTTCACTCGACCTCCCTTGTCCCTGCCGCGCCGACCATCGCAGACTCGAAGCAAGCCCCCAGAGGACGCCGAAGGAGCCAAAATGGAAGATCGCCTCAAGGGAGCTGCAGATGAGCTGCGGCGAGAGTGGGAGAGCGACCCGCGCTGGAAGGACGTCGAGCGGACCTACACGGCCGAGGACGTCGTCCGCCTGCGCGGCAGCGTGCGAGAGGAGCACACTCTCGCACGGCTCGGCGCCGAACGGCTGTGGTCCCTGCTGCACACCGAGGAGTACGTGCACGCGCTGGGCGCCCTGACGGGCAACCAGGCGGTGCAGCAGGTCAAGGCGGGGCTGCGGGCCATCTACCTGTCAGGCTGGCAGGTCGCGGCGGACGCCAACCTCGGCGGTCAGACCTACCCCGACCAGAGTCTCTACCCGGCCAACTCGGTGCCGGCCGTGGTGCGCCGCGTCAACAACGCGCTGCTGCGCGCCGACCAGATCTCCTGGTCGGAGCAAGACGCCGGGGCCCCGCACTGGATGGCGCCCATCGTGGCGGACGCCGAAGCCGGCTTCGGCGGCGTCCTCAACGCGTTCGAGCTGATGAAGGGCATGATCGCCGCGGGCGCGGCGGGCGTGCACTGGGAGGACCAGCTCGCCTCGGAGAAGAAGTGCGGCCACCTCGGCGGCAAGGTGCTGATCCCGACCGGCCAGCACATCAAGACCCTCAACGCGGCCCGCCTCGCGGCGGACGTCTGCGACGTGCCGACCCTGATCATCGCGCGGACCGACGCCCAGGCCGCGACGCTCCTGACCAGTGACGTCGACGCCCGGGACCAGGCCTTCACCACCGGCGAGCGCACGCCCGAGGGCTTCTACCGCGTGCGCAACGGCGTGGACGCCTGCGTCGCCCGCGGCCTGGCCTACGCGCCGTACTCCGACCTGCTGTGGATGGAGACCTCCACACCCGACCTGAACGTGGCGCGGCGCTTCGCCGAGGCGATCAAGGCCCGCTTCCCCGACCAGATGCTCGCCTACAACTGCTCGCCGTCGTTCAACTGGAAGCAGCACCTGGACGACTCGACCATCGCCAAGTTCCAGCGCGAGCTCGGCCACATGGGGTACCGCTTCCAGTTCATCACCCTGGCCGGGTTCCACTCGCTGAACTACTCGATGTTCCACCTCGCGCGCGGCTACGCCGAGGAGGGCATGACCGCCTACGTCGAGCTGCAGGAGGCCGAGTTCGCCGCCGAGCGGCAGGGCTACACCGCCACCCGCCACCAGCGGGAGGTCGGCACCGGCTACTTCGACCAGGTCAGCACCGCCGTCGCGCCCGACTCCTCGACGGTGGCGCTCAAGGGCTCGACCGAGGCCGAGCAGTTCGCCCACTGACCCGTGAACCCGCGGGTTCGTCCGGTGAAGATCCGCTCTGGGCAGCGGCCCCCTCCGGACGGGCCCGCGTTCCACATCCCTGGACCGGCGGGACGGCGAGGCGGGCGCACGCGGCACAGGGCCAGCGGCGAAGCGCCAGGTGGGCGGCCCTGCCGGCCCCTGGTTCCCGGATTTTGTCGTCCCGCTCTGCAACGATGGGCCACTTCGTCACGACCAAGGAGCGAACTGTGACCTCTCGTCTCAACCCTTACATCAGCTTCGCCGGCGACGCGCGGCAGGCCATGGAGTTCTACAAGGACGTCTTCGGCGGAACGCTGACGCTCAACACCTTCGGCGAAGTCGCCGCCCAGCACGGCGGCGACGCCGACCAGATCATGCACGCCATGCTCGAGACCGGCAACGGGTTCACGCTCATGGCCTCCGACACCCCGCCCGGCATGGCGTACAACCCCGGGGACAACATCTCGGTGAGCCTGAGCGGGGACGACGCCGACGAACTGCGCGGCTACTGGGAGAAGCTCAGCTCCGGCGGCACCGTGACCGTTCCCCTGGAGAAGCAGATGTGGGGCGACGAGTTCGGCGCGTGCGTCGACCGGTTCGGCATCTCCTGGATGGTCAACATCACGCAGGCGTGACGCCGCAAGGGTGAGGCCGTTCCCGCGGCCTCACCCCACCCTCGCGGTGTGGGTCCCCGGTTCCCGGCATTCCTCCCTATTCGGCTGATCATGCTGGTAGGTTTTGGTCGTTCATGTAGCGACAAGTCATGTTGCGCTGCCAGGGGTGGGGGCACCGCCGGCACGAACGGACGGGGTGCACTGCGGCTGGCCAGCCGATCCGCGTACGCGAGGATGCCGCCTGCCCATGTCCCAGCCGCCGATCGGTCATCCGGCCGACTCCTTCCCCCCGCGGACCGCTCCAGGACACTCCCCGTCTCACCGTCCCGCGGGGCCGGGCCCGGTGCTCCCGTCACCGTACGAGTCTCCGGCCACAGGTTCGTGGCACCCGTCCCAGCCCGCCGGTCCGCTGTATCAGGAGCGGCCGGTCCCGCCGGCGGGATGGCCGGCGCCGCCTCCCCCCGGCGGCATGCCGCAGCCACCGCCGCGACCGCCCCGGACCGGCGGCCGGAGGCGACCGGGCTCGCACCGAGGGCTGAAGATCGCGGTGTTCTCGGTCTGGGCGCTCGCCGTGGCGTCGGTCACCGCGGTGATCGTCGTGGGGGTGGGCAGGCTCGGCGGCTCCGGCCCGACCGCGCTCCCGACGGCGGGCGGCGCCGAGGACAGCGTGACGATCACCGGGGAGGAGATCGCCGCCCTGCTGGAGGGGCACGGCGAGGCGCTCACCGCCCGGGACGAGAAGGCGTTCACCGCCCCCTTCGCCGGAGCCGCCAAGGCCGGTCAGCGGACACTGTTCAGGAACCTGCTCAAGATCCCGTTCCAGACGACGTCGTTCCAGGTGATCAAGTCGGGCGGGCGGGCGTCCGACACCTTCGGCCGCGGCGCCACGGTCAACGTCGACGTCGCGTTCGTCCACCAGATCAAGGGCGTGGACGTGCGGCCGGTCGCCGAGTGGTACCGCTGGACGGTCGAGAAGAAGCCGAAGGGCCGGCCGACGGTGACCAAGGTGTCGGGCTCCCCCAACGCCTACGGCGAGAGCAAGTACGTGTTCTACCCGGGCCCCTGGGACGTGTACTCCGACATGCACGTGGAGAGGCGCCCGCACGTCCTGATCACCACGCACGCCCGGAACGCGGCCATCGCCCGGCGCACCGCGGACGTCTTCGAGCGGGCGGCGGTCGACGACCTGAACGCCTGGCGGCGGTTCGGCCCGCGCGACGGCGTGACGCTGCCCGGGTTCCTGATCGCCCTGGAGCCCGACCGCAAGGTGTACAACACCCTGTTCCGCGTGGCGCTGAAGAACGATCCGAACGAGGCGGGCTTCGCGCTGGCCATGTACACCTTCACCGAGGACCTGGACGACAGCCTGCCGATCGGCGGGGCGCGCATCGCCATCGACACCACCGCCTCCAGGGCCGGTCTGCCCGGCGGGCTGCCCTTCGCGCGGGAGGTCGGCCGCCACGAGATCGCCCACGCGATGGTGGACCCCTTGCAGAAGCCCAGGTCCGGCCTCAGTTCACGGCCCGCCACCTGGGTGGTGGAGGGCTTCGCCGACTACATGGCCACCCGGGGCCTGCCGCGGCCGCAGCAGGACGCGCTCGACGCCGTGCGCGGCAGGCCCTTCGACGGGCGGCTGCCGCTGGACTTCTCGTTCTACTCCGACGACGGCCGCGCCAGGGCGGGGAACTACGCCCTCGGCACGCTGGCGATGCACTTCATGGCCGGCAAGTGGGGCGACAAGGCGGTCATGTCGTTCGTCGCCGCGCACTACGGCGATCCCGGCGGCCTGCGCGAGCAGATCGAGCAGGTCACCGGGCTCGGCTTCGACGCGTTCGAACGCCAGTGGGCCGCGTACGTGCGGAGCCGGATCCGATGAGCACTCCGCCGCCCCCCGACAGCACCTGGCCGCCGGCCGCCCCGCCCCCCGGGCCCGGCGCCACCCCGTTCCCCGGGGCCGCCCCACCCCCCGGCGCCGTGCCGTTCACCGCGGCCGCGCCGTTCCCCGGCGTCGCGCCGCCGCCCGGGTACCTCCCGCCGCCCGGCACGATGCCGCCGCCTCCGCCGCCGACCGGCGGGTCCGCGGCGGGACTGTGGGTGGCCCTCGTGCTGGGCATCGTGGTGTTCCTCGCCTCCGCCGGCATGCTCGCGGTCATGGTGTCCGCCGGCGCGGCCCCCGAGGGCAGGCCGCTGTGGAGCGTCCCAGGGGCGGGCAAGGCGGGCGTGCGGATCACCGAGATCCCCGGCACGTGGTTCGTCGGGGACACGCTGGTCCACGCGCAGGCCGACGGCGTCGTCGCCTACGACCGGGCGACCGGCAAGCGGCGGTGGGGCCTGCCGCTGCCCGGCGACGACACCACCCTGTGCGCCGCCTCGTCCGGCGCGGGCGGCGACATCGCGGTCATCGGCTACGGCCCGACCGGGCGCTGCGACATCGTGGCCGCCCTGGACGTCAGGACGGGCAAGCGGCTGTGGGCGAGCGACGTGCCGGTCGCGGCCGGCGAACAGAAGAGAATCTCCGAGCTGGACCCGCCGCGGCTCGCCCGCACCGGCGGCACGGTCGTGGCCACGCTGAGGGAGAATTCCACCGCCTTCCGCGTCCGCGACGGCAAGAAGCTGTGGAGCACCCCGCCGCTCAGCGACGACGACTGCTTCCAGATCGGGTACACCGGCGGCCCGGCGCTGCTGCGCGTCGTGAAGTGCGGGGGCCTGTCCGCCCGGCGGGAGGTCCGCCGCATCGACCCGGCCGCCGGGAGGGTCCTGTGGCGGTACCTGCCGCGCAAGGGCGAGGTGGAGGAGGTGATCTCCACTTCGCCGCCGATCGTCCTGGTCAAGGACGGCGAGCGGGAGGAGATCCACGTCCTGGACGATCGCGGCCGACTGTCCGCGGCGCTGTCGGCGAAGGACGGCGGCGAGTACGGCTACCAGTACGGCAAGACCGACACCGGCAACCCGCCGTGGGAGGTGGCCGCCGCCGGCGGCGTGCTGTACCTGCGCGCCTCGGAAAAGGGCATCACGGCCTTCGACCTGGCGTCGGGCAAGGCCCTGTGGACCAAGGACTCCGGCTTCGGCGAGGCCACCGTCGTACGCGCGGACGACAACGGCCTGGTCGCCTTCGTGCGCGGCCGGCACGGGGTGGCGCCGCGGCTGCTGCGCTTCGCGCGCGCGACCGGGGAGGTCACCGTGGTCAAGAAGTACTCGGAGGCGGTCTTCGAGGGCAGCACCGTCTCGGCTTTGATCTACGAACGGGACGGCCGGGTGTTCATCGTGAGCAACCAGGCGACCAGCGCCGGCAAGCAGGAGATCATCGCGCTGAGCTGACCTCCTCCCTCCGCCGGCGGCGCACCGCTGGACGGCGGGCCGGCGCGCCCGCGTGCCGGGTCAGATCGAGGGCGTCGGCACGCTCACGGTGGGGGTGGGCTGCGGCGGCGTCGGATCGCCGGGCTCGCCGTCCCCCCACTCGGGGATCTGGCTGATGCTGACCGACGGCTTGGGCGTCTTGGTGGGCTTGGGAGACCGGGTGGGACTCTGCCCTCCGCTGGGACGGGTGGTGGGCTCGCACGGCTTCTCCTTGCCGCGCCTGTTCCGGCACGTCGGAGTGTCGTCCGGCGCCGGTGGCGGCGGCGTGGTGCGCCTGGACGACGGCGGGGGAACGGGCGTGCGCCAGGTGACCTCGGGCGACCCCTCCGGGGGCCGCGTCGGGCCCGCCGAGGGCGTGCCCCGCAGGCTCGGCGTGGTGGTGAACGCCGGCGGGCGGCCGGGCGCGGTCGCCGGCGATCCGTACTCGGTGCCGCGCACCACGGGCGCCGAGGTGGCCGGCACCTCGACCGGGAGGCGGGACCCCTGGATCGGCACCGCCACGGGGAGCCGGCCGGGGCGGTTCGCGCTCTCGTCGACGTGGGTGGCGCCGGTGCTCGCCGCCACGACGGTCACCGCGGCGATCGAGACCGTGGCCAGCGCGGCGAAACCGGCGTGCGAGGCGTGCCCGCGCCGCGCCGCCGCCCGCCGCGCGGCTCGCGCGCCCGTGGTGGTGGCGCCGTCCCGCCCGTCGTCGTTGTCCTCTGCCATCCCGGCGATCTTGAGGTGCCGCGCGCCGATGGGATACGGGACCGGCGCCCATATCTCCTCCAGCACGGCGGCCACGGCCTCGCGCCGGTCCCAGGAGCGGTCCACTCCCCCGGCGTCCAGCAGCCAGCCGAGCAACGCCGCGGCCTGCGGCCGGTCGCCGGGCTCCTTGGCCAGCGCGGCCGAGACCGGGTCCCACAGCAGCTTGGGCACCGAGGACAGCCGCGGCCGCTCCACCAGGATGCGCCGGGTGAGCACGTCGGCCTCGCCGGTGCCGAACGGGTGATGGCCGGTGGCGGCGTAGGCGACCAGGCAGCCCCAGGCGAAGACGTCGGAGGCGGGGATGGCCGGGCCGCCGGTGAGACGTTCGGGGGCCACCCAGCCGGGACTGCCCATGACGAGCCCCGCCTGCGTGTGCGCGACCGCGGCGTCGACGTCCCGGGAGATGCCGAAGTCGATGATCCGGGGCCCCTTGGGGGAGAGCAGCACGTTGCCGGGCTTGAGGTCGCGGTGGACGAAGCCCGCCTCGTGGATCGCCACCAGCGCCGCCGCGGCCCCGAGCGCGACGCCGTAGGCCAGGTCGGGGGTGAGCGGTCCCCGCACGGCGACCACCTGGGACAGCGACGGGCCGGGGATGTACTCGGTGACCAGGTAGGGGCGGTCGCGGTCGGCGCCGTCCTCCTCCACGGCCGCGGTGCAGAACGGCACCACCCGGCGGGAGAAGGCGACCTCCTCGGCGAATCGCGCGCGCAGCGTGGGATCGCCGAGATGGACCGAATGCGGGGTCTTGAGCGCGACCAGGCCGCCCTCGGGCCGTTCGGCGAGGTACACCACGCCCATGCCGCCCGCGCCGAGACGGCCGAGCAGCAGGTAGCGCCCGATGATGACCGGGTCGCCCACCGTCAGCGGCCGAACGCCTGGAGGCATCCCGCTGGGGACGCCTGCTCCGCCACGTGCCATCCGGGGATGACCTCCCTTCGAGGTACGGCACAGGCCACTGTGTCTCCCCGTGCGGACATCTGGCGTGAACTAGTTGAAAGCGGCATGAGAGGTAAGGTGACTGATCCCTGGAGGTAAGGAAGAGCAGTGCCGCCTGTGACGACTGTGGCGCCAGTGAGCGGCGAGCCCCTGCTCCCACGCCTTTCCTGACGGCCCGTCGGATCCGGCCGTCGCCCCCGCCCGGCCGGTTCAGGCCGCGGTGGCCGAGCCGGACTCCTCCGGCGTGCCGGAGGTGGCGGCGACGGCGCCGAGGAAGCGCTCGATGTGCCGGAAGACGATGCGCGCCTCGGGCACGACGTCCGCCAGCATCGCGAACACGTGCGGCATGCGGCGCCACTCCTCGTAGGTCACCTTCACCCCGGCGCGGCGGGCCTGGAGGGCGACGCGGCGGCCCTCATCGCGCAGCACCTCGGTGGAGCCCGTGACGATCATCATCGGCGGCAGGCCGGTGTAGTCGCCGTACACCGGGGAGACCAGCGGGTCCTCGCAGTCGAGGCCGGCGGTCCAGCGGCGCGCGAGCCAGTCGACCCGCCCGGCCGACAGCATCGGATCGGCCCAGCGGTTGGCCCTGCGCCGCATGTCCGACAGGTCGGCCCACGGCGACAGGCAGACCGCCGCGGCCGGCAGCGGCATGCCCCGGTCACGCAACGCCAGCAACGTGGCCAGGGTGAGGTGCCCGCCGGCGGAGTCCCCGGCGACGATGATGTCACGCGCGGCGAAGCCGCGGTCGAGCAGGCTCTGGTAGGCCGCGAGGGCGTCGGCCAGCGACTCCTTCAGCGAGTGGACCGGTCCCTGGCGGTAGTCGAGGGCGAAGACCGGCCGCCGGGCGGCCTCGGACAGGCGCCAGGTGATCGGACGGTGCGTCGCCGGGGAGCAGAAGAAGTAGGCGCCGCCGTGAAAGTAGAGCAGCACCTTGCTCTCGTCCAGATCGTCACCGGACCGCACCCATTCGGAGCCGCACGGCCTGCCGTCGGCCTTCTCGATGGCCACATGGCCGGGCACCGGCAGCGGCAGGCGCTCGCTGAGCGACACGACGCGCGAGACGCACTCGATGCTCAGCGCGTGCCTGAGCAGCAGCGCCGACAGCGGCTTGGTGGTTCCCCGCATCAGACCGTTGAAAACGCTCGCCCGCCAGCTGACGGGATACCCGGGATGGATGTCAACGTCGATCTCCCGTGACATCGCCACCTCCACACGTCACCACCAGGCCGAACGCCGTTCTATGACGACGCCTATACCCTGGTTTACATGACGTTTACACGGTACGTCGAGGGGTAGCCCGAACATTTGACCTGGTAGGGGGCGGTAAGGGCATCGGCGGAAGACTCCATCGCACCGGGAACGGCCCGGGGCGGGCGGCGGAAAATCCGGTGATCCGCACGGCCGCGGCTGGCTACAATGCGAGTCCCGCCGTCACCGGAGGTGCGCCACCTTCCCGCTCTATTGGACGATCTTCAGATACGGCTTCCGCCGTCACTCCGCCTACGGAGCCGCTGCGCTGGCCGGAGCCTTCACCAACACGGTCTTCGGCATCCTCCGCGCCTACGTGCTGATCGCCCTCTGGCAGGCCCGGCCGGGCCTGGCGGGCTACGACGTCACCGACGCGGTCACCTTCTGCTTCCTCACCCAGGCCTTCATCGGCCCCATGGAGGTGTTCGGCGGCGGCCTCCAGCTCGGGCAGCGGGTGCGCACCGGCGACGTCGCGATCGACCTCGTGCGCCCCGCGTCGCTCCAGCTGTGGACCCTCGCCGACGACCTCGGCCGGGCCGCGTTCCTGTTCATCGTCCGCAGCGTCCCGCCCACGTTCGTCGGCGCGGCGCTGTTCGGCATCCGCTTCCCCGGCCACGCCGCGACCTGGGCGGCGTTCGCGGTCTCGATGATCCTCGGCATCGTCGTCAGCTTCGGCCTGCGCTACCTGGTGGCGCTGTCGGCCTGCTGGATCGTCGACGACCGGGGCGTCCAGTCACTGTCGCTGGTCATGACGATGTTCTTCAGCGGCATGATCCTTCCCCTGGTGCTGTTCCCCGGCTGGCTCGGCACGCTGTCGCAGGCGCTCCCGTGGGCGGCCATGGTGCAGGTGCCGGCCGACGTCTTCCTCGGCAAGCGCGACCCGCTCGGCGCGCTCGCCTTCCAGGCCGCCTGGGTCGCGGCGCTCCTCGCGCTCGGCGCAGCGGCCACCCGCACCGCCCGCCGCAAAGTCGTCATCCAGGGCGGGTGAGGCGGCGTGCTGGAGATGGCGAGGACGTACGTGCTGCTCGTGGCCACCTGGATCCGCGCCGCGGCCCAGTATCCGCTGTCGACGACGCTGCTCACCGTGGGCTCGTTCCTCATCACCGGCCTCGACATGGCGGCGATCGCGCTCATCTTCACCCACACCGGCTCGCTCGGCGGCTTCACCCTGCCCGAGGTGATGTTCCTGTACGGCGCCTCGGGCGTGTCCTTCGCGCTCGCCGACATGCTGTTCGGCAATGTGGACAAGCTGAGCCAGCACGTCAAGGCCGGGACGTTCGACGCGATGCTGATCCGGCCGGCCAGCCCCTTCGTGCAGATGGCGGTCGACCGGTTCACCTTTCAGCGCGTCGGCCGCACCGCGCAGGCGGCCACCGTGCTCGGCATCGCGCTCGCCCAGCTCCACGTGCCGTGGCAGCGCGCCTGGATGATCCCGCTCATGGTGCTGTGCGGCCTGGTGATCTTCACCGCCATCTGGACCCTCGGCGGCGCGATCCAGTTCCTGCTGACCGACGCCCCGGAGATCGCCAACGCCTTCACCTACGGCGGCGGCACGCTCACCCAGTACCCGCTCACCGTCTACGGAGGCGACCTGGTGCGCGCGGTCACCTTCATCGTCCCGCTGGCCTTCGTCAACTGGCAGCCCGGGCTCTTCGTGCTCGGCCGCGCCGACCCGTTCGGCCTGCCGTACTGGCTGCGCTTCCTCGGCCCGGCCGCCGCCCTCACACTGGCCTGCGTGGCCGGCCTGGCCTGGCGGGCCGGGCTCCGCCGCTACCGTTCCACGGGGAGCTGACCGCATTGATCACACTCGACGGCGTCGGGCGTTCCTTCACCGTCCGGCGCAGGCGCGGGCTGCTGCGCGGGGAGACGCGCGTGGTGCACGCCGTGCGCGAGCTGTCGTTCGAGGTGGCCGCCGGCGAGTTCGTCGGCTACCTCGGCCCGAACGGCGCGGGCAAGTCCACCACGATCAAGATGCTGACCGGCATCCTGGCGCCGACCAGCGGGCACATCGAGGTCGCCGGCCTGGACCCGTCGCGCCGGCGCACGGCGCTGGCCCGGCGCATCGGCGTGGTCTTCGGGCAGCGGACCACCCTGTGGTGGGATCTGCCGCTCAGGGACAGCTTCACCCTGATCCGCCACCTTTACAAAGTAGATCGTGTGCGGTTCCACCAGCGGCTGGACGAGCTGTGCGAGGTGCTCGACCTCGGCGCGTTCCTCGACAAGCCCGTCCGCCAGCTCAGCCTCGGCCAGCGCGTGCGGGGCGACATCGCCGCGGCGCTGCTGCACGACCCGGCCGTCCTGGTGCTGGACGAGCCCACCATCGGGCTGGACGTGGTGAGCAAGGCGGCGGTCCGCGGCTTCCTGCGCGATCTCAACGCCGAGCGCGGGACCACCGTGCTGCTGACCACCCACGATCTCGGGGACATCGAACGGCTGTGCCGCCGGGTCATGCTGATCGACCACGGCAGCCTCGCCTTCGACGGCACCGTGGAGGAACTGCGGGCGACCGCCCCCGGCGAGTCCTCCATCGAGGACGTCGTCACCCGGCTCTACACTCGCCACCTCACCCTGTGACGCCCCCTGCACGCGACCTCAGCCGGCCGGGCGATCAGTAGTAGCCGCCCGCGGGCTGCGGGCTCTCCTCCTCGTAGCCGTCGTCCAGGTCGCGCTGCCGGCCGGCCCAGCGGGAGGGCATCAGCACGGGGATGAACAGCGCGATGCCCAGCATCGCGAAGACGCCCTTGCCGAGCAGGTCCTGCATGCCCTTGCCCGCCTGCACGATCATCGGGTTCATCGAGGGGGCGGTCGGCGCCAGGTCCAGCGCGCGGTGCACGTCGAGGGTGTAGATCACCGTCCACGCCAGCAGCGCCATGGAGGGCACGAACGTCGCGAGCGGCGAGACCCTGCCCGCCACGACGAGGCCGAGCACGAGCCCGGTCACCAGCATCGCGCCCAGCCCGACGAGCGCCGTGGTGTCGCGGACCGGGTCGACCGCGCCGGTCGCCATGCCCCGGGCCGCGTCCTGGGAGGCCCAGCCGGCGCCGGCCAGCAGGACCGCGGTCACGACGACGCCGAGCAACAGTCCCAGGAAGTGCCGCATGGCCACCACCTCGCCCCTCACAGAACCAGCGAACGCGGGCAACAGTAGCGACAAAAGGCTCCAAACGGCAGACATCAAACGCACACGGCAATAAAGCCTGGAGCAGGGGATGCCCCGAAGACGACCCCGATCTCCGGCGGGGCAGGGGACAACCGGGCCGCGCGCATGGCACCATGTGGGGCGTCATGCGTGCCCGTCTCCCCCTTCGCCTGGCGCGGTCGGCCGCCTTCACGGTCGTCTGCGTGGGCCTCGCCGTGCTCGGCCACCGGGCCGCCGGCGGGTCGGGCCCGGGTTCGTGGGCGGTCGTGGCGGGGTGCGCCGGCGTGATGCTCGCCTCCGCCCTGCTCGCGGGCCACGAGCGCTCGCCGCGCACGGTCATCGGGCTGCTCATCGCCGCCCAGGCCGTCCTGCACGAGACGTTCGGCGCCACTGGCGGCGCGGGCTCCCCCTTGAGCCTGCACGTGCCGCACGGCCAGGGGCTCGGCGCGAGCCTCGGCATGGTCGTCGCCCACCTCACCGCCACGCTGATCACCGGCTGGTGGCTGGCCCAGGGCGAGTCGGCCCTGTGGTCGGTGCTGCGCAGAGCGGGCACGCGCGCCGTGCGCCTGCTCTCGCGCCTGCTCACCCTGCTCGGCGCGGCCCCCGCCCACCTCCCGCGGCCGTCCGGCCGCGCTCCCCTGCGCATCGCGCCCTCCCGGGCCCGGCAGGCTCTCCGCCACACGGTCAGCAGGCGCGGTCCTCCGCTTCCCATCACCCGCTGACCCCTCGCGGGCACTCCCCACCGGACGCCCCCCGGCCATCGCCGTCAGGCCTGCGCGCCCTCGGAGCGACCTTGTCCCCCCGAGCCGCGCCGCACGCCGGACCGGCCTCGATCGTCGGGCCTGTGCAAGTTCCGGACGGACCTGGTCGCCGAATCCCGCGCGAGCGGGCCGGCCTGGTCGCCGGCTACGCGCCAGGGCCCCTGCCCGACCTGGTCGCCGGGCCCACGCCGGACCGGCCCCGTCACCGGGTCCGGGCGGCATGCCTGGACCGGCCTGACCCCCGGCCGGTGCGCCGCTTCCGGGCCGGCCTCGCCGCCGGGCCGATCATGTGGACGGCGGGGCCGTCCACGCACGGTTTCACGCACGGTTCCGCGTCCGGGACGGCTCCGCCGTCGACGGCGGCGTGACCCGCGCGCTCTGGCATTTCCTTCGATGAAGTGGAGTTCTCGAATGTCGTTCAACACCGTCGCGCGCCGCGGCGCCGTCGTCATGACCGGCGCCCTCGCGCTCGTCGCCGCCCTCGCCCTGCCCGCTCTCGCCCATGTCACCATCAATCCGGGCACCGCGGAGAAGGGCGGTTTCTCCAAGGTCGCCTTCCGCGTTCCCAACGAGCGGGACAAGGCCTCCACCACCAAGCTGGTGGTCGAGCTTCCCGTCGACCATCCGCTGCCGTTCGTGTCGGTGCGCCCGGTGCCCGGCTGGAAGGTCGAGGTCACCGAGAGCAGGCTTCCCAAGCCGGTCCCCTCCAAGTACGGCGACATCACCGAGGCGGTCACCAAGATCACCTGGAGTGGGGGGAAGATCGGCCCGCACCAGTTCCAGGAGTTCGAGGTGTCCATGGGCATCCTGCCCGAGGACACCGACCAGCTGCTGTTCCCCACCACCCAGACCTACTCCAACGGCGAGGTCGTGAAGTGGGCCGACGAGCCGAAGGCCGACGGCTCGGAGGCCGAGCACCCCGTCCCGGCGCTCAAGCTGGTCGCCGCCGGCGCGAAGGAGGACGGTCATGCGGCGACGGCGAGCCCGGCGGCCTCCGCCTCCACCGCGCCGGCCGTGGTGGTGAAGCCCGCCGGCGCGAGCGGGCAGGGCGACGCGGGCTCCGACGGGACCGCCCGGCTGCTGGGCGGCGCCGGCGTCGTCGCCGGCGTCGCGGGGCTGGTCACCGGCGTCATCGGCCTGCGCCGCGCCCGCCGTTCCGAGGACTGACGCGCCACCGTGGGCCGGCGCGGCCGCCGGCCCCGGAGCCGGCGGCCGCCGCGTCCCGGACCGACGCCTGACCTGGTCCGGCGACGGCCGCGTGACGACGTGCGCGGGCGCGGCGGCTCATCCGCATCGGTGAGCCGCCCGCGCCGCGCTCAGCTGGTGATGTCCCGGCCGGTGAAGCGGGCCCAGGCGATCGACAGGGCGACCAGCGCGTAGGCGGCGTAGACCAGCAGCCCCTGGGTCATCACGTCGGTCGCCACCGGGTCGCGCAGGGCGCCGTCGAAGGAGGCCCACCACGAGGTCAGGAAGAACGGCCTCGCCGGCGCGAGCTGCGGGATCGCGCTGAGGACGTGCGAGAACACCACTCCCACGACGGTCGCGGCGACCGCGCCGATCGGAACCTCGGTCAGCGTCGAGACGGCCAGCCCGACGGCCGCGAGCGCCGCCAGCCCCGCGGCGGTGTAGCCGGTGACGATGAGGACGCGCACCAGGCCCTCGCCGACGGAGATCGTCGACCCGGACAGCAGCGTGATCGGGCCCACGGGGAACAGCACCAGGCCGGTGAGCAGCGCCCCCGCCGCGACGACCGAGGCGGCCGCGAGCGCGAAGACGGTGACGTTGGCGAACTTGACGGCCAGCAGACGGGTGCGCCCGGCGGGCGCGGTGAGCAGATAGCGCAGGGTGCCGCCGCCGGCCTCCCCGGCGATCGCGTCCCCCGCGACCACCGAGACCGCCAGGGGCAGCAGCATCACCAGCAGCAGCGACAGCGACACGAAGGTCAGCATGAGCCCGTTGCCGGCGACCTGGGTGATCAGCGAGGGGGCGTCGTCGCCCAAGTCGCCGCCGAAGGCGCGCAGCACGACGCCGATGATCGCGGGGACGCAGGCGAGGACGGCGAGCATCGCGATGTTGCGCGGCCTGCGGAAGGTCAGCCCCAGCTCAGAGCCAAGCAGCCGCAGCGCCGCCCTCGCCGGCGAAGGCCGGGACCTCGTGCTCGCGGCGGACGTCGCCGGAGCGGCGGCGGTGGCGACGCCGGAGGTGAAGGTGCTAGGCGTCGACATCGAATCCCTCTCCTGTGAGGCTGACGAAGACCTCTTCGAGGCTCGGCCGTTCGACGGCGAAACCGCGGACGGCCACGCCGTCGGTGACGAGACGGGCGCAGACCCACTCGGGGGTGTGATCGCCCAGCAGCGCCGTGACCTGGGCGGCGTCCCCCTGCCCGGCCGTGGTGCGCACCTCGGCGAGGCCGAGCCCGCCGAGCAGGGCGGCGGCCTGGGCGGCGTGCGGGGTCTCCACGCGCACGCGGGGCGCGTGACCGGCCCGCAGCTCGGCCGTGGGCCCCTGCGCGACCAGCCGTCCCGAGCGCATGACGCCGATGTGGGTGCACATGTGCTCGACCTCCGCCAGCAGGTGTGAGGAGACGAACACGGTGGTGCCGCCGGCGGCGACGTCCTTGATCAGGGACCGCACCTCCCTGGTGCCCTGCGGGTCGAGCCCGTTGGTCGGCTCGTCCAGGACGAGCAGCTCGCGCGGGCCGAGAAGGGCCGCGGCGATCGCCAGGCGCTGGCGCATGCCCAGGGAGTAGGCGCGGTACCTCTTGCCGGCCGCCGCCGCGAGCCCGACGCGGTCGAGCGCGGCGCCGACGCGGGCCGAGGCCGTACGCGGATCGGCGGCCGGGTCGGCGGCGTCGTACCGGCGCAGGTTCGCCTCGCCGGACAGGTACGGGTAGAAGGCCGGGCCTTCCACCAGGGCGCCCACCTTGGGCAGCGTGTCGGCCAGCCCGGCCGGCATCGGCCGGCCGAGCACCTCGCATCCGCCGCGGGTCGGCTGGATGAGGCCGAGCAGCATGCGGATCGTCGTCGTCTTGCCCGACCCGTTCGGGCCGAGGAAGCCGAACACCGAGCCGCGGGGCACGGCGAGGTGCAGGTCGTCGACGGCGACCTGCCCGCCGCGGAAGCGCTTGGTCAGCCCCCGTGCGACGATCGCGCAGTCGCCCGGGGAGGCCGTCTGCCGGGCCGCCCGGAGGGGCGCCGCCTCGTGCGCCCCTCCGCCCGTCGTCACCGCGGTCACTCGCGCCCGGCCGCCTCGGTCAGCGCCTCAGGCGTGACCGCGCCGATCAGCAGCCGGCCGTCGTCGGTCAGCAGCGCCGAGACCAGCTTGGTGCTGATCACCTTGCCGGTCCCCCACGGGCCGGACACCGTCTTGGCCGACTTCAGCAGCGACTCGGCCATCTTGGCCGGGTCGGGCGCGGCGAACTTGCCGCCGGGGCCGGAGCGGCCGGCGGGGACGGCCGCGGTCAGCTCGTCGAGCGAGAACGGCATCTCGGCGATGGTGCCCCAGCCGCTGCCGTGGGTGCGGGCCTGCGACCTGGCCCGCTCGCCGGCCTTGACGGCGGCGGCCGCGTCCTCGTCACCGAGACCCCCGTGCCCGGCGTCGAGGGTCTGGTCCTTGACCTTGGCCCCGGCGGGCGGGGTGAAGGCGAAGTTCTCCGGCGCCGGCGTGGAGAAGGTCACCTGCGTGAAGCCGACCTCGAACGCGGGCTCGGCGGTGCCCTTGGCGAAGACCTGCACGCGCAGCGGGATGTAGTTCTCGCCGTCGAGCGCGATCTTGACCTTGTCGACCAGGGACGTGGCCGCCTTGGGGGCGAGGACGAGCTGGTAGGCGGCCCGGCCGGCGATGTGCGCGCCGTTCTCGACGCTGACGGCCGTGTTCTCGTCCGCCGCCTTGAGCAGGGCGGCGGCCAGGTCCTCCGGCGTCTTGGCCGTGGGCGGCACCAGGGGCGTGGGGTGCGCCTTGGCGCCCGCCTCGCCGGACGGCTTGTAGCGGGTGGCGGTGTTGGTGTCGCTCTGCCACAGCCACGCCTCGCCGCCGCCGGTCGAGATCAGGTCGGTCTCGCTCAGCGGGCCCGGCAGGGCGAGCCGCATGCGGCCGTCGCCTCCGTACCAGACCTTCAGGGTGTGGGAGCCGGACAACAGGGTCAGCGGGGAGCTGCCGCCCCCCGCGAGGCCCGGCATGGCCGGAAGGCCGAGCGAGGCGGTCTCCACGACGGTGCCCGACATGGCGGGCGGCGCGGCGCGGCGCGCGTTCTGGGCGGCCTCGGCCAGCAGCTGCTGGGCGGTGCGGTCGGGCAGGGACGGGTCACCCTGGACTGCGGCGATCACCGGACCGGCGCCCACCGCGGCGCCCACCACGGCGATGGCGGCGACGGGGACGCCCCACCTCACGGCGCGTGAACTCTTCGACTGGGACGGCATCTCACTCCTCAACGGTATGTCGCGGCCCGGTGCCCACCGCCGCGATCTGATACCGGCAGACTGCCGCGCGGGCCCTGTGCCGAAGCTGAGACAGCCTGAGAGTCCTCTCAGGACGGCCGCCGGCGCCGCCTTCGCCGCAGCTCGCGGGCGTGGCCGTCCCGTCCGGTCTCTCAGCGGGATCTCAGCCGGGAGAGGCCAAGATGGGGGGACACATCCGCTCGGGAGGTTCGTATGCGCGTGCTCGTCGTGGAGGACGAGAGGCGGATGGCCGCCGCGCTGCGGCGCGGCCTGCAGGCCGAGGGCTTCGCCGTCGACCTGGCCTACGACGGCGAGGAGGGCCTGCACCTGGCGCGCGAGGGCGACTACGACGTCGTCGTGCTGGACATCATGCTGCCCCGCCTTTCCGGCTACAACGTGTGCAAGCGGCTGCGCGCGGAAGAGAACTGGGTGCCGATTTTGATGCTGTCGGCCAAGGACGGCGAATACGACCTGGCCGACGGGCTCGACCTGGGCGCCGACGACTACCTGACCAAGCCGTTCTCCTACGTGGTGCTGGTGGCGCGGCTGCGCGCCCTGCTGCGGCGCGGCGCCCGCCGCCGCCCGTCGGTGCTGCGCTCGGGCGACCTCACCCTCGACCCGGCCGGGCGGGCCGTGGCCCGCGGCGCCACCCCCATCGAGCTGACGCCCCGCGAGTTCGGGCTGCTGGAATACCTGCTGCGCCGTCCCGGCGAGGTGGTGTCCAAGGCCGAGATCCTCGAGCACGTGTGGGACACCTACGACACCGACCCCAACGTGGTCGAGGTCTACGTCGGCTACCTGCGCAGGAAGATCGACGTCCCGTTCGGGCGCAACGCCCTGCAGACCGTGCGGGGAGCGGGCTACCGGCTGGTGGGCGATGGCGGCTGACCCGACGGCGTGGTGGCGGCGCAGGAGCCTGCGGTTCCGGCTGACCGCGACGGCCTCGGCCGTCCTGGCGGTGGCGCTGGGGGCTGCGGCCTGGCTGCTGGTCGGCGTGCTGGGACGGGCGCTGATCGGCTCCACCGACGACATCGCCTACCAGCGGGCCAGGGAGGTGGCCGCCCTCGCGGACGACGGCCGGCTCTACGACCCGATCGCCGTCTCGGACGGCACGATCATCCAGGTGCTCGACGCGAGCGGCCGCATCACCCACGTGACCGCGGGCGCCGACCGGCTGGTGCCGCTGCCGGGCGCCGGCGCGGGCGGCCCGGCGCCGCGGATCGGGCGGGGGCGGTTCGTCGAGGGCGATCCTTACGGCATCCCCGGGCCGCTGCGCGTGGTCGTCGTGCGCGCCGACGAGGGCCGCACGGTGATCGCCGCGCGGTCGTTCAAGGACGTCGCCGACAGCCTCACCGCGACCGTGCACATGCTGGTCGTCGGGACGCCGATGCTGCTGGTGCTGCTCGGCGCGGCGAGCTGGGTGATCATCGGCCGCACGCTGCGCCCGATCACCGAGCTGCGCAGGGGCGCCGCCGAGATCACCGGCACCGCGCGGGCGCGCCGGCTCCCGGTCCCCGAGGCGCGCGACGAGGTGCGCGAGCTGGCGACCACGCTGAACGACATGCTCGCCCGGCTGGAGGCCGCCGAGGCCTCGCAGCGCGCCCTCATCTCCGACGCGGCGCACGAGCTGCGCAGCCCGCTGGCCAGCATCCGCCTCCAGCTGGAGGTCGCCCTCGGCCATCCTCCCGACGAGCAGGAGTGGCGCGAGACCGCCGAGGGGGTGCTGGAGGACACCCTGCGGCTGAGCCGGCTCGCCGAAGGGCTGCTGACGCTGGCGCGGCTGGACGAGCACCGCCGCCCGGCCCGGCGGGTGCCGGTCGACCTCGCCGAGCTGGTCGGCGCGACGGCCGGCCGCTACGACCCGTCCGTGGTGAAGGTCATGGCGGTGGAGCCCGCGGTCGTCGAGGGCGACGCCATGGACCTCGGGCGGGTGCTGGTCAACCTGCTGGACAACGCGGTCCGCCACGCCGCGGCCAGGGTGGGCGTCGAGCTGCGGGTCCGCGGCGACGAGGCCGTGGTCACGGTCACCGACGACGGGCCCGGCATCCCCGAGGCAGACCGCGAGCGGGTGTTCAACAGGTTCACCCGCCTCGACAGCGCCCGCAGCAGCGACGACGGCGGCGCCGGTCTGGGCCTGGCCATCGTCCGCGAGACCGTGCGCGCGCACGGCGGCTCGGTGGCCCTCACGGACGCCGGGCCGGGGGTGCGGGCGGTCGTCCGGCTGCCGCTGCACCAGCCCAGTCCACAACGCGCAAAACCATGACAGAGTTCCATCAAGCGATCGCTCCGGTACGGATGGTGAGCATAGCGTCTGTTCTATGACGTCCGACTGGGAAAGCGACCGCGAGCGGCTGATGCGGGTCGCCATCAAGCTGTTCGCCGCGTTCGGCTACGACGGGACCTCTCTCCAGCAGATCGCCGACACCGCCGGGATGGGGATCACCACCGTGGAACGGCACGTGGGGACCAAGCGCGACCTGTACCTGGCCGTCATGCGCCGGCTCTTCGAGCAGGAGCAGGCCGCGCGGGAGGCGGCCATGGAGGGGTTCTCCACCCGGACGCCCGAGGAGACGGTCGCCTCCATCCACCGCGTCATGGACGACTACGTCGAGTACACCGTCAGCCACCCCGAACGGACGCAGCTGTGGGTGCACCGGTCTCTGCTGGACGCGGCCGACGTCCTGGAACTGGAGCAGCAGTTCATCCAGCCGATCCTCCAGAGAATGCTGGAAGGGGTGCGGCCGGCGATCGAGGCCGGGTACATGGCCCCGGAGGTCGACCTGGAGCTCGCGACGTGGACGGTCATCTGGATGGTGCAGGGCATCACGACCGCCGGCACGGTGATGGGCCACATCCCCGGCCCGCCCGACGCCTTCCTCGTGGAGCGGTTCGAACGCCACCTGCACATGGTCATCGACCGCCTGTTCCGTCTGCCCGGAACATCGTGATAGCGTCCCTCGCCGATCACCTGCGGCGACGCCGTACCACCTGGCGAGGGAGAACCACGTGCTTCCCGAGAACGGCCGGCCCGCCGGCGAACTGCTGGCGGAGATCTCCCTGCTGAAGCGGCACGACCTGCAGGTACGCGGCGGCAAGGTCACCGCCTACGTCTACGACACCGGACGCCCTGAGGTGCACGACGCCGCGGCGCGCGCCTACTTCGAGATGCTGGAGGTCAACACCCTCGACCCGACGGCCTTCCCGAGCGCGGTCGCCATGGAGCGGCAGGTGGTCGGCGCGGTGGCCGGGCTGCTCGGCGGCGGTCCCGGCACGCCGGGCATCTTCACCAGCGGGGGCACCGAGTCGATCATGCTGGCGGTGAAGGCGGCGAGGGACGCCCGTCCCGTCGCGGGCCGCCCCGGCATGGTGGTGCCGGTCACCGCCCACCCGGCGTTCCACAAGGCGGCGCACTATCTCGGCCTGGACGTGACGCCCGTCCCGGTGGACCCCGCCACCTTCCGCGCGGTCCCGGCGGCCGTGGCCGAGGCGATCACGCCGGACACGGTGCTGGTGGTGGCCTCGGCGCCGTCCTATCCGCAGGGCGTCATCGACCCGGTCGCCGACATCGCGGCGATCGCGGCCGGCCGGGGGGTGCTCTGCCACGTGGACGCCTGCGTGGGCGGCTGGCTGCTGCCCTGGCTGGCGCGGGCGGGGGCGAGCGTCCCGCCGTTCGACCTTTCCGTGCCCGGCGTCACCTCCATCTCCTGCGACCTGCACAAGTTCGGGTACGCCCCGAAGGGCGCCTCGGTCGTGCTCTTCGCCGACCCCGCGCTGCGCAGGGCCGCCTACTTCGCCTCCGCCGCCTGGCCCGGGTACACGGTGATCAACGCGACCGTGCAGAGCTCGAAGTCGGCGGGGCCGCTCGGCGGCGCCTGGGCCACCCTCAACGCCCTGGGCAGTGACGGCTACCTGGCCCTGGCGGCCGACACGCTGACGGCCACCCGCCGGCTGGTCGAGGGCATCGGCGCGATCCCCGGGCTGCGGGTGCTCGGCGAGCCGGAGTCGTCGCTGGTGGCGTTCGCCGGGGACGACGACGTGGACGTGTTCGTGCTGTCGGACAAGGCGCGCGAGCTCGGGTGGTTCCTCCAGCCGCAGCTGTCGTACGCGGGCATCCCCGCCAACCTGCACGTGACGGTCACCGGGGTCACCCTGGCGGGGGTGGAGGCCATGCTCGAGGTCATCGCCGCCTCGGCGGAGGCGGCGCGGGCGGCGGGGCCGGCGCGGGTGCCCGAGGGTCTCGCCGAGATCCTCGCCGGCCTCGACCTGGACGCCATCGACGACGCGACGTTCACCGAGCTGGCCGCCTCGGTCGGGGTGGAGCTCGGCGGCGAGGGCCAGCCGCGGATGGCGGTGGTCAACGCCGTGCTGGACGCGCTGCCCGCCGCGACCCGCGAGGCGATCCTGACCAGGTTCCTGTCGGTGATCTACGGCTGACGCCGCAGGCGGCCGACGGTGGCGAGCGCGGCGCGGGCCGAGGCGGCGTCGTGGACGCGGAAGACCCGCGCCCCCTGCCAGGCCGAGACGGCGAGCGTGGCGATCGTGCCCGCGTGGCGCTCGTCCACGGGGAGCCCGCCGAGCGTCTCGCCCACGAAGTCCTTGTTGGAGACGGCGACCAGCACCGGCCAGCCGGTGGCGACCAGCTCATCGAGCCGGCGGCTGACCTCCAGGGAGTGCCAGGTGTTCTTGCCGAAGTCGTGGGCCGGGTCGATCAGGACGGCGTCCTCGCGCACCCCGGCGCGTACGGCCCGCTCGGCCAGCCCGACGGTGCGGGACAGGACGTCGGCCACCACGTCGTCGTAGGCGACGCGGTGCGGCCGGGTTCTCGGCGTGACGCCGCCGGCGTGCGCGCACACCAGCCCGATGCCGTGCTTGGCGGCCACCTCGGCGAGACCGGGGTCGGGGCCGCCCCAGGTGTCGTTGAGCAGGTCGGCGCCGGCTTGGGCGACCACCTCGCCGACCTCGGCGCGCCAGGTGTCCACACTGATCACCAGGTCGGGATGGGCGCGGCGCACGGCCGCCACCAGGTCGGCCACCCTGCGGATCTCTTCGGCGGGGTCCACGTCGTCGCCCGGGCCGGCCTTCACGCCGCCGATGTCGACGATGTCGGCGCCGGCCGCGACCGCCTCGCCGACGGCGCTCAGCGCCGCGTCGAAGCCGAACGTCCTGCCCTTGTCGTAGAAGGAGTCGGGAGTGCGGTTCACGACGGCCATGACGGCGTGTTCGCCCGGCCGGAACTCGCGGTCGCGCAGGCGCAGAGTATGCATCGCCGCAAGCGTACGCCAGCGCGGCGCCGGGGCGCGCTCGCGCCCGCTGAGGGCGTTCCCGGTCGTTTTAGAACGCTCCAAAACCGGCTCAGACGGCGGAGCCGGCCGATCCGCTCTCGGCCACGGTGAGGAAGTCCTGCGCCATCGCGGGGATGCGCCTGCGGGTGTGCACCAGGGCGATGATCCTGCGCAGCGGCGGGTCCAGGGAACGGACCACGAGCCCGGCCCGCAGCGCCTGGTCGGCCATCGTCCGGTAGCCGAGCAGGGACGCCGAGGCGGCGCGGACCGCGATCGGCCAGCCGCCGCGCTCGTCGGTCTCGGCCACCACGATGGGCCGGACGCCGTGGTTGGCGAACAGCTGCTCGAACTCCCGGCGCCGCGCGCTGCCCGCCGGCGGCAGGACGATGCGCATGCCGTTCAGGCGGCTCATCGCGACCGAACCGGGAAGGTCGAGGCCGGGCGGGGAGATGATCACGATCTCCTGCCGTTCGAGCGGGTGGCTGACCAGGTCGGCCGGCACGGGAAGGTCGGTCAGCCCGAGGTCGGCGCGCTGCTCTCGCACGGCGTTCACCACGCCGTCGCGCCCGTCGCACCGGACGATCTGCACCCGCACGCCCGGATGCACGGAGACGTAGGCGGGGAGCAGCCGCCCGGCCAGCGCCGGCTCCAGGCTCGGCGGCGAGGCGACGCGCAGTTCTCCGGCCCCGGAATGGGTGTGCGTGGCCAGCGCCTCGATTTCGTGCACGGCGTCCAGCGCTTCCTTGGCGAGTTTGACGACGCGGCGGCCCTGTGCCGTCACGACCACCCCCCGGCCGGAACGCGCGAAAAGCGTCATGCCGAGTTCACGTTCCAAGTCGCGAATCGCGCGGGAAAGCGCGGGCTGCGCGATGTAAAGCGATCGTGCCGCGTCCGTCATGGTGCGGTGCTCCGCAGTGGCGACCACATAACGCAGCTGCTGCAGATTCATGGCAACGAAGCTAGGGCAGAGGGGTCCGGCGATTCCGGACTATCGCAGAGATCACCTTGGATGATTTCAGAATGTAACCAGATACCGCGACATCCGTGACTACTGGGAATTGAGTACAGTTCTGCCCAAAATGGTCCAGAATGTGGATCTTGTGACAGGGGAGAACGCTCGGTCTGTTGGGACCGGGAAGGGGGCACACGGAAATGGCGGGTAACGGACAGCATCCAAATGATCCGTCCTCCGGCGGACGCCATCCGTACCCGCCTCCGCCGGACCCGGCGTGGGGGACGCCGGCGGGCGGGCATCCGGCCCCGCCACCACCTTCGCAGAGCGCCCAGCCGCCGCGCGACCCCCGGCAGCCGCCTCCCGGCTACCCGCCCCAAGGACGGCCGCCGCAGGGCGACTCGCCGCAGGGCGCTCCTCTCGCGCCCGGACGGCCGGCGCCGCCCGGCCCGGGGCCCGTGGGCCCGGGATGGGAGCCGGGCCCGCAGCAGCCGTACCGGCAGCCGTACGCGCCGCAGGGCCCGGGGATGGCGCCTCCCCAGGGGCCGCCGCAGGGGCCGCCGTACTCCGTGCCGCCGCCGGGCGGCGGACATCCCGGGGCAGGACCTCATCCGGGCGGAGGGCCGTACCCGCCGGGGGGCGGACAGGCCCCGTATCCGCCGGGCGGGCAGCAGCAGCCGGCCGGACGGCCTCCCTATCAGGGCGGCCCGCCTCATCCGGGCGGACAGCGGCATCCCGCCGCGCAGCCGCATCCCGGCGGCCCGCCGTTCCCGGGGGGCCAGGCGCCGTACCCGTCTCCCTCGCCGGGGTGGGCCCCGCCGCCCGGCCCGCCCCGGGGTCCGTACGGCCCGTACAGGCCGCCCAAGCGCAGGTCCAGCGGCGCGGCCGTCATCGGCGGCCTCCTCGGGATGGTCGCCGCCGTGTTCGTGCTGCTGGTGATCGGCTCGGCGGTGCTGAAGAGCGCCAGGCATCCGGACCCGCCCTCTCCGGTGGCGATCCCGACGTTCTCGACGCCCACCTTCACGCCGTACACGCCGAAGCCCTTCCCCACCTCCACCACCGTCCCGCGGCCCACCAGGTCGTCGGACACCTCGACGTCCACCGAGACCGGCACCACGACGACCCGGCCCCGGCTGAACACCAGCCTGAGCGGGAACACGATCTACCGTGCGGGGAGCCTGCCACGGACCAACTGCCGCGCCGCGCCGACCAACGTCTTCAACGACGCCCAGCTGAAGTCCCTGATCTTGAAGACGGGACAGTGCATGAGCCGCACGTGGTCGGCCGCGCTGCGGAAGGTGGGCATCGGCTTCGCGCCGCCGCGCTACGCGATCACGGCGCGCGGCGGCCGGGGCGCGTGCGGCGACTTCCCGCAGCGGGGCAGCATCGTGCCCTACTACTGCCCGCGCAACACGACCATCTACGCCTCCACGTCGGCGATGTCGCGAGGCAAGGGGAACCAGCGGGGGTACGGCTCGCTGTCGAGCTGGCACGGCGCGTTCACCGGCATGATGGCCCACGAGTACGGCCACCATGTGCAGCAGCTGTCCGGGCTGGCCAACTCCTGGTGGAGCAAGACGCTGTCCTCGCGGTCGACGAGCGGCAGGCTGGCGCTGAGCCGCCGGTACGAGCTGCAGGCGAACTGCTTCGCCGGCATGTGGATGCGGTCGGTGGCGACCAGCTATCCGATCCCGCCGGCCCGCCGGGGCAACCTGTTCTACTTCTTCTCCAACGTCGGCGACTGGCCGGGGTATCCGCGCGACCACGGCAGCCCGCCCAACAGCGGCCGGTGGTTCAGGCAGGGGTACGAGCGGACCAAGGCCTACCAGTGCAACACCTGGCTGGCGTCGTCGTCCTCGACCTCATAGGCCGGCCGTTCTCCCGGCGCGGACGCGGGTCGTCGGCGCCGGGAGACGGGTGTGACCTGCGGGGCAGATGTGCCATGGCCCGCGGCTGCCTGCCCGGCGGCGCGGCCGGCCCCCTGACCGCGGTTGCCGCACGGTGGGGGCGGGCTTCAGCAACATGTAACCGTCCGATTCCCCAATATTGGGTTTGCGTCGGTGATGTCCAGGTATGGGGGTTAGAATCCTGGAAATCCGTGAACCGGCGGGGGGCCACTGATGGGTTTCTCCTGGTTGACGACAGGATTCCGACCCGTCATGAGGGAGCACGTGTGACCACGCCTCTTGGCCGTACCGCGGGAGAGGCTGGCGGGGAAGGCCCTGGCCAACCCGCGCGGGAGAACGGATCGGCGAGACCCGCTCCTGGAGAGGGCCGCGCGACGCCCGTCCCCGGCGACGGCCGCGCGCCGTCCGCACCCGGTTCAGCGCCCGGTTCAGCGCCCGGTGAGGGCCACGCGCCCCCCGCGCCGGGAGACGGGCGCTCAAGACCCGCTCCCCGGGAGGGCCGTGCGCGGCCGACATCCGGAGACGGACGGGCGAGACCCGCTCCCGGAGAGGGACGGGCGCGGCCCGCCTCGGGGGAAGGACGGGCAAGGTCCGCATCCGGGGAAGGACGGGCGCGGCCCGCTTCCGGCGAAGGCCGCGCCGCTTCCGCGTCCGGCGAAGGCCCGCGCAGACGCGCTCCTCAGGACGGCCGCAGGAGGCCCGGCCCGGAGGACCGCGCGCGCCGGCCCGCCCCCGGCGAGGGGCCGCGTGGCCGCACGCCCGACGAGGGCGGCGCGAGACCACCCGCCCGCGAAGGCGGCCCGGCGGGCCATCCCATGGATTCCCGCGCGCACGGCGGCCCAGCGGACCGTCCCACGGTCGACTCCCAGCCGCACGGCGGCCCCGCCGACCGTCCCGCCGTGGACTCCTCCGCGCACGGCGGCCCGGCCGGCCGTCCCACGACCGACTCCCACCCGCACGGCGGCCCGGCGGACCATCCCACGGTGGACTCCTCCGCGCGCCCGGCCGCCGCGGGCGGCTCCGCGCGGCCCGCCGCCGAGCGGAAGGCCGCGGCCGCCCGCTTCGCCAAACCCCCGACGACCGGATCGGTCATCGGATGGACGCTGCTGTCCACGGTGGTCCCCGGCGCGGCGCACCTGCGGGCCGGGCGGCGGCGCGCCGGATTCGTCCTCCTCGGCGTCTTCGGCGCCGTCCTGCTGGCCGGCGCCGTGTTCGGCGTGATCATCGGCACCAACCTCGGCCTGGCCGTCAAGGACAGCACCTGGGTGGCGGTCGTGATCACGGCGACGATCGGCGCCCTGGCGTGGTTCACGCTGGTCATCACCTCCTACATCGTCCTTCGCCCCGACCGGCTCCCGCAGGCGGGGCAGGTGGTCTCCGGCATCGTGGTCGGCGTGCTGTGCGTGAGCGTGATGGCGCCCTTCGCGCTGACCGCGACCAGCATGATGACGGTGCGGGACACCACGAACCAGATCTTCCAGCCGGAGCCGGGAACGTCCGTGGCGCCCGTCAAGCAGGAGGATCCGTGGAACGGCCGCCGCCGGGTCAACTTCCTGCTCATCGGCGGTGACGCCGCGGGCAACAGGACGGGCGTGCGCACCGACAGCATGACCGTGGCCAGCGTCGACGTCAGGACCGGCAACTCGGTCATGTTCAGCCTGCCGCGCAACCTGCAGTTCGTCCGCTTCCCCAAGGGGGACCCGCTCGCCGAGAGGTTCCCGAACGGGTTCACCGGCGACTCCGGCCAGGGCCTGCTCAACGAGGTCTGGCAGTACGCCGAGGACCACCTCGGCAAGGGCAGGGGGCCGCGCGAGCTCAAGAGCGCCATCGGCCACACCCTGGGGCTCAAGGTCGACTACTACGCGATCGTCGACATGTACGGCTTCGCGGCGCTCATCGACGCGATCGGCGGCCTGAAGATCCGCGTCGAGCGGGACGTCAGGTGGGGCGGCCACTTCGGCACGGCGGGCACCATCAAGGCCGGCTACCAGCGGCTGGACGGCGAGCACGTGCTCTGGTACGGCCGCTCCCGCGTCGACAGCGACGACTTCTCCCGCATGTCACGGCAGCGGTGCGTGATGGGCGCCCTGCTCAACCAGGCGACGCCCAGCGTGGTGCTCGCCAACTTCGGCAAGATCGCCACGGCGACGCGGCACCTGTTCCGCACCGACATCCCCCGCGACCTGCTGGAGCACCTGGTGCCGCTGGCGCTGAAGGTCAAGGACGCCAAGACCACCAGTCTGCAGTTCGTGCCGCCCACGATCTGGCCGGGCGCGGCCGACTGGTTGAAGATCCGCAAGCTCACCCTCCAGGCGCTGAGGGAGTCCGAGCGCTCAGGGTCGGCCACCCTGGCCGCCGGCGCGACGGCCGGCGCGACCCCGTCGGGGAGCACCGGCGCGAGTTCGGCGTCGCCGAGCGGCGGCGGCTCCTCGGCCACGCCGGCCCCCTCGGCCTCCGCGTCGGCGTCCACCCCGGTCAGGACCCCCACCCCCAACCGCCAGAGCAGAGCGGCCGCCAAGACCCTCCAGGAGGCCTGCGGCTTTTGACCCCCGCCCGGCATATCGGCGCGACGCCGTACCTTCTCCGGCCGCATCCCCTCATCGGGGCTGCGGCCGGACCCGTCCAGGCCCCCTATAGGGCTCGTGCCGCGCGGGGGAGCAGGGCGAAGGCGCCCAGGTAGAGCAGGCCGGCGACGACCAGCAGGCCCTCGTAGCCGATCACCAGGGAGAGGTACTCCAGGCAGCCGCCGAGGATGGCGCCGAGCAGGTTGGCGCCGAACGCGACGGTCGCGTCGGCGGTGTCGGCGAACCGTTTGGCGAAGACGACGTTGGCCGCGAAGATCGGCAGGAACGCGACCACGACCGCGACCACCACGCGCAGCGGCACCGGCAGCCCGAGCAGCCAGGAGTTCGGCACCACCGCGGCCAGCACCAGGCCGCCGAGCAGGATCGCGTACATGACCGGCAGCGGCGGCGTGCGGAAGCGCCGCGTCACCTCCACCGCGGCCAGCACCGCCACGAGCACTCCGGCGAACACGATGGCGTTGACCACCCAGGTGGTGCCGAACAGCAGCGCGAACCCGGTGACGTTCTTGGTCTCCAGCAGCAGGAACGACACGCCCAGCAGGAACAGGTCGGCGTAGGGCCGCATCCTGCGGAACGGACCGGCGACCGCGCGCACCGCGACGATGCTGACCAGCAGGATCAGGCCGAGCGCGATGAGGTAGATGGACGGGATGTCGCGCCCGTGCAGGTAGAGGAACGGGCGGTCGTCCACGGCCGGGGGCGGGGTGTCGGCCTTGGCGCCCGCCCACTCGACGGCGCAGCGCTGGGCGTCCGCCGTGACGCCCGCCGTGATCACCGCCTGCTGCCCGGAGCCGACCTCGTCGACGCACGGCTTGTGGCCGAAGGCGGCCTGTGCCGTGGAGGCGAGCCGGTCGACCAGCCACTGCTCGCGGTAGTAGTTGTACATCGAGAACGCGCCGCCCGGCTTGAGATGGTCGTGCGCGGCGCGCATGGCCTCCTGGGTGAACAGATAGCTCTCCAGGCGGAGCGAGCTCGCGCCGGACACCAGGGTGAGCGAGTCGGGCAGGGCGAACAGGATGAGGTCGTACTTCTTGCCGGTGCGTTCGAGGAAGGCGCGGCCGTCGGTGATGTGCGTGGTGACGCGCGGGTCGTCGTAGGGCCGGTCGGGGTGGTAGGTGGCGCCGAGCTCCCTGAGCTTGGGGTCGATCTCGACCGCGTCCACCCGCTTGGCGCCCTTGGACAGCGCGATGGCCACGTCGGTGCCGCTGCCCGCGCCGACGATGAGCACGTCGTCCAGGCTCGACGCCGCCGCGGCGCGCTCGTAGGGCAGGGCGTACTGGCGCTCCCACTGCAGCCGGGCGGCCGCCGGGATGGCCTGCTGATGCGGGATGCCGTTGACCGCGATGTCCAGGATGGGCACGTCGCCGAGGAAGTGCCGCTGGTAGGTGACCTTGTAGTACGGCGACCACAGCGCGCCCACGGTGAGGGTCTCCACCGCGAGGGCGGCGACGACGATCAGCGAGGGGAACGTGACGAACCCGAGGTAGCGGGCGAGCGAGCGCGGCTGGAGCAGCATGCCGTACGCGCACGCGGCGATCAGGCCCCACGCGACCGGCGGCGCGCTCGCGAGCGACAGCAGCGAGAACATGGCGATGCCGGTGAGGCTGCCGATCAGGTCGTAGCGGTAGGCCTCCAGCCGCGGCAGCTCGGGGAAGCAGCGGCCGACCAGCTCGGCCGGCCCCATGAGCACCAGCGCCGCCGCCGCGAACACCACCGGGAGGATGGCCCACGCCGGGGGGCCGCTGGTGGACAGGCTGGTGAAGTACAGCACGCCCTCGGTCTGGCGGTCCACGGTGACGGGGAAGTAGAAGACGATCAGCACCAGCACCGCGAGGACGATCGGCGAGTAGTACGGCTGCCGGGCGGTGCGCCCCACGCGCAGGAAGCCCAGCCCGATGCCGAGGAACGAGCCGAGCAGCACGAAGTTGGTGAAATAGCTGAGGTGGACGATGTTGGACCCGGTCCAGCGGATCAGCGCCAGCTCCAGGAACAGCATGAAGGCGCTGGCCACCACCAGCCTGGGACGGACGGGGATCCAGTGCTCTCCCGCGGATCCGGATCCTGGACGGGAGGGGGTCTCTACCTCGGCGATCACGGGTCTCAACGTAGTCAACCCCACCCGCCCGCGAAACCCTTACGCGCCGGTCGGTTCTGATCATGTCCGAGCACATGTCGCCACCTGCGGGCAAATCGCTGCGTGTCACCCCTGCGGGCCCGCCGGCGCCGCACGCGAAGCCGTGGCGCGCCGCGCCGTCCAGTGGACGTTTCATGTCAGAAAGCCGCGTCCACCGCGTCCACCGGCCGCGGGCGTCAGGGCGTCAGGGCGCCGGTCGCGGTCCCCGTACCCCCTCCCGCGCCCCGCCCGTCTCGGCCGCCGGAGCCGAACGCGGAGCGCGACGAGAAGGGGCGGGAATCCCGGCGGAGAAATTGGCGGCGGCGGTTGGCGGCGAATGGCACGGAATGCTGTGTGAAACGGTATTTCTGCTGGTGGACGGGGTCGCGGCGGATGCAGCACCGTGGTGGGGTCCGACTTCGCGATCTCAGGGTGGTGTCCTCATGCGGGTCCTGATCCAGCTCCGTCCCTCTCCCGACGTCGTCGCCGCCGTCGCGGCCCCCGACCTCTTCGCCACCACCGCCGACGTCACCGACGGCCTGCCCGGGGTCGCGCTGGACCACTCCTTCACCCCGGTCGCCCTCCCCCGCGCCCAGCCCGCCGACACGGGCGGCGACCCGCTGTCGCTCCACCAGCCGCTGGTGTTCTCCATGGCTCCTGAGGAGGCGTCGGTGCTGGTGAGAGGAGAGATCTCCGACGACGACGGCTCCGCCCGCCTGGCCCTGCTGCCGGGCCGGGGCCGGGACGTGGTGGGCGTCTACGCCGATCCGCTCATCGAGACCAGCCTCACCTGCGGCGGCAGCCCGCCCGTCGGCACCTGGCAGGACGTCGCGCGTCTGCTGCGCGTGCCCGAGTTGCAGTCCGAGGGGTACGACGGCGACGGGGTGGCGCTCGCGGTCTGCGACACCGGGGTGAACGCCGCCCATGTGACCGGCCATCTCGGCAGGGACGTCACCATCGACCGCGAGCGCAGCTGGAAGCCCGCCGGGGTCTCCGGCGAGCCGGGCGGCTACGCGGTCGACCACGGCACGATGTGCGCCTTCGACACGTTCATCGCCGCGCCGCGTGCCACGCTGATCGACGTGCCGATCCTGCTGTCGCGGCGCCAGGGCGGCACGGTCATGGACGGCCTGCTGTCGGACGCGGTGGCGGCGTTCGCCCACCTGCGGGCGGTGCTGGACGCCCAGCCGGCCGCCTCGCGGTCGCTGGTCGTCAGCAACAGCTGGGGCTCGTTCTCGCCTCTGTGGGATCTGCCGCCGGGGCTGCCGGGCAACTACTCCGACAACGCGGCGCACCCGTTCAACATCATCGTGGGCAGCCTGGAGCAGGCGGGCGCCGACCTCCTGTTCGCGGCGGGCAACTGCGGCTCCGAGTGCAAGGACCGCAGGTGCGCCTTCCCCGGCCGTCCCATCGTCGGCGCCAACTCCCATCCGCAGGTGCTGTCGGTCGGCGGGGTCGACACCAACGGCGAGCGGGTGGGCTACTCGTCCCAGGGCCCGGGGCGGCTCAGCGACCGCAAGCCCGACATCTGCGCCTACACGCATTTCGCCGGGTCCAAGGCGTTCGGCGATGCCGTGCCCGACTCCGGCACCTCGGCCGCCTGCCCGGTGGCCGCCGGGCTGGTGGCGGCGATCCGCAGCCGCTGGCCCGCCTCGCAGCTCTCCCCGAGCCAGCTGCGCACGCTTCTGCACCGCACCGCCGAGGACCGCAGCACCGTGGGCTTCGACTACGACTACGGGTACGGCATCGCCGACACCGGGGCGCTCGTCTCGGCGCTCCGGCGCCGGGAGCAGCGCGCCAGGCTGTAGGGGGGCACGTGTACGGGGCCGGGCGGGACGCGTAGCGTGGGGGCCATGGTCCTGGTCACCGTGGAGCTGCCGCCGGCGGAGGCGACCCTCGAGGGCGCCATGCGCCGCCTCGGGCTCGGCGAGGACGAGATCGACACCGAGTACGGGCTGGTGCCGCTCGTCCCCGAGCAGGGCCTGTACGCGGTCAGGGTGACCGAGCACGCCGGGCGGCGCGTCAGCCCGCCCGGGGGCGGCCCCTACAGCGATCCCCCCATCGAGCCCTACGGCCCGCCCCGCTGACCTGCCGCCCACCGGCCGGACCTGCTCCTCGGTGGGACGCCGGTCGCGGCGCGAAGCCTGGGTCTGTGTGCCGCGAAAGCCGACAAGGAGGGCGACCCGGACACGGGGTCATCCGCGCAGACTCTAGGATCTTGCGCGACCGGTTCGCCGAATCCTGGAGTGCTCGCCCCCATGCGCCATCGTGTCCGTCATGTCCTCGAATCGACGTGGTTCCAGCGCGCGATCATCGGCGTCATCGTGGTCAACGCGGCGACCTTGGGCGTGGAGACCTCCCCCGAGGCGGGGGAATCGTACGGCGCCGTACTGCACGTGGTGGACCACGCCGCGCTGTACGTGTTCGTCGCCGAGCTGCTGGCGAAGGTGTACGTCTACCGGGCGCGGTTCGTCCTCGACCCGTGGAACCTGTTCGACGCGGTGATCGTGGGCGTGTCGTTCCTGCCGACGGCGGGCGGGCTGTCGGTGCTGCGCGCGCTGCGCATCCTGCGGGCGCTGCGGCTGATCTCGGTGGTGCCGAGTCTGCGGCGCGTGGTGTCGGCGCTGCTCGCCGCCATCCCGGGCATGACGTCGATCGCCGTGCTGCTGGGCCTGGTGCTGTATGTGGCCTCGGTGATGGGCACCAAGCTGTACGGCGCGACGGCCCCCGAGTATTTCGGCGACCTGCCGACGTCGCTGTTCACGCTGTTCCAGACGATGACCGGCGACGGCTGGTCGGAGATCAACCGGCGGGTCATGGAGCAGCACCCCTCCGCGTGGGTGTTCTTCGTGGTGTTCGTGCTGCTCTGCACGTTCGTCGTGCTGAACCTGTTCATCGCCGTGGTGGTCAGCGCGATGGAGGACGAGCACCAGCGCGAGCGCGACCAGGACGGCGGCGCGAACGGCCCCGGCGAGCGCGACGCGAACCAGGACGGCGCGAACAGCGGCCCGGACAGCGGCACAGGCGGCGGCACAGGCAGCGACGCGAACTGTGGCACGGGCGGCGGCGCGGGCGTGGGCGTGGGCGACGGCGTGGCCGCCGAGCTGGCCGCGCTGCGGGCCGAGATCGCGGCGCTGCGCGAGACCCTTCCCGCCGTCGCCCTGCCTGCTCCCGAGGCCCTTACCTCGCCCGAGGCCCGCCCCACCCGCGAGGACGCGGCCACCGTGCGCTGAAACCTCCGGGGACGCCGCCACCGTGCGCTGCCCCCCGGGGGCCCGGTCACCGGGGCGCGGCCACCGGAGCCACGGTAACCGGGAGCGCGGCCACCAGAGGCGCGGCCAGCGGGGGCGCGGTCAGCGGGAGTAGTGCTCCACCACGAGCTGCTCGTCGACCGGGACGCGGATCTGCGCGCGCTCCGGCGTGGCGAGCAGCGTGAACCGCAGGTCACCCAGGTCGGTCGCGAGGTACGGCGCGGCGACCTCGTCGGCGTACACCCCTTCGGCGGCGGCCACGAACGGCTGCATGGCGCGCGACCTCGCCCGCACGGCGACGGTCTGGCCGGGCCGCACGAGGTAGCTGGGGATGTCCACCTTGCGGCCGTCGACGGTGATGTGGCCGTGGGTGACGTACTGGCGGGCCGCGTAGATGGACGGGGCGAGACCGGCCCGCAGCACCAGGGAGGCGAGGCGGCTTTCCAGCAGCGTGACCAGCTCGGCGCCGGATCGTCCGGGGCGGCGCAGCGCGAGCGTCCAGTACCTGCGCATCTGGCGCTCGGAGACGTCGTAGTACCAGCGGAGCTTCTGCTTCTCCATGCGGCGCAGGCTGTAGTCGCCGGCGGCGCGGCGGCTGGTCTTTCTGCCGTGCTCGCCCGGCGGGTAAGGCCGCTGCTCGAAGTAGCGCACCGCCTTCCTGGTCAGGGGGACGCCCGCGCGGCGGGACAACCGCACTTTGGGACCGGTGTAGCGCATGTGGACCTCGTTATGGTTAGGTTTGCCTAAGTAAGGCAAGCCTAACCTTAGCCAGACGGGCGGCGCGACCGCCACTTCCGCCCGCCAGACCGAAGGAGCCACGCCATGCATGTGCGGGTGCCCCCGATCTCCGAGCGCGTCCGCGGTCTCGCCCGCGCCGCCGCGCCGACCCACGTCTCCCTCGACGGCTCGGCGAGCCCGGCGCGGGGCGGGGTCGACGCCACCGGCCGGCCGCTGCTGCTGGTCAGGCCCGGCGAGCCCTTGCACGGCCTGCCTGCCGCGGACGACGTCGTGGTGACCGTCGACCTGTCGGCGACCCGGACGCTGGCCGGCGTCGAGCACCCGCGCGGGCTGCTGAAGGTGCGGGGGTGGGCGCGGGCGGTGCCGCCCGCGGAACTGCGGGAGGCCGCCGTCGACGTGGCCGGCCGATGCCCGGACGAGGCGCTGTTCGCGGCCGTGGAGGGCGATCCCGCCGGGCCGCGCCTGTTCCGCGTCGACGTCGGCTATGTGATCTATCTGACCGGCGAGGAGTCGGGGATGCTCGACGCCGAGGAGTACCTGGCCGCCGGGCCCGACCCGGTCCACGAGGCGGCCGAGCGCATGCTGCGCCACGTGAACGAGGCGCACCGCGAGCAGCTCGGCCGGGCCGTCGAGTCGCTGGTGGGCGAGCCGGCGCCCGAGCCGTGGCTGTGGGAGCTGGACCGCTACGGCGCGACGGTGCGTTCGGGCGTGGAGAACCCCACGCTCATCCGGTTCCCGTGGCCGTCGCCGATCGACGGGCCCGAGGCGCTGGAGCGGGCCCTGACCCGCCTGCTGTGCCCCCGCTGACCGTGCCGCCCGCCGCACCCCTGGCCGCGCCGCCGGTCATGTCCCCGACCACGCCACCGGTCGCACCCTTGGCCGTGCCGACGGCCGCGCCACCGACCGTGCCGCCGACCATGCCGCCGGCGGCGTCGATGGCGGCGTCGACCGCCTCCGGCGACAGGATGTGGTCGAGCACCATGAGGGCGCAGCCGGTGATGCCCGCGCTCGGGCCGAGCCGGCTGCGCTCGATGCGGAGGCTGCGGGTGGACAGCGCCGTCGAGCGCCGGTAGACGACCTCGCGCACCCCCGACACCAGCGGCTGGAAGCGCTCGGCCACGTCGCCTCCGAGCACCACCACGGCCGGGTTGAACAGGTTGACCGCGCTGGCGACCACCTCGCCGAGCAGCCGTCCCGCCCTGCGCACCACGGTCATCGTCTCGGCGTCCCCCGCGCGCACCAGCGCGACGACGTCCGGCAGCGAGTCGACCTCGCGGCCGCGCGCCCGCAGATCGCGCAGGATCGCCGTGCCGCTGGCGACCGAGTCGACGCAGTCGACGTTGCCGCACCGGCACAGCACTCCCCCGCCGTCGCGGACCGGGATGTGGCCGATCTCCCCGGCCGCGCCGAGCGCCCCGCGCAGAATGCGCCCTCCGGCGATCACCCCGGCGCCGATGCGCGTGGAGACCTTCACGAACAGCAGGTCGGAGACCTCGCGGGCGTACGCCTCGCGGTACTCGCCCATCGCGATGACGTTGACGTCGTTGTCCACGAAGACCGGCACCGGATAGCGCGCGGAGATGAGCGGCGGGATCACCACGCCGGTCCAGCTCGCCATGACGCGGGCGCTCTCGGTGCGGCCCGCCGCGAACTCGACGGTGGCGGGGACGCCGAGCCCCACGCCTTTGACCGCCGACAGCGGGCGGCCTCCGAGCAGGTCGGCCCACACGTCCATCAGCAGGGGCAGCACGACGTCCGGCCCGCGCTCGACGTCGATCTCCAGGTCGGTGCGGGCCAGCTCGCGGCCCGCCAGGTCGCACACGGCGATCTGCGTCCGGCTCGCGCCGAGCGAGGCGACCAGGACGACGCCGCCGGCGGCGTTGAAGGCCAGCCGGGCCGGCGGGCGTCCGCCGGTGGAGGGCCCGTCGGTGCGCTCCACGACCAGACCGCGGTCGAGCAGCCCGGCCACCCGCAGCGCCACGGCAGGACGGGAGAGCCCGGTGACCCTGCCGATGTCGGCCCGGGTCACGGCCTCGCCGGTGCGGATGAGGTGCAGGACCTCACCGCCGCTGGCGAGCGCGGAAGCTGATCGTCGGCCCATCGGTCAAGTGAACCACACCTCTTTTGTAATCCAAAATCCCTAAGTTCTTCATCGCAAATGGCAGAACTACGGTTGTGTGCGACCAAAGATCTGGCTAGTGTCCGATCTGTCCTCTCTTGGTCGATCTATGGAGTCACTCCCGTGTCCGAGCCAGTGCCCACCTCCTCCGCCGTGCACCGCACCGTCCAGGAGGTCACCGAGCGGCTCGTCGAGCGCAGCGCCCGCACCCGCGCCGCGTACCTGCGCCGCGTCGCGGCCGCCGCCGGCGAGGCGAGGGAACGGGGCCCGGCGCGCGCGAGCCTCGGCTGCGCCAACCTCGCTCACGGCTTCGCCGCCTGCTCCCCCGCCGAGAAGCTGATGCTGCGCGGCACCGAGCGGCCCGGCGTGGCGATCGTGACCTCCTACAACGACATGCTGTCGGCGCACCAGCCGTTCGAGACCTATCCGCCGATGCTCAAGGACGCCGTGCGCGAGGCGGGCGGCGTCGCCCAGGTCGCCGGCGGGGTGCCCGCGATGTGCGACGGCGTCACCCAGGGCCGCGCCGGCATGGAGCTGTCGCTCTACAGCCGCGAGGTCATCGCGATGGCCACGGCGATCGCCCTGTCGCACGACATGTTCGACGCGTCGCTGATGCTCGGCGTGTGCGACAAGATCGTCCCGGGCCTGCTGATCGGCGCGCTGCACTTCGGGCATCTGCCCGCCGTCTTCGTCCCCGCCGGGCCCATGCCGTCCGGCCTGCCGAACAAGGTGAAGGCGCGCGCCCGGCAGGCGTTCGCCGAGGGGAAGATCGGCCGCGGCGAGATGCTGGACGCCGAGGCGAAGTCCTACCACTCCCCCGGCACCTGCACCTTCTACGGCACGGCCAACTCCAACCAGGTGCTGATGGAGGTCATGGGCCTGCACCTGCCCGGCGCCACCTTCGTCAACCCCGGCACCGAGCTGCGCGACGGCCTCACCCGCGCCGCGGCCAGGCGGGCCGTCGAGATCACCGCGCACGGGGAGGAGTACACCCCGGTGGCGCACGTGGTCGACGAGAAAGCGCTGGTCAACGCGGCCGTCGCGCTGCTGGCCACCGGCGGCTCCACCAACCACACCATGCACCTGGTCGCCATCGCCGCGGCGGCCGGCGTCGAGCTGCTGTGGGACGACCTCGCCGCCCTGTCCAAGGTCGTCCCCCTGCTGACCCGCATGTACCCCAACGGGCAGGCCGACGTGAACCACTTCCACGCGGCGGGCGGCATGCAGGCGCTCATCGGCGACCTGCTGGACAACGGGCTGCTGCACGAGGACGTGCTGACCGTCGCCGGGCGCGGCCTCGGCCTGTACCGCAGCGGCCCCGAGCTCAAGCACGACGAGGTGGTCTGGGAGGAGCGGCCCGCGACCAGCGCCGACCTGGACGTGCTGCGCCCGGTGGCCGAGCCGTTCTCCGCCGACGGCGGCATCCACATGGTCAGCGGGAACCTCGGCCGCGCGGTCAGCAAGGTGTCGGCGGTCAAGCCGCAGCACCTGGTGGTCGAGGCGCCCGCGAAGGTCTTCGACGACCAGGCCGAGCTGATGGCGGCCTTCCAGGCCGGCGAGCTGGACGGCCAGGACTTCGTGGCCGTCATCCGCTACCAGGGGCCGAGCGCGAACGGCATGCCCGAGCTGCACAAGCTGACGCCGCCGCTGGCGGTGCTGCTGGACCGGGGGCAGCACGTCGCGCTGGTCACCGACGGCCGGATGTCGGGGGCGTCGGGCAAGGTGCCGGCCGCCATCCACCTGTCGCCGGAGGCGGCCGACGGCGGCCCGATCGCGCTGGTCCGTGACGGCGACCCGATCAGGCTGGACTCCGCCGAGGGGACGCTGGACCTGCTGGTCCCCGCCGAGGAGCTGGCCGCGCGCACGCCGCAGGGACGCCCGCTGCGGGACGACGAATGGGTGGGCACGGGGCGGGAGCTGTTCGCCGCCTTCCGCCGCGCGGCCGCGCCCGCCGACCGGGGCGCCGGCATCTTCGCCATGAGCGGCGCGGAGGGCGCCGGCACCCCCGTCCCGTCCGCCGCCCCCGTCCCGTCCGGCGCCGCGCTCGCCGGGAGCCCGGCCTCCGGCGGGGCGGAGGCGCGGGCGTGAGCGCCCCGCCGTCCCCCGAGCGGCCGTGGCTGGTCGCCGACATCGGCGGCACGAACGCCCGCTTCGGGCTGGTCACCCGGCCGGGCGGACGCCCCGGGACGGTGGCCGTGCTGCCCGTGGCCGAGTTCGACGGCCTGCCGGCCGCCGTGGAGCACTACCTGACCCACCACGCCGGCGGCGCACGGCCGCCGGCCGCGTCCCTGGCCGTCGCCGGCCCGCTCAACGCCGACCGTTACCGGCTCACCAACGCCTCCTGGTCCGGTTCGGTCGGCGCGCTCGGCATCGCGCACGTGGAACTGCTCAACGACTTCGAGGCCCTCGCGCTGGCGCTGCCTCACCTGAGCGCCGGCGAGCTGGCGTCGCTGGGCGGCCCCGAGCCGGCCCCGTACATGGTCAAGGCCGTCCTCGGCCCCGGCACCGGGCTCGGCGTCGCCGGACTGGTGCCCGCGCGCAACGGGTGGGTGCCGGTGCCGGGCGAGGGAGGTCACGTCTCCGCGCCGGTCGTCACCGACCTGGAGTTCGAGATCGTACGGGCGCTGCGCGCCGACGGCATGCCGTCGGTGGACGCCGAGCATCTGCTGTCCGGCCCCGGCCTGACGCGCCTGCGTCACGGGCTCGCGCTCGTGGAGGGCACCCCGGTCGCGCCGCTCCCCGCGTCCGAGATCGTGGCCCGGCTGGACGACTCGCTGTGCGCGCGTACCGTTGAGGTGTTCTGTGGCCTGCTGGGAAGCTTCGCGGCCAACGTCGCACTGACGCTGGGGGCGCACGGCGGGGTGTATCTCGGGGGTGGCATCGTGCCGCGGATGGTGAGCCGGGTCGGCGGCAGCGACTTCCGCCGCCGGTTCGAGGCCAACCTCGTCCTGTCGGGCTACCTCACCGGCATCGCGACCACCGCGATCGTCGCCGAGCAGCCCGCGCTGACCGGCGCCGCGGCCTGGCTCGCCCAGCGCGTGACCGATCCCGGCGCCGCCGGCTCACCCGTCCCTTCCCGGGCCCGTCCCACCTGGTCCGTCCCCGCGGACGCCCGTTCCGAGGCGTCCCCCGCGACAAGGAGCACCACGCCGTGAGCATCCTCGACCTCGCCCCCGTCGTCCCGGTCGTCGTCATCGACCGGGTCGAGACGGCGGTCCCCCTCGCGCGGGCGCTCGTGGCGGGCGGCCTTCCGGCCATCGAGGTGACGCTGCGCACCCCGTGCGCGCTGGAGGCGATCGGCCGCATCGCCGCCGAGGTCCCGGACGCCGTCATCGGCGCCGGCACCGTGCGCACCGCCGCCGACGTGTCGGCCTCCGTCGACGCGGGCGCGCGGTTCCTGGTGAGCCCGGGCGGCACGCCGGCCCTGCTGGAGGCGATGCTCGGCTGCGGCGTGCCCTTCCTGCCGGGCGCGGCCACCGCCTCGGAGGTCATGTCCCTGGCCGAGCGCGGCCTGACCGAGCTGAAGTTCTTCCCCGCGGTGCCGGCCGGCGGCGTGCCGTACCTGAAGGCGATGGCCGGGCCGCTCCCCGAGGTGCGCTTCTGCCCGACGGGCGGCATCAGGCCGGAGACGGCGGCCGAGTTCCTCGCGCTGCCGAACGTCGGCTGCGTCGGCGGCACCTGGCTGACCCCGGCCGACGCCCTCGCCTCCGGCGACTACGCCCGCGTAGAGAAACTGGCCGCCGAAGCCGCCGCCCTCCGCGCCTGATCGCTCCCGTCCGGCGCCCCCGCCCCGCGTCCCGGTCCTCGCTCCGGGCCCTCGGTCCGATTGCGGCGGCCTGCCGTGCGGGGCGCTCGGCCGCCGACGCCGTCCGCGGCTCAGGCCGCCGGCCGCCGCGGGGGACGCGGGCGGCGCCGCAGGCGGGGCCGGCGGATCCACAGCGGCACGGCGAAGGCGTCCACGAGGAGCAGCAGCTCGGCGGCGCCGCCGTTCAGGGCCGCCGTCCGCGCCCTTCCCGACGGCGACACGCTCTTGGCCGGGACGGTTTTGAGCCGTCCCGTCGGATCCCAGGTCACGGCGATGACCGAACCGGCCTTCCCGACCGAGGAGCCGGTCTCCATCGAATCCGGGCCGTTCCCCCGGCAGTCCAGCCGGTAATAGTAGGTCACCTCGGTGCGGGTGCTCCACCAGCCAGGGTCGCCGGGGCCGGTGCCCGAGTGGTACTCGGAGACCGTGCGCCACTCCGGCCGCTCCGACAGCACCGCGCATTCGCTCACCCGGCCCCGCTGGGTCCGGGCGATGTCGTCCACCAGGCCCTGCGCGGACCAGACGGACACCGCCAGCAGCAGCGCCACCGGCACGCACAACGGGGTCTCGGCCCCGAAGAACACCACGGCGACCGGCGCCATGGACGCGAGGAACCCGGCGATCTGCAGCAGCCCGCCCGCCAAGCCGGTCGGACCGTAGGACGCGACGAAGCCGTTGCCGACGCCCAGCGCGACGGCCAGCGCCGCCAGGCCCGACAGCTTCAGGAAGCGCCAGACTCTGCCGCGGTATCCGTCCCGGTAAGCCATCGCACTGAAAGGATCACCCGGGCACGCCGCCGGCGGCAAGCGAATGCCGGGAATGCACGTCTCCGCCCACCGGCCGGCGGCGCAGGTGACCGGCCGGCGGCACGGGAAACCAGGCGGCGCAGGTCACCCGGCAGCGCAGTGGGGGGGGGGGGGGGGGGGGGGGGGGGGGGGGGGGGGGGGGGGGGGGGGGGGGGGGGGGGGGGGGGGGGGGGGGGGGGGGGGGGGGGGGGGGG